>PNLN01000081.1 GCA_013823055.1 Cyanobacteria bacterium DS2.3.42
TACGAGCGCATATATATAACCATCTGCAAAAAACTCGGTTCCAAATACATCGGTCCCGACAAGTTCAATTCCTCAAGTTTTCGCATCTGGCGTGGTGCAACTGATTTTGGAATCACTCAGGACAAAACAATCTTACGACCAGACCTCTAACCAGCCTAAAGAAAGGCGCGGTAGAGGGCGTCTTGTTTTTGTTTTCTTTGCCGCCGTAGGCCTCGTTACCCTGCCAGTTCTGCCTTTGACCTTTCTGGGCGTTCCCGGTCCGAACCTGCCGAAAATTGACGAATGGCAGCAAAAGATCCTGGGCATCATCAACAAAGCGCCTTCGACTGCCCGTGGCGGAGTTTTATCAGCATCTAAAAATGTGCGCGAGAAAAGAGATCAGGTTAAATTGCTAGATGGAGCCGCCCGTGAGCTTTTGAAGGCTCTGGAGACAGACCCGGACAATCCTGCCCTGCACAACCAGATCGGACTCATTTACGCTGAATCCGGCGATTTCGAAACGGCGATCAATCACTTTCGCAGAGTGGTTTCGATAGGCAGAGAAAGAATCGCTGAGAAGTCGGTTGAAGCCCAAAAACTCAGACAGCTTGGCGATATCAAAGGTGCAACAGCAGCAGTATTGGCGTGTTCGAAAGTAAATGTAGAACTATCTGCCGCCCACGGCAACCTGGCTCGCATGTTTGAGAGTCTGGGTCAGCACGACAAAGTGGTGGCACAACTCGACGAATTGAATCACGACATATCAGTCGGTGCAGAACTGAGCAAACCAACCCCGTCCGCTAAAGCAACACCAGGAGCGGCACTGGGACAGGGAAGCGGAACAAGAATGTCGTCAGAAACACTTTTATCACTTGCCCGCGCTCAAGCTCTCATGCAATCAAGAAGATTGCCGGAAGCAGTCAGTGAGTATCACGCCATCGTTGAAAAGGATCCGAGCGTAGCCATAGCCCATCAACAACTGGGCATCGTCGCCGCTCACTCAGGGAATCTGGTGCTCGCCGAAAAAGAGCTCAAAGAAGCAGTGCGTCTCGATGAGAAAGACACCGTTTCGCATACCAGCCTGGCACTTACTTATTCATCGCTGGGCGACACCGGCAAAGCAAAATTGGAGTTCGAAAAAGCATTACTCCTGGAGCCGAGAAATCTGGAGGCAGCCGGACACCTTTCCTCCATGCTCAGCACTCAAGGCGATCATGACGGCGCTATGGACGTCCTCGAGCGTGCCGTCAAGCACCATCCCCACAATGCAATTTTGCGCAATAACCTGGGCACCATGCATTCATTGAAAGGCGAATATCACGAAGCAGTGTTTAATTTCCAGAAAGCAATCAACACGTCGCCTGATATGCCGAGTGCACACTACGGTCTGGGACTTGCCTATTACAACCTGAAGGATTATCCGCACTCTATTGGTGAATTCAAACGCGCTCTACAACTGGATCCCAACTTGATCGACGCGCATAACAAAATCGATTCGGCATACAGAAAAATTGGATTGGCAAGTTCAGGACGCGCAGGATAGGTCAACAAGTGGGCCTGAATAGACCCGGCGAGGTCATGCCAATTGTTCTCATCGGCTTGCCTGGCGCAGGAAAAACGAGCGTCGGCGAAATTCTGGCCGGCTTGTTGAATTTCTCGTTTCACGACTCGGATAGGCTTATTGAGGCTAAGGAAAACCGCACAGTCAGCTGCATTTTTGCAGAAGATGGAGAAAAGCGATTTAGAGAATTGGAAAGTCGCCTTCTGGATGACTTCACAGCCGGTTCGTTCGTTCTCAGTTGCGGCGGCGGACTGCCCATGACTCCCGGCAATATGGAGGCATTACTCAAGTTAGGCAAAGTCGTCTACCTGAAAACCGAAATAGGCGAACTGGTAGAGAGGCTGGCGACAACTCATGACAGGCCGCTTCTAAAAGGCAATGCCGGTGAGTCGGAAAGTTCTGATGAACATGTGTTAAGAAAACGTCTTTCTACACTGCAGAGCGAACGTGCCGCCGTTTATGAAAGGGCCGAGCTTACGGTCCAGACAGACGGACTCTCCACCGATCAAGTGGCGAAAAAAATCTTGGAGATGGTGAGTGAATAATCGTCGGCAAGAAAGAGATGACTAATGGTGCGGCGAGCCTCCCCGTTCAAGGTCCAGAAGGATAGCACCGCTGGTGGAGCCGGCCAGTTCGGAATTGAGTAACGAAAAATTGAGTATTGCACTCTCATACAAACAATGCTATACATATGTATGGTAGCGACAAAAAAACAAGCCAATACCCTAGGGCGGGGCGCGCCCGAAGTCGCCTTTGGAGAGGACAAAAGACCAGAAGAGATTCAGGCAACCTCGATGAATTAGGAACCCTCCGTCGGCGGTAATCAACCGCTCAGCCGGAATCGCTTTCCTTAAGGGAATGGAGGACGTCAATTTATTGATTGATACGTGCAACAGTCCGGGCTAAAATGACAGCCGTAATACTAAGACCTAATATTATGGCTGTTGTTCTTGCGCGCCTTGGTTTTTGTCAAGTGCAGGACGTTTGAGGAGTATAGTTTTGCCCGCAGTATCCCAAGACGAATTGATGTATTTGCAATCTCAGCTGGAAGGCTTGGAGTCGATTTTTATCGAGCTCATGCCTTACGGGGTCGAGTTAAAACGTCAGCAAGTCCAGGATTTCTATGACAAGCGCTATGACAACGCTACCAAACCGGTTGCCCAAGTTGCCGAGAATGAATTGAGGCGCCAATTCAATACCAAAGCAAACCAGGTCCGCAACTTGGTCGACAGCGCTGAATCACTTGGTGATGTTTCAAACAAAGTCAATCTCATCCGAGCAGCCGCTTCCTTGCCGGGCGACCGCAGCAAAGGCTTGAAGCCGTCGATATTGACCTATTGCAAGGCAATTGTTTTTGAGAACAAAGTCGAGCCGCAACTCCTATCTGAGATTCTGCAATCGCAAGATGTCGGTCCTGTCGAAGCGCGCATGCTCCTGGCTGCGACAATGTTCACGGTTCCCAAGTCCGTAGAACATGGCGGAGAACAGCTTCTGGCCCGCGATTTGCTGGCGCAGATCATCGGACTGATTCGCTCCGAGCAAATTTTGCAGCGCAACGATCCGTTCTTGAACGCTTCTCTGTGCTCGCTTGATGGCATGGACGAAGATCAAGACTGAGCAAATTAGGAACAAGTTGAAAGTTCTCGTTCTTCACGGCCCTAATCTCAACCTGCTCGGCACGCGCGAGAAAGCCGTCTACGGCACGGCCACTCTTGCGGATATAAACAAAAACCTTGAGTCTATTGGTCAAGAACTTTCAGTCAGCCTGAACTTTCTGCAGTCGAACAGCGAAGCTGCTCTCATCGATGAAATTCACAAAGCTGGTGCGGCAAACACCGATGGTCTGCTGATCAATCCGGCCGCCTTCGGGCATACATCAATCGCCTTGAGAGACGCCATTCTCGGTGTGTCCTTGCCATTTGTTGAAGTTCATCTATCAAACATTTACTCGCGCGAAGAATTCAGGCACAAAACATATTTGTCTGATATTGCCATTGGTGTCATCACCGGATTTGGTGCCGAATCTTATTTTTTAGGGCTGAGAGCATTAGTAAAAACACTGTCAGATAGAAAAAAGACGCCCGCTTGACAGGCGCTGACTGGATCACAAATCAGGCAGATATGCCGAATAGCGGCATTACGTCAGGGCTTTGGCGAATGAGAGTTTTTTTCAAACCTTATCAAGCTTCCATTGGCAGCGGGTTTGCTTTTGCCAATGGCGATATAATATGAACCCAGCGCCTGCAAACGGGCTTGAAGAGAACCAAAACTAGAACCCAAGCTAGAATCCAAATTGAATCGTTAATCGGAACTAAATCGCTGTGACGGCTCATCGTAAACCAGTAACTAAAAGTGTCTTGCTTATTTCTTGCTTGTCGGGCCTGCTGACTGTTGCAGTTTTGCCGGCGCAGGCAACCACGCTTGCCGGTCTGCATGTACTGTCAGCAGCCGAAGGCGAAGCCGATGCTGCCTCCGAAAAGCCAAAGAAGAAGGGATATTCCGACGAAGCCGTCAAACACTACAATCGCGGCGTCGAGTTTCATCAAAACGGTTCATTGAATCAGGCTGTTCAGGAATATAAAGCCGCTATTGAAGCCGACGGACGCCTGGCCGAAGCCTACAGCAACCTGGGTGCGGTCTACCTTGCCCAAAAGAGCTATGCAAAAGCTGCCGAAGCCTTCAATAAAGCACTGGCTTTGAAGCCTGACAGGCCGACCACCTTAAACGGGCTGGGCAACGCGCTTTACGCTCGTGGTCAAGCAGCGGAAGCCAAAGACAAGTGGGCTAAAGCAATAGAGATCGATCCTACTTTTGCCTCTGCCTATTACAACATGGGCAATGCGTTGGAAAGCGAAAAGGACGATAAGGCGGCGCTTGCACAATATATGAAGGCCATCGATTGCAATGCAAAAATGGCAGATGCTTATTACCGTATTGGCGGCATTTTGCACAAAACCAAACACACCGCGCAAGCAAATGTATTTTTGAAAAAGTCGGTAGAACTGTCTCCCAATGCCGATTTCCAAAGAGATGCTCAAAAGATGCTCAAAGAGCAAGAGACAGAATTTACTCGTGAGATTGGCACAAAAGAAGTCGAGATGACTGTTGTGCCTCCCACCAAGGAAACCAGCACGGCAGTAAAGAAAACCTCTTCAGGAGACGGAGCAGTTGCATCCGTAGAAAAGAAGACGCCAGCCGAAAAGACTACTCCCAAAGTCGCTCCCGATGGTGAAACACCAAAGGAGAGGCCACGCTTCCCACTTTTCAGACGCAAGGCAAAAGAAGAGAAAAAGGTGGAAATGTTTGTGCAACCGCCTGATGCCAATCAAGATTTAAAGCCAAGTCCTGACGGAAATACAGCACCTGAAGACGATTCAAAAGCCGGCTCGGATGCTTGGAAGTAGACCTGGGATAAATGAATAATGGCCGCTGAAGCGTGGAAATTAGAGGCAATCGCCAAACTCATCGAAGGGCGTATTGTCGATGATTCAGACAGGGTTGAGGTTTGCGTTAAGGGCTCTCTTTTAGGCTTTCCGATTACGCTTGAATCATTCAGGGCCGGCTGGCCTTTTGGTGTTACCTTCTTTCTGGAAATCGGCGACTTAAGTGAAGGTCCCAAACCGGTAGACCCAGACGCCCTGAACATGACCTTTTATCCGCGTATGACACGCGGGCTGTACTCATTTTTTGCACGGTTGCTCTTACTCGAATCGAAAGGGCAACCGATAGACGAACCGCGCATCAAGTCGAATTTTCTGGTCGCTTACAACACCCGAGATCTGGCTGAGCGTTTCGTGCATTTTCCCGGTGTCCTGGAGAAGATTCTCAAACTTGAGCATTACGCCAAGTTCAGCGAGCTGGTGATACGCACCGACGCTGGCATTTCTTTGTCTGTACCGCAAAACTTCAACGCTCTTGAGATGGATGTGGCCAAAGAGTCAATTCAGTGCATTAGCGAATTGGGTCAGATCATGTTCGACAATTTCCAATAAGTTAACTTCAATAACCCTAAGATATCGTTACCTGGCGGTCATTTCGCGTTGTCATGTGATAGATTTACGGTGGCGGTCCTATTGGCCGCCCCATAATAAATGGACGCTGAAGCGCTCCAGCAATAGATATATTCTTGAGGAATCTGACTATGACAGAACAAACAGCGACGGCTCCTGCCATTGTGTCAATCACCGAGGCGGCTGCCCAGGAAGTGAAAAGCCTCCTGGAAAAAGAGCCTGGCAATTCTGGTCTCAGACTCGAGATCCGAGGCGGCGGTTGCTCCGGGATGTCCTACGGCATGAGCTTTGACAATGCGGCAGAGAAAGATAACGTCATCGAAATGCATGGCGTGAAGGTCTTCGTCGACCCCAAAAGTTCAATTTACTTGAAAGGAACTGTTCTCGATTATCAAAGCGGGCTGGAAGGCCGCGGCTTTGTGATCAAGAACCCGCAAGCCAAAGGCAGTTGTGGTTGCGGCTCATCTTTTAGCGTTTAGCCCGAGCGTTTAGGCTCAACGTTAAAACCGAAATTTCTTTGGTCCGGTCTCTCTGGCCTTCTAAGAGACCGGACTTTTGTTTGGAATTTTGCTAAAGCAAGTCTCGTTGCCTTATGCTTATCGCTTCCAGTTTACCTATTGCTCTTGAGAAGACCTATAAGCCCGTGAAGTTCAACAAAAATGACAGCAAAAACTAGCATCGCAAATACTAATAGCCTCAGAACTACAGGCGCGATTTTCGCCCTGCCTGATTATGCACTGGCTACAGTCACAGGCAAAGACGCCGAGCGTTTTTTGCACGCGCAAACTACCAGCGACGTCAAAGGTCTCAGTCCGTCGCAAGGTCAAATGAGCGCGCTTCTTGACCGCAAGGCGCACGTAATCGCCCTCTTTGACATCTACAGGCACGACGATAATTATTTGCTTCTGGTGCCGGGGAATCAATGCGATACCGTCATCAATCAATTGGAAACTTTCAAATTTGCAGACAAAGTTGAATTTGAAAAAAAAGACGGAATTCTCTTTGCCGTGCAAGGTCCAAGATCGAGGCGCCTGCTTATGCTTGCCGGCGCAAAGACAGCAAATGATTTGGCCCTTCCGGTTTCTCAATTGTCTCTTCTTAAATGCAACGTCACTGTCTTTTCCAGATCATTGACTGGTGAAGAAGGCTATATTTTATTTTTGAAAAACGAAGGAAGCGGCGAGTTTTGGGAAAAACTGCGTCAGGCTGCCGCCTCTCTTGAGATGGTAGAGCTTGATGAAAAGGCTGTTGACGCTGCTCGAATCGAGGCTGGAATTGTTTCTTTCGGAATTGATGTGACCGAAGAAAATCTGATGCCGGAAACAGGCCTCGATCACAGCCATGTCAGTTACACCAAGGGATGTTTTCTCGGACAAGAAGTACTAGCCCGCGTAAAATCTCACGGGGCACCGTCAAGAGGGCTTGTTGGGCTGGTTTTCGCCGAATCGAATGACAGTGAAAAACAATCTCAATTTCCTATCAAGTCGGAAGTGCTTCTGGATTCGCAACCAATAGCCTGGATACACTCGAATTGTTATTCGCCGGCTTTAAAAAGATACGTAGCGATAGCCTATGTAAAACGCGAGCACAGAGTGGTCGGAAAGACGCTTTCCGTAACGATCGGGGGAAAGCCATATACAGTTGATGTTTCACTTCTGCCGTTACTATCCCCACCAACTTCCAGCCAGCGAGCTCGCCAGCTCTATGAAGAAGCGCTCGATTGTTTTGCAAAAGAAAAGGACGACGACGAAACATCACAGGCAGAAAGCTTGCTTCGCGAAGCTCTGATGTTGGAGCCCACCATGGAAGACGCCTATGAAGCCCTGGGCGTGATTCTTTCGCGGAGAAATAGACTTGATGAAGCGGTATCGCTGATGAAAACGCTGGTTGAACTGAATGCGGACTCAGTAATGGCGCATGCAAATCTTTCGGTTTTCTACATGCAACAAGAAAAGATCGAACAAGCCGAAGAAGAAAAGGCAATTTCAATGAGCATTCGCATGCGCATGGCCGCGAAAGAAGCAACAAAAGAACGCCACCAGGAAGAAGAGAAGAAGCGCCTCAAGGAAGAAGCCAAAGAGAGAATGGAAATGTTTCGGCAGGTTTTAGAAATAGACTCTGAAGATTTGTTGGCGAACAGCGGCATGGGCAATTGTCTGGTGACGTTGGACGAGTTTGAAAGAGCATTGCCCTATTTGCAAAAGGCAATTGAAGTAAAACCTGCACATACTGTGGCTTACGTGGATCTTGCCAGAGCTTTTGCCGGGTTGAACCAAAAATCCGAAGCGGCTCAAACGCTGGAAAGAGGAATTGAAGTAGCTTCAAAACGTGGCGATATGATGCCCTTGAAGCAAATGCAAGCGCAATTGAAGGAGTTGAGCTAAAGATGCTGGCCAAGCCCTTCTGGCTTCACCTGTACGCGCTAGGAATATACGCATTTATGTATATTCCGATTTTTGTTTTGGTCTTTTTCAGCTTCGAACAATCACGGCTGGCCGTTAAGTTTACCGGTTTTACCTTCGACTGGTATTTGAAACTCTTTCATAATGACGACATCGGACTGGCTCTGGCCAACAGCCTGATAGTAGCTGTGCTGGCGGTTCTCGTTTCATCGGTCATGGGCACTATGGCCGCAGTTGGTTTGACCCGCCTGCATTTTAAAGGCAAAGGGGCTTATCGTGGTCTTTTGCTTTTGCCGATTATAATTCCTGAAATCGCTATGGCTGTTGCCGCATTGATACTCTTCATCGCTATCGGCGTGCCTCTGGGACTAGCAACCATTGTTGTTTCACACATAGTTTTTTGCGTCGCCTATGTCACACTGACTGTTATGGGACGCATGGAAGGGCTCGACCCACGACTGGAGGAAGCAGCTCAAGACCTTGGCGCTTCGCCGCTTTCGGCTTTTTTCCGAGTGTCATTGCCTTTGCTTGCGCCTGGTATCGTGGCCGGTGCTTTACTGGCCTTTGTTCTCTCTCTGGACGATTTCGTAATCACTCAGTTCACAGCCGGCGTCGGCAGCACGACTCTGCCTTTGCGCATTTTTAGTATGGTCAAATTTGGCGTCAGCCCAGAAATCAATGCATTAAGTACGCTGATGATTCTTGTCACAGGCGGAATTACTTTGATTGCCGAGACTGTGCGCCAGCGCAAAGCGTAGATAAAGACTCACGAAGCGCCTGCAGCTCTGTTCAGAATATCCATTACTTCCTTCATGTTGGAGGTGACCTTTCCGCGGTCTTGATCGATTTCGATTTTCAAGCATTCGCTCAGCATCTCATCATCGAATTTGAGGAATTCGCCCAGTGCGTACTCAATTGTTTCCACCAGTTGCGAAGTAAGCGGTGCAGTGGCAAGCATAGTGTTGATGAATCCGGCAAGCAGAATTACGATTTTCGTCGAGCGTGTCCTGAGCATGTATTTACCAATCAAAAATGACAACCTGTCGACCTGGTCGCGACGGAGTTTAATAGCGATGGGCTCTTCCACCTGGCGCATGTGAGGCAAAATCAATTCAATCTCTTCAGAGGCGTCTAGAAGGCGCTCCGACAAGGGTTCAATAGCGTGCAATGCTCGGCACAACGAAATCAATCCAGGCGCATCCACGCCACTGTCAAGCAGCTCAATACCAATACTTTCTTTGATTTTGAAAACCGGGGCTGCATCGCATTCACGCACATAGGCAACGGACAAATCCAACCCATCTTCGTATTTCAAAATGCGTGCCACCATCCTCGGCTGTGGCGGCAAGCCATATTTCAAACCAAAATAATAACAGCGTCGAAACCAGCCTTCCTGATCATTGAAAGTCGGCTGTTTTTCACTTGTGTATTTAGCCGCTAGTCTCGCTCCGTAAAGGAGAAACATCAGTGCTCGAGTTTCTAAAGACGAATCAACGTCATTGGCGAGGGCAAAAATCTCCGCAGTCAGGACCTGGTCGGAGCAAGTGAAATCAGCAAGCAAACGATCAAGGTATCGACTGCCTCTGGGATCCGATTCTGAAGACTTCTCTTGCGCTTTCTTAGTCATTGCAGCGCCAGCCCGTCGTCACTCGTTACTAAGGTATGACGCCGCCAATAACAAACTCACCAAGAACCAAAAGCGTAAAAGCGATATAGAGCATGACAAACGGAAAGAATATCCATCTAGCTCCCTTTATCTTCTTGGTCTTCTGGCTCATCGTGCCATAGCCGATCATCGTATTGTCCGTGAAATTCTGCAAGACGATCCAGCCGATGACTATAGGAATAATCAGGGCAACATCAGCAATCACCATGCCTAGCAATGTTGCAAATCGCTTGCTGGAGCGAATCGAGATTATCATCGAGTTTTCTTTCGGAATGTCCTTTTGCACGGCAGCCGGGCAAACAAAATGTGAGGTCCCGTCCGGAGCACCGCGTAGGACGACGGCGCCGGAGTTTTTGCAATTGCGGAACAATTGACCATCGCGGTCGGCCCCCACAACAAAGAACGAAGATGGTTTCTTTTCATCTCCCTGCAGGCAAATGGCTAGCACCGCCCCCGGTGCCACAACCTTTGGCAAGGAGAGGGCAAGAAGTTTAGTATCTAGCTTTCTGGTGTCAAGCTGCTTCGTGTTGATGAGTGCATCCTGGACCTTCTCGGCATCACCGTCAGGTCCGTATGTCCCGGACGAAACCGCAGGCAGGTTACGCATACCTGAATACGGATTGGCAAACTCAAGCTTAGTTTCAAACTCGATCAGCTCTTCCAATCGATCCGGCATCTTTCCGTTTTTCTTGACGTAAAGCAATATGGTTGAGGCCACACGTTTCATCGCTTGAACTGTCTGCCACTCCGGTGCCTCAGTGGCATAAAGAAGAGTACCGGACGGGTCAGTAATGACATTACCGCTGCGTACATACAGAGGCTGTTTGCCTGCAAAGTCGGAAACAGCAAACATAAGTCCGCTGGCCGGATTACTCAAAGTGCGGCAATTTACTTTGTTGGTGGTGCCGTTAATGGTCATATCAACAGTGTGATTAGCTTGAACGGCAATTTCTTTGTCGTTGTCGATGGTGGAGAATTTCTGTCCGACCTTGACGCACGCATACTCAGGCGCCTCACCTAAAGACGAGCCAAGAAAGACCCCCACTCCGGCCAGACCGAACACGAGAACTATCGTTCCTATCATCCAGACCAGACCGAGCAGATTGTTCGCCGGAGGTTTACCGTCATAAAGCGGATGATCGACATCCACCTCCTGTTGCTCTTCCTCCTGGAACTCAGGTGGAGCAGATGAAGGGCGTCCAGATACTGAATGAGCCTTATCGGTGCTGCCCATAATCTTCGAGAGTTCTTCTTCGGTGTACCTCTCACGACACATCTTCAGCTTTTTCTCGATATCGACTGCAAGACCAGAGTCACCTTGAGAGCGCTTGAGAAACGCCAGATAAGATTCGAGCAAACTGGTAAGTATCGGATGTCCGATAAAAAGCGAAACTTGCGCAACTTCCAAAGCCCGACGGTAATGACGCAAGGCTTCTTCAGGTTCGTTCAACTTTTCAGAGGTTTTGGCCATTTTGATAAGGGCCGTGACCAGACCTTGAGGATCATTGGCGGCAAGTCTTTCCCGCATGGACAACAAGCGCTTGTAATGATCTTGGGCAGCCAAATAACGACTTTGAAAATAATATGTGTCGCCCAAACCTTGTAAGCATGTCGCGGTTTCGGGGCTGTAGCCTGGAAAGATGTGGTCAAGCCGCGCCAGGCATTCTTTGTAGAGCGTCTCTGCCTCCTGAAAACGCGATTGCCAATAGAAATCCTGAGCATCCTTGAGCTGCTCTCTGCATTTTTTGACTTGGCTTTCGATATCGTCTTTTGACAAGACTTTACTGCTTCATGAGGTCGGGATAGCTAGTTTGATACTCACTTATTTATACCCCTAATTGAGCTTGAAATAGGCTTGAGAATTGAGGTTTTCCTCAAGCCTGAAAAAAGGGTCTGTCCGGCGACATCCATTTCAGACGCCGGACCTGAAAACACCAGCCCTCTGTGCTCTAGCTTTCTTTGAGAGCTTCCACGCAAGACGAGCAGATGTCCGGATTGTCCTTGAGAGTGCCGACTTCCGTTTTGTATTTCCAGCAGCGAGCACATTTTGTGCCGTCGGCGCCAAACACATGAACGGTTAGCCCGTCTTCTTTCACTTCCGATAATCTGTTGCCTGGAGCTTTGCCATTGACTTCCGCTTGAACCGTAGCTTGCGAGGTAATGAAAAAGCCAGGTAGGTCCGAACCAAGCGACTCGACTTTGCTTCGCAACTCGGCGTTCTCGATCGAAATAATTACTTGTGCTTCGGTCGATTTGCCAATCTTCTTCTCTGCGCGCGCTTGTTCAAGTGCCTTGTTGACGATCTCGCGAACGTCAATCAAGGATTCAAACAGTTGCGACAAACTCTCGTCAACATAACGCGCTTGAGCGACAGGAAAATCAGTCAAGAGGACACTTACTTCTTTCGCCTCAAAATTTCTGATTTGTTCGGGCAAATGATGCCAGATGTCATCCGCCAGGTGCGGCGCCACCGGAGCGACGATGCGCACGAGAGTCATCAGCACTTCTTCCAGAACCGTCTGCACGGCACGTCTGGATTCGGAGCTTTTGCCGCCTGTATATAGCCGGTCTTTGGCGATATCGAAGTAGAAGCTGGAGAGATCGACGACGCAGAAATTCTGCAAGAGCTGATAATACTTGAAGAATTCAAAACGGTCGAAATCCTCAGTCACTTCTTTGACGAGGCTGCTCAGTCTGTGCAATATGAATTGGTCGATAGGCGACAGCTTTTCATACGCGACTCTGTCGGTCTTGGGATTGAAGTCGCTCAAATTGCCAAGCAAGTATCTGGCTGTATTGCGCAGTTTGCGATACACCTCTGCCAGTTGAGCCAGCATGTTTTTACCGATGGGAATGTCGTCGGTATAGTTAACCGATGCTACCCAGAGTCGCAAAACATCAGCACCATACTGTTTGATCACTTCATCAGGCTCGACTACATTGCCCATTGATTTGGACATTTTCCGGCCCGTTTCATCAACAACAAATCCGTGTGTCAGAACGGTTTTATACGGAGCCTGTCCTGTCACAGCCACCGAAGTGAGCAGTGATGACTGAAACCATCCGCGGTGCTGATCGGAGCCTTCAAGGTATAGCTCGCAGGGAGCGCCGCGCAGTTGATCTTTGCGCAGGTCGAGAACACCGTGCCAGGTCGTTCCTGAATCGAACCAGACGTCCATGATGTCGGTTTCCTTACGGAATTCGGCATGGCCGCATTCGCATGTCAGATCGCCAATCAACTCTTTTGGTGATTTTTCCCACCAGGCATCGGAGCCATATTTTTCAAATGCGGTAGCAACTCTCTCGATGCTTTCTGCAGTCATCAATGGCTTGTTGTCTTTTTCGCAATAGAATACTGGAATTGGAACTCCCCAGGCACGCTGACGGCTGATGCACCAGTCCGAGCGGTTTTCCACCATATTGAAGATGCGGTTGCGTCCGGATTCCGGGATCCATTTGACGCTATCAATAGCCTTCAAAGCTTCTTTGCGAAAACCGTCGACAGATGCAAACCATTGCTCAGTGGCTCTAAATATAAGCGGCTTTTTGCACCGCCAGCAGTGCGGATAACTGTGGCTGTAAGTGCTGTGATGCAGCAGCTTGCCGAGTTCTGTCAGGTGATCGAGTATGGGCTGATTGGCTTTCTCGTAGAACTGTCCTTTAAACTGCCCTGCTTCTTCAGTGAAGATGCCTCGCTCATCGACAGGAGAAACAACACCAAGTTTGTACTTAGCGCCCAGCTCGAAATCCTCAGGACCGTGTCCGGGAGCGGTGTGAACCACACCGGTACCGGTTTCATTCGTGACGTGTCCACCCAATACGACAAGACTTGTACGATCGATAAATGGATGCTTTGTCTCAATGAATTCCAGCTCTTTGCCCAGCGCTTCGCCAATAAGCTCGACATCGCCGACTCCAGTTGTGTTCAAAAATGCTTCTTTCAAACCTTCGGAAACAACCAGAACTCCATGATCTTTCGTCTTCAGAAAGTGATAGTTGAAATCCGGATGCAGTGCCACACCAAGGTTGGCAGGCAGTGTCCAGGGGGTAGTTGTCCAGATGACAAAGTTGACTTGATCTTCTGTCTTTATAAACTTGGGCAACTTGCCTCGTGACTGCGGTGCCACTTCGAATTTTACATAGATAGAATGCGACTTGTGGTCTGCATATTCGACTTCCGCTTCAGCCAGTGCGGTTTCGCAAGTAGGGCACCACGACACGGATTTAAGGCCTTTGTAGAGGAAACCTTTGGTCGCCATCTTTCCGAAAACGCGAATTTGAGCGCCTTCGAATTTTTGATCGAGAGTTATATAAGGATGAGCCCAATCGCCCCAGACGCCTAATCTGCGGAAATTGTCTTCCTGCCCTTTCAAATTGGAAAGTGCAAATTCACGACAGCGCTTGCGCAACTCCACAGGTGTGATTGAGTGCCTTCCTCCTTTTACGTCTTTGAGAGCGGCATTTTCGATAGGCAAACCGTGACTGTCGTAACCTGGGACATACGGAGAATAAAAACCTTTTTGAGTCTTGTACTTGGTGACAATGTCCTTAAGGACCTTGTTAAGCGCAGTGCCGATGTGGATCTTGTTGCTGCTCAAATAAGGAGGTCCATCATGCAAGACAAACTTGTCGCTTTCAGCACGCTGATTCATTGCCTTTGCATAAACATCATCTGCCTCCCAGCGCTTTTGAATCTCGAGTTCTCTGACTGCACTGTTGGCCTTCATTGGAAAATCGGTTTGTGGGAGATTCAAGCTGTAATCACTCATGTTTATGCTCCGGAGTCTCTTTGACTTGTGTTATCTAACTGTTTAATCAGACCTGTCCAAATAAGTGAACCGCCAGTCTTGCTCAACTGGCGCCAGTCAAACTTTGAACCTGCAGCCAGCCTCAATCAAGGATAATAATCGCCGAAATTGTGTGCTGGTTGAACATTTTTGCGTTACTCATACTGACAAGTGGTCGCTCGCCGCCTTAGCGCAAGCGAGATTTACCAGCATAATTAGGTCGCTCAATAATCGTCAAGCGGCTGAGGATGCCGGTTAATGTTTCTTATATCGAGTGCTTTGCGACTTTAGTAAACTAACCCTGAAGAAACTCTGTCCAAATGTCGCGTGATCAGCGAGTTTAGGGGGTTTCAAGCACCTCATTACATCACACAGCGAATCTCATACATTGAAAAACGCACGAAAAATTGCCACAAGAGCAGCTCTTGAAGCCGGGAAGATTCTCAAAGAAAGGCTCGGCGACGTCAGAATAATCGACTACAAAGAAGCCTTCAACATCGTCACAGACGTCGACAAAGCGTCCGAAGCCAAAATCTTTTCCATCATCAAAGAGGAATTTCCTGATGATGACGTGCTTGCCGAAGAAAGTGGATTTACCAAAGGCAAAACTTCCAGAAGGCGCTGGCTCATCGATCCGCTCGACGGCACGACCAATTACGCCCACACCTATCCCTTCTTTTCCGTGTCGATTGGTCTTGAAGAAGACGGCAAGCGGATTTTAGGCGTAGTCTACAATCCAATGACCGACGAATTGTTTGTGGCAGAACCAGGGCAGGGAGCCTATCTCAATGATGAACGCATGTTTGTCTCTGATGCAAAGGAATTAAACACGAGCCTGCTAGCGACGGGCTTTCCTCCGGACACGACCAAAGCGACAAGAACCAACATTCTGCAATTCAAGACTCTCACAGATCAAACACACGGAGTCAGGCGCGACGGCTCAGCAGCCCTGGACCTTTGCTTTGTAGCCGCAGGTCGCCTGGACGGCTTCTGGGAAATGAAACTGGCCCCCTGGGATATCGGTGCCGGCAGCTTGATTGTCGAAGAAGCAGGCGGAAAAGTGACCAACCTGTCCGGCGGTCCACTGGACATTTCATCCGGTCACATCCTTGCTACCAACGGCAAAATCCACGACGAAATCGTCGAAGTCCTCACCAGGCTCGAAAAAGACGAAGCCAGCCTGGCCTAATTAGAAGTTAGACCGTTAACGGTTTAACTTCTAAATCTAAACCGATATCGATTGAAATTTGAGTTCGTGATCAATCAGACTGAAAACCGCTAAGCCTCGTAGGGTATGGTTTTCCAGCGTCCTGACAAATGATCTTGAGCGAAATTGAGAAGTTCTTGCGCCTCTTCATCACGATTCATCATCTGAAGCATGGTCGCGAAGTCCTTCAAAACGCCCAATACGTCTTGATGATAATCGCCCCGTTCAATTCTGAGGACACGAAGAGCCTCATTGTATAAAGGTTCCGCCTTATCGTACTGCTCCAACGCATGATACAGCAAAGCCAATTTGTGAGTGGCCATAGCAGTCTCAATCGTGTCAGAGCCGTAAATCTGGGTATGTTTCTCCAGAACGGACACGTAGTAGGGCTTGCACTTGGTATAAAGCGCATTTTCGTAGTAATAGTCACCCAGCTTCATATTCGCCAGCACAGTGTGCGGATGGTCGTCTCCAACCATCTCGGATAGGGTGGATAAGGCTCTTTGAAGCCTTTCCTCAGTTGTGGGGTTATCGGAGCCGGTCATACTAAAAGGTTCACTCGCTTGGAGCAGAGCCCAATTCAAAAACTAAAAAAGGACGCCTCTATACCTTAACTACCTGTCTTTATTCTAGCGGCTGAAGCCTGAGAGGGGAACCATCGAACTTGGGAGGCAAGCAGCAGCAGCAGTAGCAGTAGATGAACCTTTTACCTGAAAAGTGCAGAATTTAGGCGGATTTGGGGTGATCTTTTGAAGACAATGAACTTTCACGCCCAGCAGATCTCAAAAGAAAAACAATTGCAGCCAGGCCCAAAGCGAAAAGTGAAAATCCAATTTTGAGATTGATCGGATCGAAGATAAAACGCACCGTATGCCGTCCGTCATCAACTTTCACACCGCGAAACACAGCGTTCACCCGGTAGATTTCGGCTAATTTGCCATCAACCTCCGCGCGCCAGCCCGGGAAGTAAACGTCCGTGAGCACTAGTATCGAAGGACGGCTCGCTTCTAGCTCCACGATTACTTCGTTGACGTTTGGCCGACTAACTTTCGCCTCAGCCTGATTTGCAATCGCGATGTTTCTGGCAGGATAAAGCACGGACATTCCTTCCATGAGAACTTCTTTTCGTGGATCGAAATGCGGCGTGCACATTTCATTGATGGCAGCCTTGATCGAGAGAACCTGACGTGTTGCAGTAACCAGATAGGCTTCCGGCAAACAACCAGTATTCTCATAAACACGCACCATCTCCGGTGCAGTTTCTTTAACAAGTTTAAAATGACGTTGCACAGACTGAGGCTGGAAGGCAGCCTCTGGCACCGCAAATTTTTTCAACAAAACAGAATTCGGAACAGTTGGTAATTGCATACCGGTTGGAACGTCTTTCGGTTCAACCAGTTGACCTGTTTGACCATCTAGTACCTGCAGTATCAGACAAACAGTTTGACCTGCATTCAGTGACTTGGGAATCGCTGCCGCAATCACAGTTTCCCATGCAGAAGTATCCAAATTCTGCGAGCCTGTCATCGAATGTCTGTCACCAATCCAAAGAAGCGCCCCGTCCTCTTTCACGAGCATCGGCACGTAGAGAAACTTTGAAAATCCTATGAGTTTCCGACCGTTCCATGCAAGCTTGCCGATAACATCAAGATTTCCGGCATCTACCAAAAGCGCAGCCCCCAGCAGTTTTACATGTGATCCGAAACTAATAGGTTTCTCGAAATTAATAGGCTCAGGCAGTTTGTCATCTGCTGAAAAAACCGGCTCAGTGGCGACTATGTATTTTACAGAGGCGGCGTCTACCAGCTTTGTTAGCGGCTTTTCTGCGTACTGCCCCACGCCTTCAATGGTT
>PNLN01000033.1 GCA_013823055.1 Cyanobacteria bacterium DS2.3.42
AAAAGAAGGCATTCCAGCGATCAAAGAATTGATTGGATTGGGCATCAACATCAACGTCACATTGCTTTTCTCACAAGAAGCCTATGAAGCAGTGCACTGGGCATACATCGATGGTTTGGAAAAATTCCAAAAATCCGGCGGTGATGTTAGCTCGGTCGCCAGCGTAGCCAGCTTTTTCGTCAGCCGCATCGACACTCTCATCGACAGCATGATCGAAGAGAAATTGAAAACAGCAAAAGGCGACGAAAAGACCTTGCTCGAAAAAGTGCTCGGCAAAGTTGCCATCGCCAACGCCAAGCAAGCCTATCAAAAGTATTTGCATATCATCGCCGACGCTCGCTGGAAAGAGCTAGCCAAACACGGCGCACAAACCCAGCGTCTGCTCTGGGCTAGCACCAGCACAAAGAATCCGGCTTTTCCCGACTGCATCTACGTAGATGAGTTGATCGGCAAAGACACAGTCAACACCATTCCACCCAGCACATTTGATGCGTTCAGAGATCATGGTGTTTTGAAAAACACATTGGAAGCAAATGTTGCCGATGCCAATGCGGTTATGGAAAACCTGGAACAATGCAAGATTTCAATGAAAGAAGTAACGGACAAACTCGTTGTCCAGGGTGTAGATCTTTTCGCAGATGCATTCAAAAAACTTCTCGATACCGTTGAAAAATCCAGAACGACTGAGACAAAATCATTGATCGACAATCTCAAATACGAATTGCCTGGTGATTTGCAAAAAGCAGTTGACAAAACAATTGCAGATTGGCAGTCCAAGGACAACATGAAGAAGCTCTGGTCCAGAGACGCTTCATTGTGGACAGGCGAAGACGAAAGCAAATGGCTCGACTGGTTGAACATCATCAACGATCAACTGGCACACATCGACAATTTGAAAAAACTCTCGCAAGAAATCAAAGATGCGAAATTCAAATATGCACTGCTTCTGGGAATGGGCGGCTCCAGCCTTTGCCCTGATGTCTTGCGTATGACTTTCCCGAAAGAAGCTGGATATCCGGAACTCCATGTTCTGGATTCAACCGATCCTCAGCAAGTCAAAGCAGCCGAAAAAGCTATCAACGTAAAAGAAACCATTTTCATTGTTTCATCAAAGTCCGGCACAACACTCGAGCCGAACATTTTTGAACAGTATTTTTGGCAAAAAACAGTTGAAGCCGTCGGTGCAGATAAAGCCGGACAGCACTGGATTGCAGTTACCGACCCAGGTTCAAAACTTCAGGCATTAGCTGAGAAAGAAAAGTTCAGGCACATTTTCCTCGGACTTCCAGGAATCGGTGGACGCTATTCAGCGCTCTCTAATTTCGGGATGGTACCAGCTGCGGTGATGGGATTGGACGTTTCCAAATTTCTCGACCAGGCAAGAGAGATGGCTCATGCATGTGCCGGTACAGTTCCTGTAAAAGAGAATCCCGGCGCCGTGCTCGGTATCATCATGGGCGAAGCAGCTAAAGCCGGACGCGACAAAATCACCCTCGTAACGTCAGCGAAAATTCATTACCTTGGTGCATGGTTGGAACAGTTGATAGCTGAATCGACCGGCAAAAACGGCAAGGGCATCGTTCCTGTCGATCGTGAAGAACTCGCAGCGCCGGAAGCATACGGAAAAGACCGTCTCTTTGCTTATTTGCGCGTGGAAACAGGCGCCAACGAAATCCAAGACAAAGCTGTCGATGCCATCGAAAAGGCCGGACATCCGATAGTCAAAATTTCTGTCACCGACATCTACAATCTCGGGCAGGAATTCTTCCGCTGGGAGATCGCTACCGCCGTTGCCGGAGCCGTCATCGGCATCAATGCTTTCAATCAACCGGACGTAGAGGCAAGCAAGATTGCCACGCGCGAATTGACTGAAGCATATGAAAAATCAGGCAAATTGCCGGAAGAAAAACCATTTTTCGAAGGTGACGGCATCAAGTTGTTCGCCGATGATAAAAACGCCAAGGAAATTGAATCAAGCGCAGGCCCTTCACCGACTCTGAACTCGATAATCAAAGCTCATCTGTCGAGAGTCAAAGAGAATGATTACGTTGCCTTGCTTGCTTACATCGACATGACAGAAGCTCATGAAGAGGAATTGCAAGTGGCAAGAACAGCAATTAGAGACAGTAAACAAGTCGCTACATGCCTCGGTTTTGGTCCTCGCTTCCTGCATTCGACCGGTCAAGCCTACAAGGGCGGACCAAACAGCGGCGTCTTCTTACAAGTCACCGCCGATGATACCGAAGAGTTGCAGGTTCCCCAGCAAAAATACACCTTCGGAATTGTTAAAGCGGCTCAGGCTCGCGGCGATCTGAAAGTGCTAAATGACAGAGGCAGAAGAGCTTTGCGCGTTCATCTCGGCAAAGATGTCGCCAAAGGTTTGAAGGCATTGACTGCAGCAGTCAAAGCAGCCTTGAAATAATCGTAGGGGCGATGCCTTGCATCGCCCTTTTCTCATCTCTGGCGACGCATGGCGTCGACCCTACAGAAGGAACATTGCATGCAAATAGGAATGGTCGGCTTGGGTCGAATGGGCGCCAATATGGTTCGACGATTGATGAATGGCGGACATGAGTGCGTTGTCTACGATCGCAATCCCGAACCCGGCAAAGAACTGGCAAAAGAAGGAGCAACATCCGCTTCCAGCTACAAAGATATGATCGACAAGCTAGCCAAGCCTCGCGCTGTCTGGGTGATGGTGCCCTCGGGACAAATCACGGATGATGCTATCAAGGAGCTTTCAGAACTTCTGGAGCCCGGCGATACAATCATCGATGGAGGCAATTCATACTTCAAGGATGATGTTCGTCGCGCGCATATGCTCAAAGAGAAAGGCATTACATTTGCCGATTGCGGAACAAGCGGCGGTGTGTGGGGAAAAGATCGCGGTTATTGCCTGATGATCGGGGCAGAAAAGCAAGTCTTTCAAAGACTCGAACCTATCTTCGCTACACTTGCTCCCGGAGTAGGCGACACCCCGATAACACGGGGCCGCGAAGAAATGCAGAACAGTGCTGAAAAAGGATACATCCACGCTGGTCCAGTCGGGGCCGGGCACTACGTAAAAATGGTGCACAACGGCATTGAATACGGCTTGATGCAAGCATACGCTGAAGGTTTCAGCATACTAGCCAGTGCCGACTCGGAAGAACTCCCGGAGGACATTCGCTATGACATCGATCTGGCAGACGTCGCTGAAGTTTGGAGGCGAGGGTCCGTCGTCGGTTCGTGGTTATTGGATTTGACTTCGATGGCGCTTTGCGAAGACAAAGAACTGAAATCCTACACCGGTTTTGTTGAAGACTCTGGTGAAGGAAGATGGACGATTCAAGCAGCGCTCGAACAAGCAGTGCCGGCAGAAGTCTTATCGGCAGCGCTGTACACGCGCTTCCGCTCTAGACTGCAACAGCCTTTTGGCGAGCGTCTTTTATCAGCAATGCGCTTCAAATTCGGAGGGCATTTAGAATTGAAACCAAATTCCGACATGAACCGCACGCCGGCAAAAACCGGAGCCTCTTCATAGAACTGTAGGGGCGACGCCATGCGTCGCCCTGCGAAAAATCACAACTGTTGGCATAAGCTACAGGTCTGAAAAAAGTGAGGATAGAAAAATGGAACAAGCAATGTTTGGTGCTGGATGTTTTTGGGGAGTCGAAGAGGCTTTCCGCACAATGGACGGCGTCAAAGACACGAAAGTTGGATACACGGGCGGACAAACTGAAGACCCTACCTACGAACAGGTTTGCACAGACAGAACCGGTCATGCTGAAGTCATTTGGATTGAGTTTGATCCAGCTGTAGTTTCTTACGAACAGCTGCTGGACAAGTTTTTCACCATCCATGATCCCACTCAACTCAACCGTCAAGGACCTGATGTGGGCAAACAATATAGAACAGCTGTGTTTTTCTACTCGCCTGAGCAAGAAAAAGCGGCCAAAGAAAAAATCGAACAACTCGGCAAAGCTGGCAAATTTCGCGCACCAATTGCGACAGAAGTAACCCCTGCTGCCAAGTTCTACGCAGCCGAGGAATATCACCAACGATATTTACAAAAGCGCGGAGCCAATGTCTGCCACTGAATTGGCAACCTGTATAATATGCACTCATCTGTGGACTACCTGATAAGTCCCAATAATGGAGGAATTCGCTCATGTCGAGCACGGCAAACAGCAAACTGAGAAGCTTCAACAAGTTAGCTATGAGTTTTACTCTTGGCTTGCTACTTTCGTCGGTCGTAGGCTTAATGCCGAATGCGATAGCCGATTCGATACAAAATCCTGCGTTCGACAAAGCTGTAGCATCAATGCAAGCAAAGAACTACAACGACGCAATCAAGTCGTTCGATGAAGCCATTGGTCTGCAAGAAACCAACGCCAAAGCTTACAACCTCCGCGGACAATGCTTCTTTGCATTGAAACAATACAAACTGGCAGTCAACGATTTCGCTGAAGCGGTCAAATATGATGACGACAATGCCGAATACTACCTCTGGCGCGGTTCGGCAGAAGTAAAAATGAACGACCATACAGCTGCAGTTCAAGATTTCTCAAAAGCGATCCAGCTTGATCCAAAACTCTCAAGAGCATATGCCGGAATGGGCGATTCTTACAAAGCGCAAGGACAAATCGACCTGGCGCTCGCCCAGTACAACAAGGCGCTCTCCGCCTCTCCCAAAGACGCAGAAGTTTTGACCAAGCGCGCTGATGCCTACATTGATATGGGCAACAATGATGCCGCTATCAAGGACTACAATTTTGCAATTCAAATTGCTCCTGAATTCGGCACCGCATACATAAATCGCGGCACCGCTTTCAGCGGACTGCAAAAGCCGGAAGATGCACTCAAAGACTACGATAAAGCACTGGCACTGGACCCCTCCAATGCTGATTTGCTCAAAAAGCGCGGTCATGAGTACTTCAAGCTGAAAAATGCCAAAGAGGCGCTTGAAGATTACAACGCCGCACTGAAAATGGACCCGACAAACGCACAGCTCTACTATCACCGTGCCAAAGCGCTCATGCAGTTGGGTTCCGATGGCGAAGCGATGGCAAGCCTGGAAGATGCTTTGAGACTCGATCCCAATCAAGGCAACTTCTATCTCTGCAGAGCCTTCCTCTGGCACAAAGAAGGCAAGTCCATTCTTGCCCATGAAGATATCAAACGGGCGCAGTTCTTTGATCCGACCCTGCCAAAAGACATCAAATTTGAAAAGGATCCAAAGAATCCGGACAGATACTTCGAAGAAACCTTCCTCACTGACATCAACAAAACAGGTGTGAAAGACACCTCTGAGACTCTGAAGCCGCAGTAAACTGAGCACAAAGTATGGAGCGGGGGCGCCAGTGCGCCTCCGTTTTTTTTGCCAATCTATTGGCTGAATTTAGACGGAATCCCTTCCCTGAAGGAACGGGATTCCGGCTAAGCTGCTGAGTCCGACTGACAACTGCAGAACAATTAAACCGGCGCAGTTAATATTTCACCCTGTCCTCGCCTAAAAATTCTTACGGGGCAGTACTTCCAATTATGCGAGAAGGCGACGATAATCAATAGTCGATTCCGAGGGGCACACTGAGGTAAATTTCCGGTGCAGGAAACAGATCGACAAAGAGAAGCCAGAAAACGGTGGGAGATTTTCAAAACCGCCGGTCAGCAGGCGCATCTGACGGGTCAGATCGTGCAATCGGAATTGAGCTGGCTCAGTTCTTTGGAAGAGGCAGAAACACTTGGAGAAAGCAGTCAACAGCTGGTTGTCTCACTTGAGGGTCTGTCTGAAGTGTATTGGGCGCAAAGCAAATACGCCATGGCAGCCCCCTTGTGCCGCCGCCTGCTGAGAATTTACGAGACTACGTTGGGCACGGATCATATGGATGTGGCTGTCATAGCCCACAATCTGGCCATGCTCTATCACTCCTGGAAAAAACATGAAGACGCAGAGCGCTTCTACAGACAGGCTCTGGCTATCAAGCAGCAGCATTTACCTGAGACACATCCTGATCTCATCAATCTTTTAGCCAGTTATGCGCGTCTGCTATACGAGACCAACCGAAAAGAAGAAGCAGACATGCTGAAGGCTACATCTGGCTCCTTTTCGCAACAATGGAAACGTTCGGGCACTTGGGGCGCGATGAAGTAAACTGCCAGACCAGAGCAAGAAACTTAAAAGCAGAATGGGAAAAGCAAAAGATTACATTTTCGCAACAGTGCAAGTTTTGTGGTACCGCTCGGAATCTCTTGGGCAAGCTTACAACAGAGTTCAACACGACCGGCGAGATTGTGAATAAGGCACGACGCCGCCCCTCATAAGTAGCGGGCCTAGCATCTTTCAGTGCACAGCCCGCCGGCCGTGCGTTTAAGGGTTATGGCAGCACCAGATACGGTGCTGCCGTTACCGTTGGTACTTTCGACATTCCACCCGCAAAAGCAATCAGCTAGGCAAGCGAACGTCACGTCTCAATTTGTAGGGCACGTTGATTCTCAGCTCATCCAGCGAATCATCTAATGATATTTCATTGTTAGAGGCATGCTGCAGCGCGCGCACACCATCTACAACGGTGATCGCTCTATGCCTTATCAAAAACTGGCAGCGCAGCGCGGCAAGCAGCGTCGCTTCATCAATGGCGCCTGCAACAACAAGCATTTTGCCGATCAGTGACGGATAGCGAGCAGTCAGTTCAATTGCTTTGTTGATCTGCGACTCATCGACAAGTCCGCACTTTCTGAGCAGCTCGCCAATAACCATACGCTGCTCGGAGCCCGCCTCTCCTTCCTCCGGCAGATCAGATAAGCCGGCAGCCTTTCTCAAATCGCGCACTGCAGCAGGCAACTCCATATCACCGCCGAGCACTCGTCCCTGCAATACAAGTGCAACTTCAAGCACGCTTTCAGTAAGCAAGCCTAATTCCAACATAGCGGAGCCCACCGTCAATTGACGCTCAAGCCCCAGTTCAAGCGCGTTCATCAAATCACTTTCAGTAACTACACCGGCAAGCATAAGAAATTCGCCCAATCGAACAGAACGTTTTTGAAATGAACCACTCTTCTGTTTGGGGACGATTTTTAAGCCAGAAGCCGCTTGTGAACGCAATTCCTTAGCGCCGGTTACATAAGTCAAATTGCCGTCGCGAATCATACGCTGAACTTCCAGCACTTTTGCAAGCACCGAATGTGATACCAGACCTTTGAGAATCAAAACACGTCCAAGCGGCAAGTTGGCACTATAACCTTCACGTTGCGCCTCATCCAACTGTTCTTTCGAGATCAATCCCGAATCGACAAGCAAACCGCCAAGACTGCTGGGCGAGGGAGTGCTATGCGCACGAGTACGCCATCCCAGGCGAGCCAATGCGTCTGCAATCGAAAGCCCTTCTTTGCGTGCCAGAGGCACCGCCATCTTTGCCTTAGCCAAGGGTAAATCCCAAATTTTCATCATGGACTGCAAAGCGACAGTCAAATTGACGTCTGACTCTGAAACCTTGCCCGAGAGCACAAGCGACCGTCCCAGGGGCAAACTGAGCTGCACCGCTTCCCTGATACAAGACTCCAGATCCTCGGCACTGAGAAAGCCAAGCTGGACCAGAAGTTCTCCAAACAAAGGGACTTTGTTAGTCATCATGCGCTGCCTGAAATCGTAACCGCTACACACCGAATTCCTGAACCCGGAATGTTACCAGAGTTCCGGATGTCAGAAGATGAAAAGCCTCAGAAAAAATTCGCGAATGCAGGGACTAATGATCGCGCTCTAGTCCTGCCACAACAAAGTTGGCAGCAAGTGCCTGGCGTAGTCCGATACCGATTACAGGGGCCGGATCAGGCAAACGATTAGGAAAAATTGGCAAAGCATTATTGTCAAAGTGACCAACCATGTGAAGAACTTTTCCTTTTCCAAATGAGAAAGCAACCGCGAGAATGCCTTGTCTATCCGGGTCCAGCGGGGCCAGATCGCGGCTGACTGCCAACACCTTCACGACCTCGGGCTTGAGCACGCGAATGGTCTGACTCTCTTCATCAAGTTTCCAACTGGCATTACTTACGGTGCCTTGAAAAAGCTCTCGATCAGGAAGTACAACCTGAGCATCAACAACGTTTCCCTTGCTCTTTCCTTTATTCCACTCCACGTATCCCGGAAAGGTCTGGCGCAGCATATTATCGAGCGCCCAATCCGTAGTCAGAAGATAGCCGCCGCGCGTGACGAAGTCTCGGATTGCTTGCAGTGAATCTCTGCCGAGCGTACCGGCACAGTTAATCACCAACACTTTGGTCCGTGCCAACCCGGTGCGATTCAATTCCCTTGCACCTATAGTCATATGAGAAATACCGAGATTTTTCAAAGTATGATCGGCCTTATCCCACTGCCCTTTTACTTCAAGCACTTCAATGGGATCGAGCGATTGGGCTTTGAGGGAAAACTGTGGATGCGTTTTGCTCAACCAGGCTTTGTACACATCCTGCTCAACTCGCGCCGGCCTTGGTTTTTTCTGCATAGGTTCGGTGCGCGCAATGCCGGCAGCGGCAAAAGGATCATCTGGAGCTGTTTCGCGTAAAACATTTCCTTCAAGCAATGGTTTGTCGCTGGCACCGCCAACGGTGCCCTGCCTGGCAGCATTTCCTTGCAAAGTCGGTGTCTTCACTTTCAGCATCATCGAGCTGCGACCGACCGGTCCGTTTGGGGGTGAAGAATAGTTTTGGTCTGATCGTACATTTGCACCTTGATTCGCATCCGAATTAGATGCAGAATCAGAATATGATGGCGCCACTGCCGGCATGGACAAAGGCTTGGCGGGCGTTTTTGCAAAGACCTTAAGAGTCAACGTAGAAACAAGCGGCACTGTCAGCACAAGACCAATGCCGACCATGGACGCTGCTAAGTGCAGCCTGTTGGAGTTTTTCAACCTGTTCAAGATTTGCCGCCGGACCAAAATCTCAGTGTGCCTAGCCGGTTACCCATAATAAACCGACGACACCGGAAATCTTTCGTTCCCGCGGGACTGTTAATGCGGAGCGGACAGTTTGCGACCTAATTCCAGAGTTCAATGATGGTCGTCAAGATCGGCGCCAGCTTCTGGACGTTAACCGGTTTATTCAAGTAATAGTTCATCTTCAAGCCCAGAGCCCGCGCAATGTCTTCCTCGGCTTCCGAAACGGTTAAAACCACAACCGGAATCTCTTCCAGCTTTGGATTGTCCTTAATGACTTCCAGCACCTCATGACCGTTCTTCTTCGGCATATTCAAGTCAAGAAGAATCAGGTCGGGGCTTTCGGCGTCTTTATACTTGCCGCGTTTGCTCAGGTATTCAATAGCTTGCTCGCCGTCAGTGACGATAGTCAAGGTGTTTACGAGCCCGCTTTCCTTCAAAGCCTCTTCGGTCAAGGCAATATCGGCGGGGCTATCTTCCACCAGCAAAATTTCGACAGGGTTTTTCACAAGCTAACTCCTACTTTCATCTGGAAGAATAAAGCACAGTTCCGATCCTTTTCCCAGCTGGGACTTCGCCCAGATCGCTCCTCCATGGTGCTCTACAATCTTCTTGCAAATGGCAAGACCAATTCCAGTACCTGGGTATTCCGTTTTGGCGTTTAAGCGACTAAACATACCAAAAATCTTGTTGAGATAGCGACTATCCATTCCAATCCCGTTATCTTTGATGGAAAATTGATAATCGCCCCCCTCCCGTCGCCAACTAATTTGAATTTCCGGAACTACCTCGGGATTACGAAACTTGAGCGCATTCGCCAACAAGTTCT
The DNA here is from genome assembly GCA_013823055.1 of Cyanobacteria bacterium DS2.3.42. Classification (GTDB taxonomy): domain Bacteria; phylum Cyanobacteriota; class Vampirovibrionia; order Obscuribacterales; family Obscuribacteraceae; genus QKMZ01. The sequence continues at coordinate 9,742 of PNLN01000033.1, forward strand.
GGAAAAGTTGAACCATCTGTAATTGATCGGCCACGACGGGCGGCAAATCTTCGCTCTTAATTATTGCCCCGGTTTGCTCAATGCTAACACTGAGGTTGTTTTTCACTTCTTCGACAACTTTATTTAAATCGATAAGCTCAAAGGGTTTCTCATGAGACTTGATCTTCGAGTGATCCAAAACGCCACGAATCAGTAGCTCCATTCGGATTACCGCATCATCGATGAAGTTGATGAAACGTTTGCCGTCGTCGCCAAGCTCATTCGAGTATCTGCGTTTCAGTAAATCGACAAAGCCTTGTACTGACTTAAGCGGCTCCTGCAAATCATGTGCGGCAATTTTGGCGAATTCTTGTAATTCGGCGTTGGAACGAGAGAGATTTTGCATTTCCTTGGCAAGGAGCTGTTCCAGCCGTTTTCGCTCAACAATAGCGGTCAACTGCTTGCCAATATTTGCCATCACTTCAAGAAAAGGAGCGTCTGGCTTTTCCTCTCCAGCAGCAAAGAATTCTACAATCGCAAACAATCGTGTTCCTTCGTAAACCGGCACAGCAAGACCGCTTTTGATGCCTTGATATTTGCTCAGCCAAACACACAACGCAGAATCATCATTGGCAATATCATCCAGCCATACAGGTGATCCGGATTCCCACGATTTGCCGGCAATGCCAACGCCCATCAAAAGCCGCTCGCGTAATACAGAATCATCTGCGCGGATTTTAGAACCCTCAGGAAAGTACCAAACTTTCGAAACCTGACATTCGCCTTTCGATTCCGTATCGACAATATTGCCGCATCCCATGGTCCACTTCGTATGCATGCAAACTTCCTTAAGCAGTGTGGCCACTGCATCTTCCACAGTTGGCGCCAGGTTGATGGCGATGGTCACTGATTGCAAAACATCGACGAGAACCATCTTTTGTTCCATGACGATTTTCTGCCGCAAAGTTTCTTCTGCAATTCTCTTTTCAGTTGTGTCCCTGGCGATGCGTGCATACCCTCGCAGGTTTCCTTCAGCATCATACAAAGGAGTATTGATGAAATTCACCCAATAGCGCGTGCCGTCTTTTCGTTTTCGCCAACCTTCATCTTCGTAGCGTCCTTTCAGCACAGCTTCACGCAGCCCGTGCTGCGGCTCACCGCGATCTACTGCCGATTGCGGATAGAAGATAGAAAGATTTTTACCCAGGATTTCGTCGCCTGAATATCCGGTGATTGTTTCCGCGCCGGAACTCCACGTAAGGATATTTCCTTCGGTGTCCAGCATGAAAATCGCGTAGTCCTTCGCGCTTTCGACCAGCAAGCGAAACTTCTCTTCGCTCTGCCTGACCAATTCTTGAGTGCGCGCGCGATCTATTCCGTATCGTATCGAACGCTTCAGCAACTCACCGTCTATGCGTCCCTTGATCAAATAATCCTGCGCACCTTCTCGCAACGCCTCGGCGACTTGTGCGGCATCATCAGTGGATGTAAGCACAATGAGAGGCGCACTGCGCGCCTTTGATCGAACGCTTCTCAGCGTATCCAAGCCTTCCGAATCCGGCAGCGATAGGTCCAACAGTATGCAATCAAAACTCGTATAGTCGAGGCAAGCAAGGGCCTCTCGCAAAGATGCAGCACTGGTGATCATGAAGTTGTCGTTGCGCAAAATGGCGCTTACAGCTTTGAGCTGAGCGCGACTGTCTTCAATTAGAAGAATCGACTGCGACATGGGCTACAATCCGTTCTGTAGGTTCTCTAAGCGCACTATTTGAGTTTTCTCCGAAACATTCAATGTTCAAATTTCTCCTCAAAACCGCTGCCAGTGCTCTGGCCTTCATCTACATCTTTCCGGCATTGCCGGGTATCGAATTCAAAGGCGGCTTTATCGATGCTGCCATATTGGCAATTGTTTTTGCATGCCTCTTATGGGTGGTTGAAGCCATCGCAAAAGTGATTGCAACAGTGTGGACCATCTCCACGCTTGGCTTAGCGCTCCTTATCCTTATACCTCTATGGATTCTCGGGTTCTGGCTCCTACCGGCGTTAGCCCTTGAGCTGGTTGCCTTTGTGGCTCCCGATCACCTGACCATTCACGGATTCTTGCCCGCAATTTTGGGCGGATTAACGATGCTGGTCATCAGTATGCTCACAGGTGGGCTAAACGCAACCGCCAAGTGCCTGGAAAAACTGCGCGGACGCGACTGATCGGCGCAGCCGGGAATTTCTGCAAGAATCAATTCCCGAAGAGTACGAGTTGTTCAGTCTTCTGTGAATCCGGCACAGCAGCGGAAGTTGAGAACGGCTTCCAGCGGTGGATCTTCCGGTATGTAAGCGTCCAAGAGCGAATCAATCATCGTCTTGATGTTCTTGCAGCTCATAGTAGAACCTGCACAGCTCCCATGGCAAAGCAAAATAGGGCACATAGTCGGATTCACAAACTCAGCTCGCCAACGCGCATAAAGACCATCAGGCGGCAGAGAGCTGCTCAGAGAACTAGTTTGAGGAATGTCACTACAGTCCACTCCACAGGCAGTGGAGCCGCAACAAGTACTGGAGAGGCCCCCGGAAACAGGTTTCTCAGCCGGTTTCTCAGCCGGTTTCGCAACTGGTTTCTCCGCCGGTTTCGCAACTGCTATGTCAGCTGGCTTTTCAACGTGTGTTTTCGCAGTCATTTCAACAGTTGCAGCAGCGGGCTCAGTTAATTTCGGACGCGAAATCCTGAGCGATTCCTCAGCCAGTGCAGCGTTTCCCGCCAGAATTAGAATCGCGAGCAGGAACACGACAAAGCTTAAAGATGCCCGAATTACGCGGATTTGCACCCGGTTAGAACCTCAAAAGACCTCGAAGTGCGCCACCACCGCCACCGATCCGGCAGACGGGACAATGCAGCCCACTGGATCGTAGCGCATAACTTGTACCGACTGAGAGCGCAACACCAAGAATGGCACGAGTTGCCGCGCCGGCAGCACTTGGCCGCTTCGGTTGATTGGCTTGCATATTTGCCTGACTGCGCTGAGTTTGGAGTTGAAACGGCTGTGGCTGGCTGGCGTTCACAACAGGAGTGGACTGAGGTGAAACCGACAGCTCCGGTGCATAGGGCTCATTGACATTGGCATAGGGAGCAGCCTCTTCCTGTAGCTCACGAGTGGTCTTTGCTCTGGCGCGATAGAAATTGGGAGCTGTCGCCGGTCCACTATTGGCACTGTGACTTTTGTGTCGGTTGTGACCAAAACCGTACGAACCAGGAGACGATTCAAAACGGTCTGAGCTTTCCATAGCCGCACGCTCGCGAGCAGCCGACTCCTTGGCGTAAAACTCTCTTATCTCCGCACTTCTTGCTTCGGGGTTTTTAGTTTCCGAAGTTCTCAACTCATCATGTTCGACATCGCCAGAGTGGGAATTGCTGCCGCCTGCAACGCGGTGACCGTCTGCTGTTTCCACGCCAAGCATCGATTCCACTGAATCGACAGCATCCTTTAACTCGCGATCGTTGGGACTGAGATTAAGAGCCGCACGATAACTCATGAGCGCACCAGCCAAGTCCTTTTTCTTCTCAGCAAGGGCGCCTAAATTGAAGTAGCCGTCAGGATTGCGCGGTTCAAGCAAAACGACTTTCTTGAACAGTTGCTCAGCCTTCGCGTCCTCGCCACGGCGGTGCGCTTCCATGCCTTCCTTGAGCAGCGTCGCTGCCTGATGCACTTTCGGCGACGCGCCACGCGAAATTCTATTGGGGCTCGACGACGTGTAACTTACCGGTGTATCCAGAGCCGAATGGTGCTTTTCTACTTTGCGGGAATCCAGTGCTGCTGTCTCCTGCGTCAAAGTTATCTCGGGCTTTTTAGCGGCAACCGGCGAGGTTTTATTCTCCGACTTACCGCCATTTTTCTTGCCACGTTTTGCAGCAATCTTTCCCTTGCCTTTCGGTGCTGCCGGTTTATCGGCTACGGGTTGTTGCGCCTTCAGAGCAGTAGGATCAGATTGTGTCTGCGCGACAGGCTCGCTCTGCTTGTCCGGCAAACTCTCAGCCTGTTTCTCAACTTGCTTTTCCGGCTGACCCTCTGCCTGTTTCTCAGACAAACTTTCAGCGGCTTTCGCTGCAGTTTTCTCAGTTGGGTTTTCGGCCGGTGTCTCAGCTTGAACTTCCGGTTGTTTTTCAGAAGGATTCTCGGCTTGTTTGTCGGCTACAGGCTCAGCAGGCTTCTCCGCTTTCTTCTCTGACTCTACCGCCTTCTTCTCCGACTCTTCAGGCTTCTTCGTGACTTTTAATTTCTTACGATCTATCAATAGAGTGGACGTGATGCGCTCGACGCGCTCTTCCTCGCTGCCGCTCTTGCGTCTGCCAAAGATACGCTTCTCTACACGCTCAAGCCTGTCGTTAATGTCTCCACCCTGCACCTGGTCGCCGAAAAGAATCGTTTCAGCCCGCCCCAGGGCAGCTTCATCAGTTTCAGCAGCGAAAACCGGCACGGGCGGACCCAAAAGGCAAAATGCCAGGGCCACGCTCAAACTGTTGCGAGCGATTAGAGACGGTGACAGCCTAGCCTTCTGGCTTGGGGGGTGCATGTGTTAAACCACGAGACTGCAATTAGTACTAAATATATTATGCCCAGCGACGCAAATCCACGCTTGAATGTTCCGCGTCGGCAAACAACAAATCTACAAATCAACAGACATCTTACCAACCCTAACAAACAAAACGTATTGGTTTTACGTGGGGCGCCCAGAATAGTCACATCTGAACTTTTACATTTTCGCCCGGGAGGAAAGCATATGCTCCGCAATTTTGCTGTCTCTTTGATTATGGCGCTCGCCACGGTTACTCCGGCATCTGCCGCTATTTCGTCACAACTGACCGACGCTCAAATATCCGATGAATTTAAGGGCTATTCCGGCTCATTTGAAATTAAGGACCTCAGCGACGGCACGACATTTCGATACAACGATGAGATTTTGAAAAAGCGCGACAACCCGAACTCTACCTTTAAGATCGTCAATTCCCTGATCGCATTGGATTCAGGCGTACTCAAAGTAAAAGACTCGACCATGAAGTGGGACGGAAAAAAACGGGAAATCGAAACCCATAACAAAGATCAAGACATGCAGAGCGCCATGACGAACTCCTGTGTTTGGTATTTCCAGCGCGTCGCCGAAAAGATTGGCAAGGAGCGCATGCAGAAATACTTACATACGCTCAAGTACGGAAATGAAGACAGTTCCAGCGGGCTGACCACATTTTGGCTCGGCAATGACGGCTCACTTCGCGTTTCCCCTGACGAGCAAGTAGACTTTCTGGCACGTCTCTTCGAAGATAAATTGCCGGTTTCCAAACAATCAATGAGTGATGTTAGACAGCTCATAAAACTAAAGTCGGAAGGAAACAATACACTTTTTGGAAAAACAGGAACAGGACCGAAAGCTCAGTTTGGCTGGTTTGTGGGAGCTGTAAAACATGCGGATAAAACCTACGTTTTTGCCACCAATGTGCGTGCAAATGAAAATGCATACGGTAGGCAGGCTCGAAAAATAACCGAGTCAATTCTTTCGAAGATGGGGCTTTTATGACGCCGGGTACAAAGCTGAAAGAGGACGAGTTAATTCTTAGAACTTCTTTCACCAATGCCTTTCTTCAAGCCCAAACCAAAGCCAAAACTGAATCTAAAATCGAAGGCAAAAGTAGAAACAACAATTGTCTCGGTTGAAGAACAGGTAAGCATTGATAAAACGCGATGCTCGCAAATGATGGCGGCCGCAGAATCCGCCGTCAAAGCGAGAAATTTCGCGCAAGCGGAAGACTTATATTCTGCATGTTTGCCTATCATGGAGCAGGTTTATGCCGGCGACAGCAAAGCCATGGCGGATTGCCTGACCGCGCTCGGTGATGTTTTTTACTGGCAAGACAAATTCGGTATGGCATTGCCAATCTATCAACGCCTTCTTTCCATGCGCGAACGAATGAAAGAATCGTCTCCCGCATCCATTGCTACCGCATATTTCAAAGTTGCAAAATCACAGGAGCACCTCTCAAATATCGATGAAGCGCGCGACTCGTACAAACGCGCCAGTGAAATTGCTCAAAAGACTTTGATGCTTGGGCACCCTCTTTTGAGCAGCGTATTGGAAGCTTACGCAAATTTCTTGCAGGAAAAAACTACTAATCAGGGCTTGGCGGACGATATTAGGCGCAAAGCAAAAACCAGCAAAGACACTTATGTCGATCCGGAACTTTTGAAAAGTGAGCTGATGGATGGAAAAGTCGGCGACGTCAAATGGAAAGAAATGCCGGTATCAAAAACAAAGGATCGCAGCATCTGGAAAACTGCAGATGAGCCGGAGTCCAATCATCCATTAGTACGAGCTTTGCGAAACTTGCGTAAACATCCGCGCATGACGGTCGCGTTTTTGACCTTGCCAATTTCCCTAGGATTGCTCATCGCAACCATATCGGCTACATACTATCTGTCAGGAGGCGAGCAAGTACAGGTACCGCTAGTTAGGGTCGGTGACTCGTTTAGATCTGGCGACGCCCAGCAAACACTTGAAGTGCTTCCTAATAACAAATTATCGGTAAAGACTCTCGACGATGAAACAAAAGTTGACTACATCACACTCAGCAACCCGTGGCGCGAATTGCAATATTTTTGCTTTGAGCCGCACACGCGCGACGTCATCCTCTACAAAAATTCCGAAACTTTGACAGACACGTACGGCAGAGTGCTTGCTTCTACAACTGAGCCGAGGCTTTCCACCATACTTGAAATGGAGCGGTTCGCACGAGAATTGCATAAGGTGAACAGTGCGACCAAAGGCGAATTCAGAAAGGCAAAACTGCGGGAATTCTGCGCGAGATATACCTATGAGAATCCATACACTCACAAAACAGAGGCGCCCAATGTTGTGTTTGGCACCTTTGTGGATGCCGCTAATTCACGCCAATTCGTCGAGTTTTTCCATGGACTATCAACCTTTGATTTGAATTTCATTTCCTTCCGCGGGCGCTTAAAATTTCTCGAGCTCAAACCTGTCACCACAAAATCACTAATTAAGTGCATAGTCATACCGGACAATCGAGACCAGCTTCAAGCGTCGTTTTTTGTAAGCGCTACCGACGATCGTGGATTTTTCCTCACAGAACCGAAACAGGACAGACCCCTGGTGATGAACAGCACCAATGGCAGTGAACCAGAGCACTCGATTAAGTCGGATGAGAGCACGAAGATTTCGCCGACAAGTCGCGTGGTGCTCTCCAAAGTCCGAGGAGAAAGCATTACCACCGCAGTGAATCTACTTGCGTGGATATTCACTTTGCTTCCAATATTCGCAATTGGCTACAAAGTCTTTGAGCCACGCTTCAATAGATCTTCCTACGAGAATAACGCAGCCTCGATTGAGGTCTACCTCTCATACATTTATATACTGGCGCTTGCTGCCTATATTTGCTTCTTCACGGGCGCCGTGTTTTACGTGCTGAATCTATGATGCCGCTTCTTTTAATGAAGCGCAGCATTTTTGGAGAAAACAGCAGTGACTAGCGAACG
>PNLN01000064.1 GCA_013823055.1 Cyanobacteria bacterium DS2.3.42
AACTGAAGAATCATTTGCTCGTCTCGGTAACCGAGATGAATTCGCCTGATGATCTCGATCGATATGTCTCTGCAATGGAGAGCATCGTCAAGGGTGACTTGAAAACCCGCGACAAAGAGGCTGTCGGTACTGCTGCGGCAAAAACCGGCGGAAGATAGAAAGCTAGTCCAGGCTGAAGCCTGTATAATCGACACTGTCTAATTCTTTCGAGTTCGAGGCAATAACGCACTCCATGGAGCCACCTGAATCAGTTACCTCGAAGCGCCCCGAAACGCTGTACGAGTCGAAAGAAGGTCACGCTCAAGACCAGCGTGCGGCACTGGAGCCGGCTAGCAGCGCTCCCCAAACGTCTTCAACTCTCAATTCGGATTCTCCTTCACAGTCAGGCTCACAAGACGTGTCCAATTCTTCGAGTAATGGAAGCAGCGAAAAATCAGGCTCTCCCATAATTTCGGTAGTGAAAGAAATTGTCGAGCTTGTCGTCGTCACGCTCGTGCTCTTGATCGTGATTCGTTTTGCTCTGGCAGAAGCACGCTATATTCCGTCGAGCTCCATGGAGCCGACCTTGCAGATAAACGATCGGCTGCTTGTAGAGAAGGTTTCGCATCATATCGGCAAGCCGATCATGCGTGGAGACATCCTGGTTTTCTATCCGCCACCCATCGAAATGGGCGGTCAGGACTTGAAGAATGACCCACTCACTGTGCTTGGACGTTTGACAGGCTTGCCATTTCTGCCTTACGAGCCGGCTTTCATCAAGCGAGTAGTCGGACTTCCCGGAGATCACATTCGCATTCAAAAAGGCGAAGGCGTCTACATTAACGGTATGTTGCTCGACGAGGGCAGCTACGCAAAAGAAACGCCCAATTACGACCGCAACGTCCTGGGCGACATTGGCGGACCTTCCTCGACCGGTAAAATGATCAGACCTTTCGGTGATGAAGCCAGAGCCAATGACCCGATCATTGTGCCGGCCGGACACCTTTTCATGATGGGCGACAATCGCAATAATTCTGAAGACAGCCATGTCTGGGGCTTCTTGCCGCAAGACAGGGTAATCGGCAGAGCCTGTTTGCTTTTCTGGCGCTGGATCTCTCCTCCCAGATTCCCTCATATTCCTGAAGAATAAATTCTATGGGCCGACGCCATGCGTCGCCCGCCCAGCATCGTCCGGGCAGTGCACGCCTGCGCACCTAAGAAACTCAATATTTGACCAATATTTGTCTTTTAAATGGGCAAGTGGGTATATTGGTCTAGGCTCTAGCCCCATCCCCACTAAAAGCGCGCAGGCGACAAAATTTCAGCCCAACGCTTTGAGAAATTTAGGGATGTTTGGATTTAAGACTGTAACGGCAAAATTGGCTGAGGTAGCGTGACAAATGGCGAAGGACGCAAAGTCAAAGGCAGCGAAACCGGCAAAGGCTCAAGCTGCCGATAAATCAAAGAAGAGCGCCAAGAGCGCGGCAGTGCATGATCATCCTGCTGCCGACTGCGCGCTTACAACAGGTGTCGCCGGTCATGATGACGTTGAGTCGCGCTCTGAGTCACTGTCTAAATTCGAAGCCGAGCTGAACAAGCGGGAAGTCGATCTGATTGAGCGTGAAATCAAGTCGCTCAGGCAGCAGGAAGAACTCGATCGCTTGCGCCCACTTTCTGGTCTCTACCGCGTCGTAAGAGCGATGGCCAGCGAGCGCCGCCTTGATTCTTTGCTTGATGTGATTACGCGCGAAACGCAAGTAATGCTCAAATGCGATCGTTGCTCTGTGTTTGTTTTAGATGCTCAAGCTTCTGAATTGTGGACGCAAGTCGCTCAGGGGCTGGTCGGACACCGCATGATACGTATTCCGGTCGGCGGAAACAGCATCGTCGCTGAATGTGCGCGCACAGGAAGAATGATCAACATTCCCGATGCGTATCAAGATCCTCGCTTTGATCCTGCTGTCGATCGCAACACCGGATATCAAACTTCGAGCGTACTTTGCGTTCCTATGCTGGCGCGCGGCGGAGAAGTAATCGGTGTCTTCCAGGTCCTCAACAAGTTCGATGGACCATTCACCAACGAAGATGAAGACTGGCTTGAAGGGCTGACTGCTGTTGCTGCCGGATTGATCGAACAAGCGCAGGCATATGGCGAAATCGAGAGATTCGTCGACAAGACTTTGGAAACATTGGCACAAACAATCGACCAGAGAGATCCGCTCACAGCGGGTCATTCTATTCGTGTCACCAACTACAGTTTGTTGGTTGGGCAAGCGATGAATGTGCCTGACGACGACATTGATGTTTTGCGTTATTCAGCCATGATGCACGATTACGGCAAAATCGGCGTGCCTGAAAAAATCCTCTGGAAAGACGGCAGATTGACGCCTGAAGAGTATGCGACCGTGCAAAAACATGCCAGCATCACTTACGATCTGCTTTCCAATTTGCCCTTTACCCGTCGTTTGCAAGACGTGCCGTTTGTCGCTTCCTGCCATCACGAAAAAGTTGACGGATCCGGCTATTATCGCGGTTTGAAAGGTGAGGATATTCCTTTCCTCTCGAGAATCATTGCCGTTGCCGACGTGTTCGATGCACTCACATCCAAACGTCATTATCGCAATCGCATGCCGATTGAGAAGGTTTCCGAAATCATGTACAGCGGTCGCGACAATCACTTCGATTCGACTTGCGTTGATGCTTTCTTCCAACTTCCATCAGCTCGCGTAATTGCTGTTCTAGAATCAGAACGCGAGCGTGCCGCCAATTTCGATGCAGAACTTTTCAAAAATCTGAGCTGGCAGCGTCTGGTTGAACTGGTTTCAGGCGGTCATCCGAAACGCGGAGAAGAAGGAATAGCTGAAGTCTTCGACGGCATTTACAATGCCGGTTTGCCTGCCGATTATCAATCTCTCGACTAATCTCGTACGGGCGACCGCCATGCGTCGCCCTTTTCAATAGACAGCGATTGTGCCTCGGCCCAGATCAGGCCCGGCGATTTCCCTCACCCTTAATTCGGCTTGGTCTAGTCTGACTGGGGTGCCGGCTGGAACAGGCATCAGTTCGATAGTCAGATGATCGCCTCTATATCTGACTACGTCAAGCGGGTAGATGGCCCTTAGCTTTACGTCAGTAACTTTTTCGCTGCTGAGCGTAAGCATTTGCATGGCGCCGGGCAAACAAATCGATTCGGGTTTGGGCTGACCTTTGCAGTCATAATATGAATCCGGAGATGCCTTGGCACCGTATTTGATGGCAGTGCCCAATTTGTTTTCCGGGCTGTGAAGGCTTATCCTTACCACTGCTTGTTTTTGCATCCCTGCCAGTAAACGCGCCTTGCCTGTCAGTTCTACCAGTACATGGGTAGCCTGCTGGTGTGCATTGAGCGGATAGTTGGCTCGGCAAGATTGATCGAATGAAATGTCATTGCTCTTGTTTTCTGGTGCCGGTTTTTGATCTGCATTATTTGCATTTTTGAAATCTAGGGAGCTCAATGGCAACGATTTGGTCGCAGAAGTGAATTTCAAAGAAGCATCTTTATCAACAAGTCCTACAGCCAGAAGAAGGCGCAGTCGACCTTGTTGAACGCCTGGAGCCGAACTTAAATCAAAATCGGCTGGCTTCGAATACTTGCGCTCATTAGACTCGATGGAAGACTGTGACTGGCAATGCGTCAAAAATTTGATACGTGGTCGCCAGTCTAAACACGAAGCATCCGCAAACATACGGCTGTGACTGAGATGTTCAAAGGTTGGCAAGGCATTAGATTCATGTTCCGCGTAGTCACCATATATGGTTAATTTCCCGCCGGAAAGTGGCGACACAGTGATTGTATTTTTCCCGTTCGGCTTGAGGTACTCGACAGGAATCGGCACTGCACGCCATTGTCGGACATCTTCAGGTTTTACCTTTATGTCTGCTGCCATTTCCTCCAGAAACGCAAGCAGATCGTATTTTTTCTGGTAGTACTGGTAGACACTATCTACGGGCTCTTGAATCTTGTGTCCGTTCAGAGAAATACTTGATTGCACGATCCTTTTGTCAGAATCAATCAATAGCAGTGCCCAGGCAACGTTCTTATTGGTTTTATCAAAATGGGATTCACTCAGATCCACTTCTCTTGCAGCCATTAACGGACCGGCCAGATTAGTTATTAAGTCCGAATTGATTCTTTCTCTGATAATGCTCAGTGTCAGCGTCGCTGTAAATAGAAGAATGGAAGCAGCAATAACAACTTTCATCATTCGAGTGCCAATCGCCTTGATGTGCGATTGGGAAACTGTATACACAGCCAGCATCAACCACGCATAAAGGGCAAAGTAGGCAGCTCCCAGAAGTACGCAAGCAATCGCCGGCGAAACAATCCAGTTCAAAACAGTTTGCAATCTCCCAAAGTTTGCCAAAAGGCCAAGCAGAATTGCCGGAATGGCAAGATTGAGCGCTATTGCCTTTGAGCCTGTCGCTGTAATAGTTTGCTTAATCAGCCAAATTGCCAAAATCAAAAGCAAGGGTGCCGCTGTAAAGCCATATCTGGGAATTCCTTCAAATGCCAGATAGACGAGGTGTCCGGAGATGGCTAGAAAGATGAGAGAAACGGTTTGAGCTGTTTTGCGACCTCGCTCATCTTCAATTGTTTGTTGCACTTCTGAATTTCGTTTGAAACGATTTTCCATGCAGTTTTTCAGACTCATGGTTGTTACAGCAAAGGCAAGTACTATCGCCGCCAGCTCGAAAGCACCAAGCAGTTGATGGGCCAGTCGTATGCTTGGGGCGTTAGGAAGTATTGCTGCACGCCTGAAGTCATTCCACGGCTCAGCGAATATGCGCGGCAACTTTCTTATATTCAAATCAGTATGAGCAATGGGATTTTCAAAAAACAATGCAAGCTCAATGCCTGCGACACTCGGGTTGCGTGCGACATCGTCGCTTACCGCTCCTTGCGGCAAACCTTGCAGTCCATCGGTAAGTAAATTGTTGCCGACCAGGGCGTTGAAGGTCGGTATTCTTTGTGGCAGAAAACAAATTTTTCCTGTTGCTTGCTGCGTAAAAATCCAGAAGGGAGCCATTGTAATCGCTGTTACAGAGGCAAAGATCAACAATCCGCTCAAAGCCTTATTGCCTGGCAGGCATAAGGCAACGAACAACAAGGGCAACAAAATTGCAAACATCAAAACCGGTTTGGTCAGTAAAACGAGACCAAAGAAAATCGCCGCCAGCCCAAGTGAAAAAAGGTGGAGATGCTTTTTGCTTGCGGCAGAAAATGTCCAATCGAAACAAAGCAGAACGGCCAATAACAATGCGGCACAAAGGTTTTCGGTAGCCAGTCTCTGTGTAGCAATGACTGCCGGCGGATAGATTGTCCAGAGCATTCCTGCAGCCAGCGCCAGGAATAAATTGCCTGTCAGGCGCAGAGAAAGAATCAAGACAAGCCCGCTCAGAAGCGCCTGAATACCGCTTTCCAACAAAACTACCGCATGCAATTCCGCTGCCTGAAATTGTTTTGCAAGAAGCAGTACTTTGGCTACTAAGCAAGGAAGGACCGGACCGTCCAAAATGAGCATGTCGGCTAGTTCTTTCTGCCTGGTCATTTTGTTTGTTTCATTCTCGGCGTCGACTGCATTGACTGTTCTTGCCGAGTTCAGGTAGACACCCGAATCGAAAAGCTGCATCAATCGGTCGTCTCCGCGTTTGAGAGCGCGATCGGCACTGGCGGCGCTCAAGCAAAATGAAATGAAGACTACCAGCAGGAAAGAGACCACGAGAACTACTCGACTAATTCCTGGCTGTTTTTCACTGTGTGAATTTGCTTGTTGCATAAAAACCTGGGCAGGGCGAAGCTTCCTCTGGACGCTTCAGCCCTTAGCTTGCCGAATTCGCAGGCAAAAAACATGATAAGCGCTCAATCCAAGAGCGGTAATCAAGTTCTACAATAACAGCCTATCTTCAGGGAGCAATGAGTTTTTTTGTTCAAGTATCCAACACGCAGTATGTTTCAGTCCTTCGGCATTGCTCAGGCGATTGTACTTTCTCTGGCTCTGTGTCCGAGCGGACTGGCTCAGACGGCGTCAGCAGCAGCTCCTAGCAGTGGTGTCGCGACGCCCAGACAGCAGCCTCTCAAGTCTGTTTCGGAATCTGCAGAACCGCAGCAAAATCAATCATCTACCACTGGCGACGAAACGGTTCAGGATGATGACGGTAGTCAAGACATGATGTCTGCACCGCCTGAAGGTGAGGCTATGTTGCGTGTGCGTATATCTGTTCCGCATCAGACAAGGGCAGTTAGTTCGATTTCCGTTTATCCATATCCGCCCAGACCTCCCAGAATGCTCAAGCAGATGAACAAGATTGACGATAAACCTAAGTCCATCCGCAACCAGTTGATTAACATTGGATATTCCAACCGAAACTCCGACACCAAACTGTTTCCGAATTCAGGTTGGCGATGGCACTACATTTTGAAGGCTGCGCTTCAGAAGAGCGGCACTCGCCCTCCCACAAACATTGTCACCATGTATCCGTGGACTTTCAAAATGGTTCCATATGTCCAGGCTGAAATCCGGCGCATCAATGAAATTGAGGCGGATCGCAAAATTCGTTATCAAACGGTGGCTAAGGATTTCGAGGAGAACGGCGTCGAGCTTGAAAATGAGGCTTTGCAAAAGGGTCTTTCACCGATTGAGATCAATCTCAAAAATGGCACCAGAAAGCTTTTGTCAGGAACGGCTGCGATCGCGCCAGGAACCTGGTATATCGTGGCATCGCACAAAACATCAAGTTTGAATTTTTTCTGGCAGATACCGGTGACGGTGTCAGCAGGTGAAAAATCGACAGTTCAACTTACGCAGACAAATGCGCTGGTCATTGAAGGTGCCTGGTAAATCAGGCGATTAGACGGTCTTTGTCAGTTCGTGAATGATTACTTGCACTGTCGGTTTGGCTTGCAGTTTTGCGCGCAGTGATTTTGAAACCGAGTCACGAATTTGCGAACGCAACTGGGCCACATCGATGGGCGGCGCATCTTTCCTTGCTCTGGCAAGTAACTCGTGGATTGCGCCCTTCAATTCGTCTTGCATGTCTTCCCATTCTTTGGAAAGAAGAAATCCGGAAGCCCCCGACTCTATTGTAGGACCGCTCAAAAGTTCTCCAACACTGCTGACCACAAGTGCCACTGTTACTACGCCTTCAAGGCTCAAGGAGCGGCGTTCGTTGACTGAAAATGTGGTGACGCGCTCACCTTGATCGCGATTGAAGAGCACAGCTTGCGCTTCGATAGTTCCGATCATGGAAGCAATGCCGTTGTCGATTTCCAAAATCTCTCCGTTTTTAAGCGGGAAGACATTGGCTTGCGGCACTCCCCAATCCATAGCTAATTGCGCATGGTGCATAATGTGACGCCCTTCCCCTATGGCCGGAACGAAGTATTTTGGCTTCGTAATGGAGAGCATCAATTTCAATTCTTCGCGGCTGGCGTGCTTGGGCATATGGACGCCTTCGTGTTTGCCGTAGACGACTTGTACACCGCGCGAGAGAAATTGGTCGAGGATGACTGACATTTGCCTGACTCGACCCGGAATGATATCGGCACTGTAAATGACAGTGTCACCTTCCTTTACAATCAGGTCTTCATTGCGACCGGAAGACAACTCACGCATGACCTCCATCGGATCGCCTTCGCAGCCTGTAGCAACTACAAGGATTTCTTTGTCCTTGAGTTTGCTTAGATCTTCAAGCGACGCTTCGATCGAGCGATCGTAGTTGAGATTTCCCGTAAGAGCGCCAGACAATGCGGTTCTAACCAGTGTCTCGCCGATGATTACTACTTTTCGATCATTAGCCTTGGCCAGATCACAAAGAATCTGCAGACGGTGAGTGCTGGTGCCTGGGATGACAACAATGACTCGTGATGGAGCGCTGGCGATGTGCTTGCTCAGCCCGGCCAGAACTGACCTTTCCGAGGGTGTATAGCCGTGATTTTCGACGCCGGCTGAATCACTGATCAAAAGTAGAATGCCTTGATCACCGACTTGAGCGAGCCTGCTTACATCAAGAAGGCGCTTGTCTACCGGCGTTTGATCGAGTTTGAAACTGGATGTGTAAATGATATCGCCTTCCGGTGTGCCAATCCTGAGGGCTGCCGCATCGGCAATTGCATCATTTACTTTTATCCATTCAACTTCAAAATTACCGATCTGGTAAGGATAACGCCATTCGATCGTATCCACTTCTGGAAAACGCTGACCGGTTTTTTCTTTTTCTTCTCTTTCAATAAGTGATTGGGTGAGCATGGCTGCCACAAATTGGGGCGCCATGATGCGTGGCACCTTCAAATGATTGAGCAGGTAGGAGACGCCGCCTGAGTGCTCCTCGTGCCCGTTAGTCAGTAGCAGAGCCAGGATCTTGTCGGTATTTGCTTCCAAAAAATTGGTGTTGGGCAAAAGTAAATCGACACCGGGCAAACCCTCAGGCGGATAGGCTATGCCTGCGTCAACAATCAATATTTCGCCGCCATAGGTTATAACCCACAGCACTTGCCCTAATTCGCTTTGCCCGCCAAGAGGTATGACCGATAGGCTGTCATATTTAAGATCGGCGCCGCCGGTTACTATGTATGCCACTTTGCATCCATTGTTTGAAGAGTAGTTCGCTAGCCGTTAAGCCAGACAGGCTCAGCAGATCGAAGCAGCTGGCCCGGAGGTCGCCTGGATAGGCGGTCAATATTCGGTTTTTTTCTGTCCATTAAATTGTACGCGCTTCTAGCTCCGGATGCACTCCAAAAACGGCGATCACTTTAGTGAAGTGTTGCCTTTGATATCGTTTGACCGTTCAAGAGCGTAAAATCAGTGATTGGAGTTGTGCTGGTGTCGTCGCCTGCTCCGTGGTTAAAACGGTACTGAACCTGACAAAAGGGCGAGACGAAATGATGGACCCAAATAGTATTCTCAAACGATTGCTGTACCCGGTTGCTGAGCAACCAGACTGCGCCGATTTGACGGCCATAGTCGAGACGGATGTTGAATTACCCGGTGCCAGCGGTTCAACGCATAAGTCTTACAGCTTTCAACAGATGCAGTCTTTGATCGATGCCGCTCAAGAAGAATTTCTTTCTTTAGGCGTCGCTAGAGGCGATCGGATAATGATGTCGGCGCCCAATTCGGCTCGATTGCTGGCTTCAATTTTAGCGCTCTGGAGAATTGGCGCCGTTGCTATTCCTGTGGACGCGCGCGTCACCGCTCAAGAAGTGCAGAATGTTGCCAGAAGGCTGAAAGTCAAATTCTTGTGTGGCTCTGTTCGTCATGCGCCCGATTTTTTGAACGTCAATGCCGATTTGAAAAACGAAAAAATCCAGTTAGTAGATATTTCGGCCATCGCCGAGTCTGCCAAGAATGCCTCAGCTCTTCCAAGAGTGGAAAGCAGCGAGGAAGAGCTTAAGGCTCCCGCATTCATAATTTTGACATCCGGCACAACCGGCACGCCAAAAGGTGCGGTTCACGATCTCAGCTCGTTGATGGTTAATCTCGTGGAATTGGGCGAGATGGCTTCAATGGAAAGGGAAAAGCGTGGATTGCTGCCCTTGCCGCTCAGTCATATCTTTGGCTTGGAGGTGACTTTAATCTGTTTTCTTTTCAGAGCGACTGTCGTCTTTTGCGATCTGACCCCGAATGGATTTTTTGCTTGTATCAATAAGTATGATCCGCACATGCTCGTAGGCGTACCAACAGTCTACGCCGCCATGCTCAACATCAAAGACGGGTTGATGAACTTGAATTCTGCGCACATTATGCTCTCGGGCGGTGCACCACTGCCGGTATCATTGGCGGAAGACTTCCTGAAAAAATACGGGAAGAAATTGAACAATGGTTATGGCTCGACCGAATCGAAAATCATAGCTCTCAATCTGATAGGACCGTCTGATTCGGTTGGCAAACCGATTCCGTCAGTCAAAGTTGAAATAATTGGGGATAACGATCAGGTGCTGGGCGAAGGCGAGACAGGAGAAATTGCTATTTCCGGATCCAACTTGATGCTCGGCTATGTCGACAATCCTGAGGCAACAGCCAAAGCTGTGCGAAACGGTCGCTATTACACAGGCGATCTCGGACATATTACAAACGAGCAAATCTTTATTTCCGGAAGAGCAAAGGAAATGATAGTTGTAGCCGGCAACAAAGTTTTTCCCGCCGAAGTGGAAGACGTATTGCTCAATCATCCCAATGCCACAGAAGTTGCTGTCATTGGTGTTCCCCACAAGAGTCTCGGGCAGACAGTCAAAGCGGTGATTGTGATCAAGGACAAAGACTTGAGCGAGCAGCTCAAAGAAGGTGGTGACGCGAAAAAAGCGGCGAGGCAAGAATTGATATCGCAGTTCAAAGACTATTCAAAGGACAATCTCAAGCGCGAATTGAGACCTATGGAATGGGATTTTAGAGCCGCTGGAGACTACCTGCCCAAGACGCTTTCAGGCAAAGTCGACAAAAAGCAATTGACTGGTGCCGGCGCTACGAGTTAAATTTCAAGACAGAATCAAGACATTGTTTTTCTTTTGCGAGAAGGTTCTTTGAGTGACATCTCGATCGCTTCTTCAAACTCTTTTGCGGTTTGATATCGCTCGTCAGGCTCTTTAGCCAGTGCCTTTGTGACTATCAGTTCAATCGGAGAATCAGGTGCGATATCAGGGCGTTCTCCAGATAAGGGCGGCGGTGGCTCGAACAATTGCTTGGTCAAAATAGATTCGGCCGTTTCTCCTTCGAAGGGTACTTTCCCGGTCAGAAGTTCGAAAAGAATCACGCCGACTGCGTAAAGATCGGCGCGCGCGTCAATCTTTCGATCTTTCAATTGCTCCGGTGCGATGTAGGCCGGAGTGCCGATCAATTTGCCTGTTTGGGTAAGACGGTGCGCTCCGGCGACGAGGTAGGCGATGCCGAAATCGAGAATTTTTATGTGTTGTGTTGCGCCTTTTACTGCTTCGACAAGGATATTGTCCGGCTTTAAATCGCGGTGGATAATGCCTGCCGCGTGCGCTTCTCCCAGTCCGCGGCAGATTTGAATGACAATAGCTGCAGCCGTTCTGAGGGGTACTGGCCCATGGCGATCCAGAGCGCGCCTGAGCGACTCTCCGGCGACATATTCCATGACCAGGTAAGGCTCGTTATTACTCAGCAAGCCCCCATCGTACACGCGAATAATGTTGGGATGATGCAGTTGTGCGGTCAGTTGGCATTCGCGCTTGAAGCGCTCGTTGGCGCGCTCGTCGTTGGCGAGCCATGCTTGCATGACTTTGATGACGACCGGACGCTCGATCAAGTTGTCGAACGCTTGATAGACGACTGCCATCCCACCTTGCCCGATTACCGACTGGATTGTGTACTTGCCGCCCACTGTTTTTCCAAGCATGCGTGAAGCTTCCGAAGCATTGAGGCGGGGGCGCATTTTAGGCTCGGCACTTTGCGGCAAGCGGGACCCGTCAATCATGCAGAAATTGGCTTCTTCCGAGTATTGGCGACCGCAATTCTCGCAACGCTTAATTTCAGGAATTATGTCTACGTTGGTGCTGGTGGTGCGAGCTTCGCCTTCGTAATGGAAAGCGCACCCGTCAAACGGGCAATGCGTGGCTCCTTGGGGCAAAAGACGATTGCATAAAACACAGCGACGGGTCACGATAGCCCCCCGGGGCCAAAAAACGGTCAGAAATACCACCTCTACAGTCGACCGGCGCCTGCATATTATCGAGATGATCTCAGTTGTATCTTACCCAGCCGGCTGGTACCTCCTCCCACAGGGTGAGTCAAGCTTTGCGATACTGGTAAAGAAAGGACGCGAGCTTATCCAAATGGCAAGATTAATCGGACGGCAAAATTCTAATTCCGCAGAGGCTGGGACTTTTGGGCTCCGGCTCGACCCCTTTTATGTTTTGTCGATTTCGTTGGTTTCGTTGATATCTTTGGCTCAAACTGCCCCAGTGGCAAGCGCTCAGGACTCGGGGGCGAACTCACAAAGCGAGCCGGCCGCTCAGGGTGAAAAAGATACCGAAAACATCACTGGTGGACAAAGCTCGGGGACATCTTCGGATAGCTCCGAGAATTCCCCGCCAGCAGGAACGCAGCCCCCGGAAATTGCCCCAGGGGAAGCTCAGCCCACAGAACCTCCACCGGCTGACATTTCGTCCGGTAGTGCGCCGGCTGTCGATGCACCCGAAATGCAACAGGCGGACCCGGCTGTTTCTGGACAGGCTCCCCTTCCTAATGCCGACGCAATTCCGAATACAACAAGAACCTTTGGTGCCGTTGAGATTCCCGGCTACTCCGAAGCAATGGGGGCTGCGCAGAATCCAGCCCAATCAAAAGGCAATAAACAGTTGATTGAAAGCCTGCGTGACGTTTTTCCAATTCACGGCAATCCCCTCAAAGACCTATTCACGCCTCAACCCCAGTTCGTGACGCCCCAAACATTGATGAACCCTCAGCCTTCTTCACCGAAAGCCGGTGAAGCAAACCCGTTGAAAGGTCTTTTCACGCCGCAGCCTCAGTACGTAACTCCTCAAACGCTCCTTAATCCTGAGCCCAATCCGCCTGCCGGAGAGTTAAATCACTTCAAGGGCGTTTTCACAGCTCAACCGCAGTATCCGACCCCTCAAACCCTCATGAATCCGCATCCTCTGCCGCGCTATTACGTTAAGGAGCGCATGCCTGATCATTTCTTCGAGAAGGCCACGAACGGGAGAAAGGCGCAAACGGATAAGGTAGAAACGCCATTAGGGCCATCGAAGTCCAGCGACGGTTCGGCCAATCCCAATAATCATCCGCTTCGCCAGGCAATGCTTTTGATGAACAGTGCTCATGAGACTGATGCGATTGCTGCCATGGATCGACTCCTCGTGCAGTATCCAGGCAACTTTCAGGCGCGTTATGTGAAAGCTGTAGCGCTTGTCAGGCTGAGGCGCTTTGGCGATGCACGTGAGGAATATAAGACGATCCTGCAGTTTTCGTCGGATGTCGCTCTCAGAAAGCTGGCACAGGAAGGTCTGGCGAAATTGACTGAATGAGAGGCTTTCTTTTAAAACCCCGACGGCCACAGCAAAATCAGTTTGAAACCTTAAGAACTTGGCGGTTGTCAACGGAAAGGGATATGCTGGTTATTGATGCAATGTTTCAGGTAACCCAGTGAATCAAATTAGTTCAGGCAAATCTGACACCAATCTGCTGTCTAAAGAGCGCCTTCTCAACTTCAGCGTTGCCGCAGGCTCGCTCTGGATAACGCGGCATCTGCTTTTCGGTATGGTTTTCTATTACATGATTTGCCAGATACCAGGCATCATGGTTAAAGCTGACTTGCTTAGATGCGTTTGCATCTCCCTATTACTTTCCATGGCCGTTTTTCTTGTCACTATGGCATTGGCGCTGTTGTGCAGTTTGTCTTATGTCACATTCAAACTCTTCAAGAATTCGGAAGAATTTCTCTCTGAAGAAAACTCACCAAATCTGGATTGGCTGACGAACAAAAAATATTTTGTCCCGTATTTCATCACCGGCATTTTCTTCAATGCCGTTTTGCTGAAGGCGTTTTCCAGTTTCTATCCGAATTTGATCATGATCGAAGGTTGGGTGCCGGCTATTTTGGCTGCCACCATAATTGTGATCGCCAATCGATCGCTGCATGCTTTGCAGAAAAATGTCGTTAAGTTGTCGCTGACCGAAGAAATTAAAGCTGTGCGCGGCAGAGCTTAGGCAGCCAATGAGCTAATGAGCCTGCATTTAGAGAACGGCCGTTTCTCTGTAAGCACCGTGTACTTCGCGCATGGCGTCGCAGATCTCACCCATGGTCGCATAGGTTTTCACCGATTCCAAAATGTGAGGGAAGGTGTTTTCGCCTGAGCGCAAGACTTCTTTCAATTTCTCCAGTGATGCGGTGACTTTAGCTTGATCGCGTCTTTCTTTGAGTTTTTTCAAGCGCTCAACCTGACGGGCTTGGAATTGCGGACCGATCTTGAGAATCTCGATCTTCGGTCCATCAGCTTCTTCGGTGAAGCCATTAAGCCCGACGAAGATGCGATCCTTGGTGTCGAGTTTTTGCTGGAACTTGTACGCGGAGTCTCCGATTTCTTTCATGAAATATCCTTTTTCGATACCGGATATGACACCACCCTGCGCTTCAATTTCCTTGAAGTATTCCTCTGCTTGGCGCTCGAGTTCATCTGTCAGCCACTCAACGTAATATGAGCCGGCAAGCGGATCGGCAACGTTTGTCACGCCTGTTTCAAAAGCGATGATCTGTTGGGTGCGCAAAGCAATGTGAGCCGCTTTTTCGGTTGGCAAACCAAGCACTTCATCCATTGAATTTGTGTGCAGTGATTGCGTGCCGCCCAAAACTCCTGCCAGGGCTTCGATGGCAGTGCGAACAATGTTGTTTTCCGGTTGAGGAGCCGTCAGGCTGCAACCTGCTGTTTGCGTGTGGAAACGCAATTTGAGTGAACGCTCGTCTTTAGCGCCGTAGTGATCGCGCATACGGCGTGCCCAGATACGTCTGGCGGCACGGTATTTGGCAATTTCTTCGAAGAAATCGATGTGAGCGTTGAAGAAGAATGAAAGGCGCGGAACGAAATCGTCCACTTTCAATCCGGCTTCAATACCGGCGTCTACGTATGCAAACCCATCAGCTAATGTGAATGCCAATTCTTGAGCGGCTGTGGCTCCGGCTTCGCGAATGTGATATCCGGACACCGAGATGTGATTCCATTTTGGAACTTCATTGGTGCAGAAAACCATCATGTCTTTGATCAATTGCACTGCCGGGCGAGGTGGCAAGAGATAGGTCTTTTGCGCGATATATTCTTTGAAGATGTCGTTTTGCAGTGTTCCGTTCAAAGTCTTCAGATCGAAGCCGCGCTTTTGCGCATTAGCCAGGAACATCGCAAAAATGATAACGGCAGGACCGTTAATGGTCATGGATGTAGAAACCTTGTCCAGCGGCAAGTCTTGATACAAGATTTCGATGTCTTCCAAGCTGTCGATTGCTACGCCGCAAACACCGACTTCTCCGTGCGACTTGGGATTATCTGAGTCATATCCCATAAGAGTCGGCAAGTCGAAGGCGGTAGAAAGACCGGTTTGACCTTGTGAAAGCAAATATTTGAAGCGGGCGTTTGTTTCTTCCGGACCGCCGAAGCCGGCAAACTGGCGCATCGTCCAAACTTTGCCACGATACATATTGTGGTGAATGCCGCGGGTGTAAGGGAAGTCACCCGGCTCGGCCAGCTTCTCGTCGTAATGCCAGTCTTTCAGGTCGTCTTTGGTGTAGACGGTCTTGAGCGGAATCCCGGAGATAGTCTCGAAAGTCTTCTCAGCTTTTGCTTTCGTCAGTTCTTTGACCATTGGTTTTGTCCGCTCCTGATAGCCGTTGAATTTCCAGCAGTATTTACATGCTCACATATGAGCTATGATCACCACTTGTCAGTCTACAACACAGATCTGGCACTGTAATCTTTTCATAATCGAGGTGCTCTTGTCATGACATCGGCTGCGTCGGCTAAATCGGCTCAGGAATCTAAACTTTCCGGAGGCGAACTTATCAAAGCCATTTTGCAAAGCAAAGGGCCTATCCAGGTTCAAGCGCCCAGGGGCTCATCTTTGAACGCCAAAGGATGGGTGCAGGAAGCAGCCTTGAGAATGCTTTTGAACAATCTCGACAAGGAAGTGGCCGAGCGACCTGAAGATCTCGTAGTTTATGGCGGCTCCGGAAAGGCAGCCCGCAACTGGGATTGTTTCAAAGCAATTGTGAAGGAATTAATCGATCTTGAAGGCGACGAAACCTTGCTGGTCCAATCCGGAAAACCAGTAGGCAAGTTTCGTACACACGAGGATGCGCCCAGGGTTTTAATTGCAAATTCAAATCTGGTCGGCCATTGGGCAAATTGGGATTATTTCCGCGATCTCGAGAAAAAAGGTCTGATCATGTTCGGTCAAATGACCGCAGGCTCCTGGATTTACATCGGCACGCAGGGCATTTTGCAAGGTACTTATGAAACATTTGCCGCGCTGGCTCGCAAACATTTTGATGGTTCGCTGAAAGGCAAAATCGTTCTTACTGCCGGCTTAGGGGGGATGGGCGGCGCTCAACCGCTGGCAGTCACCATGAATGACGGTATTGCTATCTGCATCGAAGTGGATGAAACCCGCATCGACAGGCGTATTGAAACAAAATATCTGGATGTGAAAGCATTCAATTTGGAGCACGCACTTAAGCTCGCAAAAGAAGCTAGAGAGAAGGGTAATCCCCTATCCATAGGGCTTTTGGGTAATGCTGCTGAGATATTGCCGGAGCTTTTGAAACTTGGATTTTTGCCCGATGCCCTTACCGATCAAACTTCAGCACATGATCCATTAACCGGTTACGTACCCAAGGGGTACTCGCTGGAAAAGGCAGCAGAACTGCGTTCCAACGATCCGAAAAAGTATGTCGAGCTGTCGACGCAATCAATTGTCGAACATGTCGAAGCGATGCTCGAATTTCAAAGACGCGGCGTCATCACTTTTGATTATGGCAACAATATCAGGCAAGTCGCCTTTGATAAGGGTGTGGCCAAGGCGTTTGATTTCCCTGGTTTTGTACCCGCCTACATTCGCCCGCTTTTCTGCGAAGGCAAAGGTCCTTTTAGATGGGCTGCCCTTTCCGGCGATCCGAAGGACATCGACAGAATCGATAAAGCGATTTTGGAGAATTTCTCAGACAACAAAGCGCTTTGTAAGTGGATTCAAATGGCCAACGAGAAAGTTGCATTCCAGGGATTGCCTGCGCGCATTTGCTGGCTGGGCTATGGAGACCGCGCCAAATTGGGGCTGATCATAAACAAACTTGTGGCGTCGGGCGAAGTGAAAGCACCGATTGTGATTGGACGCGATCATCTGGATGCCGGCTCTGTCGCCTCTCCTAACCGCGAAACCGAGGCGATGAAAGATGGCTCGGACGCAATTGCCGATTGGGTTTACCTCAACGCAATGTTGAACGCAGTTGGCGGTGCCAGCTGGGTTTCGCTTCATCACGGCGGTGGAGTCGGCATTGGTTATTCGCTGCATGCCGGCCAAGTCATAGTTGCCGACGGCACTATTGATGCTGACAGACGCTTGAAACGAGTGCTCACGACCGATCCTGGCATGGGCGTGATCCGACACGCAGACGCAGGCTACGACGAAGCGACCGACTTCGCTAAGAAAGCCGGTGTTCATATTCCGATGAAGAAGGACTGACAA
>PNLN01000083.1 GCA_013823055.1 Cyanobacteria bacterium DS2.3.42
GGTGATGGTGGCACCTCCTTTGATTCTGCAAAAGCTGCTTTGGAAAATTCAGAACAAAGGGCGCAGCGCGAAAAGCAAAATAGATCTCCCGAAGAATCGGCCGACTAATTTCGCTTGCAGTCACAGGAATTACGTAAAGTTAGTTTTGTGTGCTGCGGCAATATATACCTCGTGATCGTTTGCGTCCATTGCGCGGACTGTTACGGGAGGTCTAGTCGCGAAAACCGTCTCCTCATCAGAAGAGTACGAGACTGTGTAATAGCAATGCATGCAACCAAGAGATTGCCTGGTTGATGTTATTGCCTCTTCGGGTGGTATCGATTTCCTTATTGAGTATGTTGAGTAGTAGAAGTAGACGCTACCTGTAGCGCCACTACTTTTGGTGCCTTGTCTTGAGTAGAAAAAGAGCTGCTGACAACATTTAATCCAGGAATTTGACTGGAAGTATGCACGGCGCAAACTTTTTACTGCATAATAAAAGTAAGGATATTCCACGAACAGAACCCGTGACCGAAGCTGTGTTTGTTCTCGCTCATTGCTGCGCGAGTGCGACCAGGCGAAACGTTTCGGGCGAACACTGCTGGACTCGCTTACGTACGCATAAGGGAGGACATTTCGCTATGTCAAAGAAAAAGAGACTAGATAAGAAACAAGCACATTCTAAAGCCGCAGCAGTTAGCCAAGCCAGCGATGTCCAAGAGGCAGCGCCCGAAGCAACGAACAGCGACGAAGAAGTGAAGGCTGAAGAAGTTGCTGCTGAAGCAACAGACACACCAGAGGCTGCGGATCCTGAGTGTTCAAAAGACACTGAAGAGTGCAGCGCAGAAGAGAAATCCGATGAAGCATGCGCAGAGAAATCTGAAGAAGCAGGCGAAGAAAAATCGGAAGATGCATGCGAAGAGAAGTCGGAAGAAGCATGCGAAGAAAAGTCTGAAGACGGTGAAGAAAAGTCTGACGACGCCGAAGAAGAAAAGGCAGAAGATGCCGGAGACGAAAAGTCTGAAGACTCAGCAGAAGTGAAGTCTGAAGATGCCGAAGAAGAAAAGTCAGCTGATGAAACTTCAGAAGATGCAGAGCCTACGGGCGAAGCAGATGGTGAAGAAAAATCGGAAGACGAAAGCGAAGAAAAATCTGAGGAAGTCTCCGAAGAAAAATCGGAAGAACCAACCGCTGATTCTGAAGCTGAAGAAAAGGCTGAGGAAAAAGAAGAAGAAAGCGAAAAGGTAGTTGCTGATTCCGAAGGCGAAGAGTCTAAGGAAGAAGAAGCTCCTGCAGCCGAAACTGAAGCAGAAGAGTCTGAAGACAAAGAAGAAAGTTCAGACGAAAAGGAAGAAGACGCAGTAGCTGCAGAATCTGAAGAAGAAACTGAAGCGAAAGGCGACGAAGAAGCCAAAGACGAAGAAGAAGAAAAGAAAGATACCGAAGCTGCATAAGCAACAAAGGCGTCGGAAGTATTTTTTCCACCGGAGAAATCCGATCACACCACAAAAAATGGGGGGCGCTCAGCGCCCCCCATTCAATTTCAAAATCAATACTTACTTCAATCGATTATTCGCTTTTGAAGTGTTTACAGGCGTTACCACTTCTCCGAAACCCGACTGGCTTTTCCGTACGGGGGCAGACCCCAGTTCGCCAAAGGATGTTGAAACTGCAGTATTTGCGCTACCTTGACCGAAACTCGTCGTTTGTCTGGGAACTGTCCCGCCTTCACCAAAACTTGCTGCTTGTCTGGGTACGCTCCCGCCTTCACCGAAACTCGCCGTTTGCCTGCGTATGTCCCCGCCTTCACCAAAACTTGCTGCTTGTCTGCGCACTGTTCCACCCTCGCCGAAGCTTGAAGATGATTCCTCAATTGGAGGCTGACCTTGTTCTCCAAAAGCGCCGGCAATGAACGTAGGATTGGACATCTCCATCAGCATTCCGATAGTGATTCTACGGACGATCGGATTTTCGATCGTTTCTAACTCTTCGCAGGTGAGCTTGGATTCGCAGAGTGAACTAGAAAATTGGCCTTCTGAAGTTTTCATAAATTTCCTTCTGCAAAATACGCGGTAATAAATACGTGACCGTTCAAATTATACCTATCGGTAACCTGGAATCGGGTATTGACTATTCTTCAACTTGTATCAATGGTGTAAGCCGCATCTGGCTCCTTAGTCCAGAGGGCAGGGCTTCAACTGTCTTCCTCTGTATGTGTGTTATGAGCTTTTTTAAATCTTCACAGTAGACGGAAGGATTGTCGAACTTCCGTTCGGAACTGTAGCGGTGGGCAAATTTGCCCGCTCCGCAGACGCTCACCACAGGGCAGGATTTGCAGGTGGCACAAAGGTTGTCGGCACCACTTAAGAAAGTTGCGAACAATGGAATGCTGTACACGTCGTCAATATCGTGCGTGAGAATGTTTAAGCCCACCTTCGTCAAACCTTCTTCGCAAGCTTTTAGTGCTCCTGGTGGCTCGATACCGCCGTTTGTTTCAATAACGGCGAAGTTGCTCATTTTTCCACCGACATCTTCTGTGGTTCGTTGTGATCCGAAAACCAAACCGATGACATTCTCAAATAAGCGTATCTGAAAGTCTGAATCCGGGTTTTGAAACCATTTGTCAAAAATGGGAATTAGCCAGTCTGCATAAGGAGTAGCGCCCGAGCCGATTTCTGGAGGAGGGTTGTCGTGCGTTGCGTCCGGCAATCGCAAATCCACAGC
Source organism: Cyanobacteria bacterium DS2.3.42 (assembly GCA_013823055.1). Lineage (GTDB taxonomy): Bacteria > Cyanobacteriota > Vampirovibrionia > Obscuribacterales > Obscuribacteraceae > QKMZ01. The sequence continues at coordinate 2,704 of PNLN01000083.1, forward strand.
GCCTACGGACAATTCGCGGAAGTGTTCGTAAGTGTTCACTGCATCGCTGTTGACGTTTATGACTGTAAGAATGCCGCACCAATTTTGAAGTGTTTTGGGTCTGGACTGAATCAACTTAAGTGCTGAAGCTACTTTGTCGTATGAGCCTTTGCCCTGGTGATCAACACGATTTGCATCATTGGTTTCTTTGTCGCCGTCCAGACTGACGCCAATGCAAATAGACAGGTCTTCAAATAGCTCGAGCCACTTTTCGTTTAACAAAGTAGCGTTTGTCTGCAAAGCAAATACAGGAGTAATTTCAGGGAGCATGGCACTATTTGCGGTGGCGACAAAATACCGGAAGAATTCTTCTCCGGCAAGCAGCGGTTCTCCACCATGGAAGATGTAGTCAATTCTGGTCAATCCATGGTCTAAGGCATGTTTCTTCGTTTTTGCAATTACAGCATCAACGACCACCTGCGCCATCACCATCGGTTGATCTTTGTAGGTCTTGTCGAGCAAGTTGTACATGTAACAATAGGAGCAGTTTAGATTGCAGCGGCTCGCTATTTTGAGAACGAACGCAGAAAGTGGCAGAAGGTTTGTTTTTGCGACTTCTTTCTCGAGTGTCTGTGTCATTAGTTTTCCACTTTGGGTGAATTGACGTTCTGCTTAAGGCGACAAGTATCTATAGTTGGCAATTCCCGCGATTTTAATTCGTAGATAGACGGCATGCATGATTAACTGGTTATTTAGTGAGTGATGATTGAAAACCATGGGCGTTGGCAAAACACACATCTGGAAAGAAGACCATGCGATCGCAGATGGCGCAATCACTGTGGCTGTCGTAATTGAGAGTCCTTTGCGTGGCAAGAGCAGACTTTGGTTTAAGCTGCCCTTGCAATTTGAATCGCTTGTCAGTGAAAGTCTCGATCCGTTTGTCGTCGCTAACATTTTCTTCATTATGGGCGAGGGGACTGAGTGCATTCTGCACGGGTCTGTGTCACCTTCCTTGTTGCGAAATCTTGCCGAATTCCAGTCAGCATGGGCAACGTGGAAGCCTGACAAGTATAAGCAAGTTGAAATTATCGCCGATGAGCTTGCTGAAGAAGCTGTTGCTCAGAACGATCTGGCTATAGCCGCTTTCAGTGGCGGAGTGGACAGCGCCTTCACGATGTACCGACATCGGACTGGAGCGTGTCCGGTGCACTGGCGGCGAAACATTGATGCGGGGCTCTTTGTGCATGGTTTTGATATTCCACTGGATCAATCCGAGGCCTTCGACAGAGCCTCTGAACGAATTGGCAAAACGCTCGCCAGCCTTGATGTTAGGCTGATAACAATGTCTACCAACCTGCAAGAATTGAACATTGAATGGGACGATACGCACATAGCCGGAGTGGCTTCGGCACTCATGTTGTTCAAGAAAACTTTTTGCGAAGGACTTGTGCCTAGTGGACCGTCCTATCATAAAATGCTGATTCCATGGGGATCAAGTCCAATTACTGACCATCTTTTGTCGAGCAACAGCTTTGCAATAGTGCATGATGGTGCCGGATTCAAGCGTGTAGAAAAGCGCGAATTGCTGGAAGGCTGGGAAGAAGGCTTCCAAAATCTGAGAGTGTGCTTTCTGGCTGATCACCGTGACAAGAATTGTGGACGCTGTTCGAAGTGCCTGGTTGATATGTTGGACGCTTTTAGGACCGGTAAAAGAATTCCTGCCAGCTTTCCGGAATTTACTGACCAGTTGTTTGCCGAGATGATCATTCCGAGCAAAAAGGAATTTGAAGGCTGGAATCGCAAGCTAGTGGAGGCAAAGCGCGATTTAGTGAATGATTCTTGGCTGCCGATCCTGGAAAAGCGTCTGAATGAGCTGCGGCCGACATTTAATGATGTAACAGATAGCGACTCGAAGCTCAAGAAATTGGGGCGCCGGTTCGGACTCAATCAAATTTTTGAGCGTATAAAGTAGCCATTGGCTCCCTTTTCTTTGTCATACGCCTTTCAGATTTAAGTTTGGCGGCCATATTCATCGGGCAAGACTTTAGTAGAAAGTGTGGCGAAAGCAAATAAACCAGGAAAGTGAGGTTGGCTATGTACGGAGAGTACAAACGCAACTGGTCTACAGACGAAGTCTGGATGAACCCGGCCGTTCATGAGAATTATCCTGAATGGAAAAAAGCGCGCGACCGGCGCAAAAAGTTTAAACCAAGCGAAGTTACCTTCATCAATCAGCATGGCGATCGTTTTTCAAAAGATGGAGAAGGTCGAGTTACCACATTCCGCTATCGAGAAGTCGAGACTTCTTACTCTATCTCTTACGATGAGAGGGGTGATGTCTCCTCGATTAGCAGCTCGGCCGGATGGACCTGGACGAGATTGGATGCGGGCTCGTCGCGCGGCTGGATGATTCGCAATTATTTCGACGCCTGGCAGGTGGAAGAAAGAGAATGCGGAGAAGTGCTGGTCGACGAAGAAGGCATCAAGTGCACCGCCGGCAGTACCGCTGTTTTGGGCTTGCCGGAACGTTCGGCCAACTGACCGGCTTAGCTTCGATTGAACTTTGAAAAGAGGGCCAACCTTACCTGGTCCTCTTTTTAGCTCTTAGTGGTAATCTATAGGGCTTGCCGGGCCCCAGTTTATGAACTTGAAGCAACCGGCGATCTCAAGTGCACGCACCCCAGGGGTCGTGACGGAGAGTCTTTGTCTACACTGTGCACGTCAGAGGATCGAAAGATGGTTGTGACAGCTTTGCAAGAAACGCCACTAGCAGCGGTGCATAAAAGTCTGGGCGCCAGAATGGTGGACTTTGCCGGATGGTTCATGCCGGTGCGCTACAAGTCGGACATTCAAGAGCACCAGGCGGTTCGAAACAAGGTCGGGCTTTTCGATGTTTCGCACATGGGGGAATTTCTTGTCTCCGGCGATGATGCTCATGACTTTGTTCAGTATATGATCGCCAATGATCTCAATCGGTTGAGCAAGCCGAATATGGCGCTCTACACTCAATTCGTTAATGAAAATGGCGGCACGGTCGATGACTTGATTGTCTACCGAAGAGAAAACGATTTTCTCCTGGTCGTTAATGCATCGAACATGGAAAAAGATTGGAACTGGCTTCAGAAGCACGCCGGCAAGTTCAAGGCATTGAAACTGAAAAACATATCCGATGAAACAGCGCTGCTGGCTCTGCAAGGTCCTAAGGCTGTGCAGCTTCTTTCCGATCTGGTCGGCAAGGACCTTAGCGGACTGCCTTCCTTTTCTTATTCACAAGAAAAAGTTGATGGAATAGAAATTAGCTTCGGCAGAACCGGATACACCGGCGAAGATGGTTTCGAGATTTTCTGCGCTGCTGGTGACTCTGAGAAGCTCTGGAAGCGGATTCTTGCAGGTGGAGAAAAGTACGGCATCGAGCCGTGTGGCTTGGGTGCGCGCGACACCTTACGGCTTGAAGCAGGATTGCCTTTATACGGGCACGAGCTTGATGACGAAACAGGTCCTCTGGAAGCCGGTCTTGGCTGGAGTGTAAAACTCGAGAAAGGCGACTTCATTGGCAGAGACAAATTGAAAGCTCAAAAAGAAGGTGGACTTCCGAAGCAGTGCGTTTGCTTGCGAAGTGAAGGAAAAGCATTACCGCGCCAGGGTTATGAAGTTTATTCTGATGGAAAGAAAGTGGGCGTGGTGACTAGCGGATCGACGGGTATACATGTCGGCTATCCGATTGCATTTGCCTACGTCCCGCCTGAACTGGCCAAGGAAGGCAATCAGTTGGAGATTAAGATTCGCGACAATATGGTGGTAGCGCATGTGGTGCGCCGCCCCTGGTACAAACGCGCCAAATAGTCGCTGTTTAAACGATAATCACCCGCCTCACAAAGTTGGTCGGCTCGGCTGGATCGTCCGGACCGAAATAGAGAGGATTGATTTCCAGCGCGCTCATCAGCTGAGAGACAAAGTGATTGCTCTCAACTAAATCTGATTTGACTCGCTGGGCATCCTTGCGAAAAGGGTCATGGTTGCGACAAGCGCAGTTATGGCTATGCGTGTGACCGGCAGGGGTCTGCCATGCATCGCCAAGCCCGAAGGCTACCAGATTGTTCACTCATGCCTGATTTCTAGTGCAGTTTTGCAACGAAGGAAGTGACGAAAAGACCATAGGAGAAACAAAGCGTCGTTATCGAAAGTAGATCGAGAACTCTGGCTGGAATTGCGAAACGCATTTTTTAACTCACTTTCTATTTTGAACGGCCATCTTGGCCCGTAATTTCTTAGACGTCAGGATCGAAGAAATTAGCCGGGATCGGCAAAAAATTTCCAAATTAGAGTGAATATCTTGGCAGGCAAGAATTACGGCGGCTTTCGTATGGTGTTAAGATCTTCTTCCGCTTTCTGAAGAGGCCAATTTAGGCGGGTGCCAAGAGCCTCTTTGGATTTGCAGCAATCCGCTCTAGAATCTCGATGGAGTATCCGCATGCTCACTTACCCTGCCGAACTGAAGTACGTCAAATCTCACGAATATGTGCGTGTTGAAGGTGACACGGCAACTATCGGAATTACATCATTTGCGGCAGACCAGCTGGGCGACGTCACATTTGTCGAGCTGCCCAAGGTCGGTCAATCGTTCAAAAACGAAGAAAAATTCGGCGTAATCGAGTCAGTTAAGTCTGTTTCTGACCTTTTCATGCCCTGTGGCGGAGAGGTCATTGCCATCAATGACAAGCTTTCGGCTGAGCCGGAGCTCGTCAACAGCGATTGCTACGGTGAAGGCTGGATGATCAAAGTAAAGCTCTCCAACAAAGATGAGCTTAATGAAGCGCTTTCCGCCGACGCCTATAAAGAGTTTGTCGTCGAGTAATTTAACAAAATTCAGATCTGGAGCCGGTTTTCGGGCCTGGGTGGGGTTTTCTCTCTTTGTTCTAAAGAGGTTCTGAACCGTTGATAACAAACGGTTCAGGTATGTTGCAAGTATTTCAAATAGATTATTAAGGCTTCGTGAGAATCACCCTAACGGTACTAGAGTGGTTGCAGGGCAACCTATTCCTGGGCATTTCGGGAGGAGAAATCATGCATACCTCTCTGGTAAGACGAACAATCGACCCACTGATCGCCGCTACGGTAGCCACATTGATGTGCGCTGTTGCCGCAACTTCGCAAGTCGTCGTTTCGCAAGAAAGTAGCGAAAATCCGAGTTTACTGACCAAGATACGAGCCAATGAGCGTTTCGCTCCGGATATCGTCCTTTATGAACAGGCGCCGGTAGCTAAGCCGTCTGTGGATACAACCATCATCAACAAGCTCGTTAAGGCACGAATGACAACGGCCACACCGAAGAGCTTTGCTCACGTGCCAGGACGCGGCGTTCAGTAGTTCACCAAAACAGCTAACAAATCTCAAAGTCTGACTGCCGAAGACTCAATATCTATGGACTGGCGTCTTTTAGGTCGTCATCCGGGATGATTGGTTTTTCTTCTTTGATTTCCGGATCGCTAGGATCGGCGTCATGAGTAGTGCCGCCCTCCAACTGTAGTTTGGGAGGAGGGGCATTGTCGCGCAAAAGATCCTGGGCCAGCTCAAAATAACCTGAGCCTGGCCGTATTTGCTGTAATTCGTCCAGAGCGCCTTGATCGTCTCGATTGATCTCTAGTTTTGAAATGGCATCGAGGTATAGAGCGCGATTGAGCAGTTCCACTGAATCCTCAGAGCCGGCAATGTTGAAGAAACCCGGCAGGGGCGTTCCCTTTAGAAGCGCAATGGCGGCGCTGTAGTTTTGCTGGTTGATGCTCTGTTTGGCAGAATGAGTTATGTAGATTTTGAACATGCCGATTGAAAAGCCGGCCATTGCGACGAGCAATCCAACCGCGAGAATGACGTCCAAAAACAGAGGATGTTTAAAGCCGTGATGGCCTGCGGTTTCCTCGACGGGCTCTTCGAGTACCGCATCAAGAATCCGCGAGACGTGCTGTTGTTGCATTCTTTCCGGTTTGGCTTCTGCTGCCACCTGTGCAGATGGAGCCTTTGTTTCCACTGCGTGCGCTGCGGATTCATTTGGCTCCGGAGTGTTTTGACCGGAGTCAGAAGTCTCAGAAGCAGTAGCTTCTGGAGATGCAATAGGTTCGGCTGGTTCTTTTTTCTCTTCCTGGAGCGCCGCGTCTTTCGCCTGCGCTTTTGAATCGGAGTCATTGCCCTTGGGTTTTTTACCCTTGGCACCTTTACCGTTAGAACCGTCGCCTTTTTTGGCTTCAGCCACTCCCAAACCCTCAGTGTGCTTGCTTCACGGGTTTCCCAGCATGCTTATCATTACTTCAATAACTACCTTAGCACGGTCCGATGATGGAATGTTCATAAGCCTGTAGACGTCTCACTGGGAGGGGTTTTGGCGTTTTTCCTCTGTCCGATAATGCGATAAATTTGCTCTTGCAGCAAGCCTTATTGCAGCTCGTTGGTCAATTTCAGAATTCGCTCGCGCCTGGTCTGATCGTTGGTGCTCTGCAGCCGTTTGTTCAATTCCGTAAGCACTTTGTCTTTGTGACCCTGTTGAGAAAGCGTTTTCAGTGCTCGATTTGCTTCTTTCCACAAAGATGTTTCTCTGGCATTCGTCATTGCTGCGACTTCTTCAATCAAGGATGGATCGCCGAGCACGGCAGCCGACTCGATTGCGGCCTGTCGTACCTGCGTAGAGGGATCTTTAAAAGCGTTCAACAAATGATCTCGCATGGCGGTATTTTTATCAGCCGATAGGCTTAAAGACTTGCCAACGGATACCAGTGAAGAGAGCGCTTTTTGCCGCTTGTCTGGGGCGAAGTCTTGAACTGCCGAAAGCAAGAAGTCGAATGATTGGTCTGATTTTAAATTTCCCAGAGCATTGAGAATATGCCAGTAAGTGAGGCTGCCTTGCGGATCTTCCTCTGTCACTGGTTGAGCACTGGCTGCTTTTGTGGAGCGCTCTTCCGTGTTGACGAGGCGCTTTGCAATCTCGATTAATTTCTCAGATGCTGATGAAGCGCCAATCTTGCCCAACGCATCTATCGCTGAATCGGTGTAAAGAGAATCTTCTCGGGATGCTAATTCTTCTAGCTTTGCGATTTGTGATTCGTCTTTGAAGTCTCCGATCATCTCTATCAGGCAGAGTCCTTCAAGGTCTTTGACAGATCCACTACGTTCTTTTTGCCAGGTATGCTGAACGAACTTCGCGCTTAGCTCGCGTTTAGTTTCTTCAGATAATAGAGAGATTCTTGCGTCTTCAAGAGTTTTTTCACTTGGTACTTGCTGCTCGCCTGAGCCGATGATGAGCCGGTTTGCACCAAGCCAGTCGATCAAATTGATTGCCGCACGCACTCTGAGAGCCGAGCCGCTTCCTTTTGCTAGTTTAGTAACTTCTTCAAAGCATGAGACTAAATCAAAAGGAATAATTTGGTCAGGTTGAAAGGCTTTGTGATTGGGCGAACAAAGTGCCAAAATCATCGCCATACCGCCGTTTTGAACGATCGGGCGGCTGTCTTTGAGAAATGTCACAGGCTTGTGATTGCGTGCGGTGGCAAAGGCCGCATAGTCGGAAAGATTGTTGATTGAGGTCAACCCGTCGGCCAGAATTTCTGCAACGGTGTCAAATGGCCAGTGCGAAATTGCGTTGATGCAATCGACGTGAAACCATTGTTCATCAGAAAATAAGTAAGGCTCAATAGCGCTTAAAGCGGCCGGATTCTTGATCGCAGCCAGAGCAAGTACCGTGTGACAGAATGCACTCTTGGCACTGCCGGCGGTGTCATTTAGCGAATTGGTGAGAACCTCGACAGCGTTGGGTCCGCCCACGTATGCGATAAGTGTAGCCGCATTGGCTCTCACTCTCCAGTCTTCTGCGAAAGGCGGATTCTGATTTGGTGCCAGCATGCCGTCGCGATTGTCGGGCATCAGGCAGCTGAGAATTTCATCTTTCTGGGTGTCTTTTACTTCGGCGATAATCGCTTTTAATTTGTCTTCCCAAAATAAGGGCATCAATTTGAGCGTAATGCCCATTTGCAGGCTGCTCTTGCTTTTCACCGCCGCCAGTAAGTCCGCGCGCACATCGCGAAAGGATCTTTGTCCTTCCGGGCTGCTGCCAATCAAACCGTGATAAAGAAGGAAGTGTTCCAGCTCAAAATCTTCTATGGTGACCGTCGACTTTTCGCGGAGGCCGTAAAAGGTTTTATTGAATCGCTTTACAATGCGCTGAAAAAGAGTGAGAGCCATGTTGCTGCAAAAAAAGTAGTTGCCGGAGAGCTTATCACGCCTGAGGAAATCGGCGTCGCCTTTGCTCTGCGATAATAAGTCCGATTCAAACGCGTGCGCCGCTTTATGGACCTGAAAGTTCTGGAACCATTATTTTACGAAATTACCCGACTGGCTACGTCCGACGAGTACGCCGTTCCTTTCTGGGCGGCGATATTGTGGCTCTTATTGCTTCTAAATCGGCGCGCTTCTTTGCGGCTGATCTGGAGAAAGTTGCACATTTTCCAGGACAGCAACCTGGAAACCGAAGCCTTTTCTAAAATCGACGCACCTTTGCAGGCGCTGCTTCTTTTGCTGGCCGGCTTTCCATTCCTCAAACTGCTGCCGCACGGCATCGGCGTAAAGATCACGCCGCTGGCTGTTTGCGTAACATCCTTTCTTGCCTTGCATGTGTTTGTCAGTGCTTTCGATCTGGCTGTTTTTGGCTGGTTTTTCGCCAAACGCCAGGATGCCAATGTCCCGTCCATATTTCGCTTTGTCGTCCTCACTGCAATCTATGTGGGAGTGGGCCTGCTTCTGCTCAATGTCACGCTTGGCATCAATATCATGCCTTTGTTGGCTACATCCACTCTAATCACGGCTGTGTTTGGTTTTGCGCTTCAGGACACTTTGAAAAATCTCTTTTCCGGGTTGACCATGAGTTTTGAAAAACGCTTCAAACAGGGCGATTGGATTATGGTCGGCACAGATCCCAACACGGCAACATTGGGGCAGGTTGTTGAGATTGGCTGGAGGTCAACGAAGGTGAAGCTTCGCGATGACGATTTTGCCGTCATTCCCAACCAGCAATGCACTGCCAGTCAGCTTGTCAACTTGACGTCTCCGAAGTCCACACACCTCATCTCCGTGGACTTTCCGGTCAGGCATGAAGTGGATGTTGAGAAGCTGAGAAAGAGTCTTGTAAAGTCCACCGCCGCTGTGGCAGGCGTCGTGAAAGAGCCACCGGCTGAGCTTTTAGCGGTCGCCATCAAGACCGACCATTTGCTTTTGCGGCTTCGATTTTGGATTGACGACCTGCTCAAGAAGGACCAGGTGCAGTCGGAAGTCATCGAGCGTACATTCAAAAAGCTTGCTGAAGAAGACCTTTTGCCTGCGAGCGATACCAAGGCAACCAGTGATAAGATCTAGCATTGATCAGGTTATCAGTCCTTTTATCGAGGTGCCCAGTGAACACCTTCTTAAGTTCGTCTCAAGAAGCGCTTAGAGAGCAATATGAAAAGTACGCTGCTGAAGAAATTCAGCCGTCTGCAAAAGATTTGGAACAAGGCAAAGCATCGCTCAAAGAGTTTTTGCAAAAGCTCGGACAGACTGGCTTTTTAGGGATGACCATCGCCAAAGAGTATGGTGGTGCGTCGGGAAGTTTCCTCGATCAGGCTCTCTTTGTCGAAGCTGCATGTGAGTACGAAGCAGGGCTTGGACTTGCTCTATCTGCGCATTTCCAGGTGGTAGAGCTGATTAAGCGTTATGGTGACGACCGTCAAAAATCCCGCTATCTGCCACTCTTGGCTCGTGGAGAAGCTGTTGGTGCGTTTTGCTTGAACGAAGAAAACGCAGGCAGTGACTATTCTTTAATTGAAGCTGTGGCAACCACCAAGCAAGAGGCGCCGAAATTAACCGGCAAGAAGCTCTGGGTGGTAAACGGCAAGATCGCTACCCTGCTTGTAGTGGTGGCCAAAGACGAAGAAACAGGCAAGCTCTCCCTCTGGCTAGTTGATTCAGGCGATAGCAAAACAATCAAAGTAACGGACGGCGCTAAAAAATTGGGTTTGCGCTCTGCCACAAGCGATCAAATTGAGTTTGTCGAAACTAAGTTGGCAGAAGGTAGCAGGCTGGAAGGCGACGCCGTTCAGCAAATTGAATTTGCTCTCGACACCGCAAAGACTATTCTCGCTATGGCTTCAATCGGCATGACTGCAGGTGCCATGAAATTGGCTGTGGAACACGCTAAAACACGCAAGCAGTTCGGCAAAAATATTGGCGCTTTTCAGGCAATACAGTGGAAGCTTGCCGATATGAGCACCGATCTATCTGCGGCACGGATGCTTGCATTGCGCGCAGCCTGGGCATTTGATGACGCAAAAGAAGATTTCAGAAAGTACGCGGCAATGGCTAAATTGCTTTCTTCAAAGACTGCCAGATTCCAAACCGGCGAAGCCATTCAAGTCTTGGGAGCCAGTGGGCTTGTTGAAGATTCCCCTGCAGAGCGCTTCTACCGCGATGCAAAAATGATGGAAATCTGCCAGGGTACATCTGAGCTTCAGAAGGTTGTAATCGCTGAAGAATTGAAAGTCTAAAAAGGAGAGCGCATGATTTCCAAGCGCGAACGTAGAGTCAAAGTAGTCGGCACAGCGGCACTCTGCGCGTTTGCTGCCATGTCGCTGTTTTCCACTGCGGCGCATGCTGATCCCTATGCCGAGGGAATTGACTTCTATCAGAAGAGAAACTACGCAAGGGCGGCTAGCTGCTTTGAGACTGTGATTGCGCGCAGTTCAGAACAAACCAACGCGATTTATTACGCGGCGCTCTCCTATCAGCAATTGCGCAACAACGCACGAGCAATCGAACTTTATACAACTCTAGTGACGCGGTATCCGCGTTCGCAAGCCGGGCAGATGGCCATTCAAGCCTTGAAAACGCTTTCCCCTGGAGCCATTAGCAGTGCCGGTCGCTCAGCATCGTCATCATCTGCTTCTTCGGTTAGATCATATTCAAGCTCCAGTTCAGGCGGCAGCGATGAAGAAGCTGGATTGCCTGCAGAAGAGCGTTTGCACTTCAGAAATGAAGCTGGTTCACACATTATGGTCCAGGGGCAGGTGAACAATCGCTCCGTCGACTTCGTATTTGATACTGGATGCGATCAGACTGTAATCGGCATGGACACACTGGAGCAAGTGGGTTTGAGCAAACCAACAGGACCGCCTGTAGGTAAGTCGATAGGAGTTGGAAATGCAGTTACCGACAACTGGAGAATACCCACAACGGTCAGAGTTGGCGGTATAGAAAGAAGAAACTTCCCCCTGTTGATAAGCGATAGAACAGGTGTCCCTCCGCTTCTGGGAAGAAACTTTTATTCGCCCTATCAATTCACCATTGATAAAAGCGCCGGCACTATCAACTTGGTTAAGAACTCAACTGCCAGCTCACGCCGCACTACGTATGCGTCCAGCTTCAATACAGTGCCTTTTAAACGGCTGAGCGGCGGCGGCATCATTGTCACTGCTCAAGTAAACGGACGCCCAATTGAAATGCTTTTCGACACAGGCGCGAAAAACTGTTTATTTAGTGCAGGACAGATGAAGCAACTCGGCATAAATATTCCGGAAGGCGTCGAAGAAGAAACAGAGCGGGGCGTCGGTGGTGCAACAAGGACAAGAAAATTCCCGATCAACAGCATCAAATTGGGACCGGTAGAGAAGAATAATTTTGTGATTGCAGTAACTGATATTCCGTTTGGCGAGCCTTTGCTCGGACAGAGCTTTTTCGGTGATTGCCAGTACACCATCGATGACAAAGCACGCGTGATTCACTTAGTGAGAAGATAGCCAATGGCGACACTTTCAGTCGTTATCGTGGCGAAGAATGAAGAGCGCACGATTGGTCGCGTCCTCGACGCAATGCGTCCAGTTGCCGACGAGATGCTCGTTGTTGATTCCGGCTCGGACGACAAAACCATCGAAATCGCTACCTCAAAAGGCGCCAGGGTAGTGCATCAAGACTGGCTTGGTTATGCCGGGCAGAAAAACTTTGCTCTGTCTTTGGCGAAAAGCGATTGGCTTTTGAGTCTTGATGCCGACGAAATCATGACACCGGAAGCGGTGGCGGAAGTAAAAGAGATTGTTTCTGGGGAAACCGCTGGTAAGTGTGATGGTTACAAGATTCCTCGCGTTCTTTATATTGGTGAACATCCGGTACGGCATGGTGGATTCTATCCTGACGCTCAATTGAGATTGATTCAAAACGGCAAAGGAAAGTTTCGCGATCGTATGGTGCACGAGCGCATTTTTGTCGACGGCGCAGTCGGTGATTTGAAGCACCCCATGCTGCATTACAGTTATAGAAACGTCGATGAATTCACAAAGGCCATGGACAAGTATGCACGCTTGTCTGCTGAACAGTATCGGCAAGATGGCTCCAAAAAATGGCGTGCTAACCCAGTGAATGAACTACTGCATCCTTTGTGGACGTTCTTCGCACGGTATGTTCTGCGCCTCGGCTTCCTTGATGGCAAGCTGGGTTTTGAATTGAACTTGATATATAGCAATTACGTGCGCAACAAAATTCGCTATTCAAGAGAATCGTAGAGTGGCGCATTGCATGCGCCTCTTTTGCGACGACGCCACGCGTCGCCCGGTTTGAAATTTCGTCTAAACGTCTTCCATGATCTCGCGCATGAGCGTTTCGTATCGCCGGAGATTCTGCTCGTAAGCAGAGCGTTCCGTTGCTTTCTCTGATTCTTCGTCCATCGATTTGCCCAACCAGGGCGCCTGTTCCACAAGCACCGTTTGAGCCACCCATCCGCGCACAGTCAGGGACTCCCAGCTCGGAACTCCCATTGAGGTGAAGTCATACCGCACTACTTCCGCTTGCGCGGCTGTAATGATGTTTTTCTCTATTAGCGTTGCCAAAAGCGCTTCAGATTGCTTTTCTTGTTCTGAAGTTGGGCTCATGTGGCGAGCTTATTGAATTTCGATGTCTACGCGTTTGCCGTGTCTGCTGGCAGCCGCTCTGACTAGATTGCGCAAGGCAGTAATTGTTTTACCGTCTTTTCCGATCAACCGTCCTGTGATGGTCGGTTCGCAAGTGACGCCCAGACGGCAACGTCTGGAGCCCATCATCTTCCGGTCGAATTGGAGCGCATCTGGGTCGCGCGCTAGGACGCGCAAAATATACTCGGCCAAATCTTCAGCCGCTGTTGATGAGCTGGGCGGACCTGAAGGTCTGCCTACGCCGTAGCCGCCTGGGCGCCTGCCCCCGCCGCTGCCGCCTTTCTTAAAAGGCTTGCCACTGTATCGCTTGGCTGGGCCCCGTTTTTCATCCATCTTGCTACCGCTTCCTGGTCGAGTTTGAGATCTTTAGAACGCGGGTTGTAATAACCGAGTTCTTCCAACGGCTTACCGTCGCGACGGCTGCGTACGTCCACAGCAACGACTCTATAGTGCGGAGCTTTCTTGGATCCAACTCTCTTAAGTCTGATCTTTACCACTGAAAAATATCCTTTGAACTTTTTGCGAACACACTTTTATCTATAAAGGCGCATATTAATGCGAAGGGATATTCTAGCAGGTGCCGTATACCGGCAAGGGTTGCAAACACGTATATTTGCCGTATTGCAAAGAACTCGGTAACACTTGCCCTATTTCTTCTTCTTTTTCTTGTAATAGCCGCCGCCAGTGCCGCCGGGATAGCCCGACGGGGGCTTCTTCTTGGGCATACTGCCCGGCAGTCCGCCGGGGAATCCAGGAGGTAGCCCTCCGGGCATGCCGCCGGGCATGGGAGGCATTCCTGGTAGTTTTCCGCCGCCGCCGAATCCAGCCATGAGGTCCGAAAGGCTTGCTGGGGCGCCCTTTTCACCGCCGCCCAGACCTCCGGGCATGCCCGGAAATCCGCCGCCAAAGCCGCCGAACATTTTTCTAACCTGGCTCATCATGCCGCGCATCTGTTCAAACTCATTTAACATTTGACCCACTTCTGAGTCTTTGAGCCCTGATCCTGCGGCAATTCGGCGCCTTCTGCTCATATTGATGAGCTCCGGTTTGCGCTGTTCTTCGAGCGTCATGGAGCTAATAGCTGTCTCATATAGCTTCATCATTTTGTCGCCGTGCTCGGCAATCTTGGCTTGGTCGGTGCTGTTGATGCCCATCATCCCGCCCAGTCCCATCATCTTCATCATGTCGCCCATGCCGCCCATCTTCTTCATCATCTTCTGGGATTTGATGAACATCTCAAGGGTGAAGTCGCCTTGCAACATGGACATGGCTACTTTTTCAGCTTCCTTCTCGTCGATTACTTGCTTCGCCTTTTCGACAAAAGTAAGTACGTCGCCCATGTCGAGAATTCTGCTCGCCATGCGATCTGGGTAGAAGGCATCCAGATTGTCCAGCTTTTCGCCGGTACTTATGTACTTGATCGGCCTGCCGACTGCTTCGCGAACGGAAAGTGCGGCACCACCTCTGGCGTCACCGTCGATCTTT
>PNLN01000085.1 GCA_013823055.1 Cyanobacteria bacterium DS2.3.42
CCAGGCGATAGCGCAACGTATGTCTGTGAATGAAAAGGGCACGGGCAGCGGAATTGAGATTGGCCCCTTCAGCCAGATAGACGCGAAGACTTGGCACCAGCTCGCTTTCCCACTCTTCGTCATAACTTTCAAGAGGCTCGATAATTTCTTCGCAAAAACGCTCCAGCTCGGGGTGGTCGATCATCAAGTAAAGAAGGCGTTTGACCCCGAGATCACCATAGCCGATCGTAAATTCCTTATCTCCGTGCATCATGGAGCCTACGATTAGTGACTGGCGAGCCTCTCTGTAGCTATCCGAGAGATCAAGGGTGGTCTCTGCCATCCGCCCTGCACCAATCTGAATGCGAGCATCTGCACCGCCTGGTTTTTGTTTGACAAGCTCTTTGAGTTCTTTCTGCAAAAATTCCGCCATTTGTTGCCAGGTCTTGCCCGATTTGTTGAGATAGGGCATGACGATTGTGGCGGTGCCTTCAATCTCGGTCATCACGCCGATGTTTTCTGCCAGGCCATCCAATGCAAGCGCCTGCCCCTGGGCATTAAGTGCACTGGCGGCAAAAACCAGAATGCCGTCGGCCAAGTCGAATCCATAATGTTGGTCCATGCGTTCTTGGTCTGACGCTGCCAGAGAACCGCCCAGAAGAACATCTTTGAGCATGTTTTTTTGAGTGGCGGCAAACATGGGACCGGTCTGACGATTCTGGTGAAATTCAATCATCGCAGCCAGCGCAGCCGGTCTCAAAAGTTCGGCAATGGCTTCCATATCGTCATTTGGCCTGACCATCGACGAGATGTATCCGACGATATTCTCGCCGAGCATAATCGGCGCGACCAGCCGGCGCCCAACTTTCAGGGTCGGGATTATCCAGTCTTTGCCGTTGTTGGATTCCACTTTCTTTTGATTGCGCACAGTCTTATACACCTCATCAGCCATGCTGCGCTGCTGGCTGGCCGGTGTTCCACCCATGTTTTTTGCCGCCATCAGGGTGAATTGAGCGGACTCAATGCTGAGCGGGCGATTGAGTTGATTGGAAACCTCTTCCGTCAGACCCTCCAGCCCTTCCTCGACAACGAGATTCATCAAAAAGGTATGCAGTCGCGTGCTATTCAGTTTGAGTTGCCGCAGGAAAGTAAAGCGGACTTCGTCGGCTATTTGCGCCGGGTCGCCAAAGCCGGGCAGGCTTATCAATGGGACATCCACTTCGCTGCAGACTTTAAGTAATTGCTTGAGGGCCAATTCGTAATTGGGAGCCGGGGCAAGTGCCGGCGCTACCAGCTTGGCAACAGGCTCGAGCCCGCTCTGCCCGCGCGATGCCTTGGCCGGACGCATAGTTAAATCGGAGAGCGGTTTAATTACAACGACAGAAGACAGCTCGGCGACATTCTTCAATTCCTTGCCTTCAAAAGCCTCGATCTTATTGACCAGTAAGCTTCCCGAGCGAAATGGCGAACCCAAATTCGAAATTACTTGCGTAACTGCAGTGTCGATTCTGTCTTCAGCGCAAAGCACCTGTGCTTCGGCGAACGCCTCAGAACTGAGCAATTGGCGCAAGGTTGGCTGATATGCAAACTGCGTATGGACCATAAATAGATAACTCTTCTTGCCTTATCTTATCTTGTTGTCGGCTGCACCAGACACTGTCTCTATAAAATCGGCTTGTCGAACTTGTATATATGGGACTAGAAGTCCACCGCCAAGATAAAAAATGCACCGCTGCCTGGTTTCCGAAAAGCTATTTCCCGCAAGGCTTTTGGGGTATTCATCTGTGACTCGAAACGGTGGCTCTGGGGAGATTTTGCTCTCCGTATCTTGTTTTACGTATTAACGGGTGATAACATCCGCAGCTTGGAAGCCAAAAACTGGGTTTTTCATTTAAGGAGGATATCGAATGAACCGTGCTGAGCTGATCAGCGAAATTGCTGAGCTTACCGGGCAACCCAAGACCATCGTCAGCGAAACTATCTCAACCTTCCTGCACACCATTACCGGTGCTATCAGCAAGGGAGAAAAAGTTACGCTGGTAGGTTTCGGTACGTTTGAAAGACGCAACCGTCAAGCCAGAACCGGTCGCAACCCCAGAACTCTTGCCCCTTTGCGTATTCCTTCCAGCCGCGTTCCTGCTTTCAGAGCCGGACAAGAGCTCAAGGATATCGTTAATGGCAATATGCGCCAAAAAGCCTACGCTGCTCAAACCAAGTCTTCTTCCAAGCCGGCTCCCAAGTCTGCCAAGAAGCTCACCAAAGCATCGAAAGGTAAGAAGCGCTAGACAGGCAACTCGAAAGAGAACATTCGAGTCTAGTCACAAATAAGAGTCGAGGGCGAAAGCTCTCGACTTTTGTTTTGAAGGTGATACCGCGGGAGGTTGCACCCAAAAGCAGGACAAATTTGAAATCGCCCCTCACCGGGTCTGGTACCACTAAAATTCGACAATTTCTGACTATGCAAAGAATCGCTTAACATGCGGGTTTACAGCAGAAGAAAAGCAGTCAAAAGATGCACTTTAGGCTACAAAACAGAACGACCGCAGTCGGGTAACACCATCTGTGACACCACGGCAAATATCGAAAAGATATACCAAATTTGATTAAACTTTTGCAGAAATCATGGAAACTTGCTCGTGGCCTATTGAGCTTGACATCCGTTTGAGACAGAATTAATTCAACTTCTTCTATTACAAATCAGCCAAGCGGCGGGGCTCAACCCGCAGCAACCGCGTCTCAGCCTATCTAGAAAGTACGCTCCATGAACGATCACATCCTCAACTTCAACCAAAGATTGCTCGGAATGTTTGAACGCAAAGCCGAAGAATTCACAAGATATTCGCAGGAAGAAAACAATTCTGCGATCGTTGCAGCTCAGATTGCAGGCATGTACAGCGAACTGGCAGAGCTGGTTAAACAGTAAGCAGCTCCAACTGACAGCACATTTAACGGCGCGGTAATTCCGTGCCGTTTTTTGTTGCCGAATGGAGGTTGAAAACATGAGCTTCTCACGTTTGCAGCCTCGCTATTGAGTATGATCTTTCCTCATCTCAACCGAGTGCTCAAGAAGGGAGTTGGCAATGCCTTATACGGACAAGTCGTCGAAAGAAATGGCCGATGAGTTTGTGGACATCTATCTGAATATTCTTCAAAAGGTCGAAGCATCGGGGCTGTCTATCAGCACAGCCGATGCCGCAAGAACCGCTCTGGATATCATCGCCAATCTGCACGGATTCGACCGCCAGTCGCCTGACGCAAGCAACGGTTAAGTATCCAGCGCTCCATCGATTTTGCAGCCTCAGCCCAAACCGTGTCACTAGATGCGGTGCGTGATGTTTGAGAGTTTCAGCAAATTAGCCCCCGCTAGCTCAGATTGCCTAGCTGAGCCTGATTAAGCTGGGTTTCTCTAAAAGTTTTGCAAGAAAAGCCCGAAAACGCCCACTATTTCCACTTTTTAAACTCCAGCCCGTCCAAATTGGGGCATTTCCCATGGACAAGCTGGACAGTTTCATTTAATCTACAGCTACTTGATTTCCGCGCCCTCCAGGCAGCGAGAAACCAGAGGAAGACCATTCCACTTGCCTTATGCCGAAAGCATGGGCAAAAACTCCCCTGATTTTTGGGGAGGGGCAAGGGCAAAGCCAAACAAGGCGGGGTAAAAGCATGGATTTCTTCTATATATTCGGCGGATTGGTTGCTCTGGTGTTGCTCGTCTGTATTGCAGAGCCGCAACGCTTCCTGCCTGAGCCGAAAAACAAAAAATTCAAAGTAGGTGCCACTTACTGGGGTCACTACGTCGACACGGCAGCTGAAACACCGAAAGAACAACAAACCATTGAAGTAACCAAGTCGTCAGGCAAGGAAAAGACCGCTATCGGTCACACCACCTACGCAATGGGCCGCGGCGTCAGCATGCGCGGCGCGTAAGCACTCAGAGTCGCAAACGCGTAGAATAATGGACGATGCGGAGGTCTGTATGGCCTGCCCTGTTTCGCCCTGTACCCTTGCCTGGTGATAAACGTGTCATTGCCTACTAAGTCATCGTTTTTCCTGACGATTGCAGCTCTGGCGCTGCTCTCGCCTGCCTGTCATGCTATGCCGGCCAACGACATTAAACCGCCGCCGCTCAACGAGAAAGACTTCGGCAATCGCGTCGGCATAGACTTCAGCAAAACCTCCGCGTACAAGAAGGAGACGGATAAGTCGATAGCCGACGCTTACGCAGCCTGCAAAAAATACCTCAGCGAAAAGGAAAAGGGAGCCACAAAAGGCTTACCGGCTGTGGTTTCGGACCTGGATGAAACCTTAATAGACAATCGCCCGCATTTTGAAAAAACACCGGAATTCAATTGGCCTGCATTTGAAGCTTGGATCAAAAAAGCAGACGCCCCGCTCTTGCCGAAGACTGCGGCTTTTCTTCAGTGGGCTCGCAAAAATGGCTTTGCCATCTTCTTTATCACCGGACGCAGAGAAGGATTGCGCGCCGATACCATAAACAATCTGATCAAGCGCGAAGTAGCTTACGACGGACTTTTGATGCGCAAGGATGGCGACAAGGGCAGTGCAGAAGCAGTGAAGGTGCCGCTTAGAGAGCAAGTAGAAAAAATGGGTTTCACAATTGTCGTCAATATCGGCGATCAATGGTCGGACCTTCAGGGTGGACATGCATACGACTGCGAGAAGCTGCCCAACAAAATCTATCTGGTTGAATAAACCGTAGTGCCGCATTGCATGCGGCTCAAAAATAGGACAACTGCAAAAGGGCACAATAAGCACTAGCCACCAATGGGCGCAATGAGCACTAGTCGAAACACGCGCAGGCAATGCGCCCTGCGCTTACTTAGTCCCGTAAAAGAGTTGTGCCATGAATGCGCAGTCTTTCAACTCGGCAATACTGGCATATCGATCTCTGAAATCCGCCGCCGTCAATCGCGAAATAATGGCGTCCAACTGTGGGCTGACACGCTTGTTGTAAGAGCGTGGATGCAGCGCTTCAACGCCTTTGACAGGCGACCGACCTGTAATCAGAAAGAATAAAGTCGCTCCCATCGAGTACATGTTGCTGCGCTCATCAGGCTTTGAACTGACCCGCTCGGGTGCCAGGTATTTCATATAACTCTTGCCGGCACGCGCAGTAAAAATGCCGCGGCTCGGGTCAGGTCCAAGGTCTATGAGCTTGAGTGTATTGCCCCGCCACATCTGCAAAATGTCCGGAGTCAAATCAATGTGCACCACCGGTGATGGCTGATCGTGCAAATGTCCGATCAGATCGCTCATTTGCAAAAGCAGCCCAATCACTACCTTTTCGTCAAGCGGTCCCAATTGTCTGATTTGTTTTTTCAGTGAAAAACCTTCCAGATATTGGTGAACGAGATAGCCGTAGTCACCTTCCACAAAATAGTCGAGAACAGGGACGATATTGGGGTGATCAATTTTTGAAATGCGGCGAGCGTATTTCATGAAACGACTGGGAGAGTCCGGCATATCGGGGTCTTTGGGCTCAACCAGGTGAAATCTCTTGAGCACTGCCACTTTCTTCAGGAAGTTTCCGTCGGCATCCATAACCTGGTGCGAAGCAAGGTAAGACGAGCCAAAACCGGGCCGATCGACCTGGAAAAGTACCTTGTAGTCGCCTTCTTTGAGCTCCTGACCTTCTTTGAGACGGTCGGGATCGCCTGCCGGCCCATCGGATGGAGACTCCGGAGGGGGCGCCAGCGACTTCATCCAGACGTCCGTGAAGCTCAAATCTGCATTGGATGGACCGCGCCTTGCACCGCCGGCAGCAGCTCCAGCCAGGCGAGGCTTCTTCTCGGGAGTATTGGAATTATCGAGTGCAGAAAGCCAAAGGTCGGTGTAGCTTTGTTCGCGCGCAACCTGCTGCTCTTCACCTGTGGTCTCGTCTTCAATGCGGACCAGATTCGTCTCTTTGAGGCGAAAGAGCTTAGGACCGCCCGTCTCGCTACGAGAGCGCTTGAGCAATCCTCTGACCATGCCTATGAGGTTCTTGTCCGCCAAGGGCAGCACTCCTCAAATTAGCCCACGATTGACCTGGGTTCCCGGGGACAGCTAGGACTATCCCCCTGGTGACATCAAGCCCAGAAAATGCCACCGCCTAACGGTTATTGAGTTACAAGTCTTCCAGAAGTCAAATTATCTAACGATATTAATCCCATATTTCTCAAAAGTTGCACCTGGGCTATGTTGAACACCACGATTGCATCTGCCTTCGTGACTAAAGCCTGGGTAAAATCTCGCTGCGCGTTGATAACGTCGATGTTCGTCCCCACACCGTTGGCGAGTCTAACCCGGGCCAGGCGGAGTTCTTCGGCAGACGACAAAACTCCTTTGGTAGCCACTTCGATTTGACGCTCGGCGGTTTGACTTGTCAAATAGGCGTCACGAACTTCCTGCAATACACCAATCAATGTCTGGTTCGAACGCAAAAGCGCTTGCCTTGCTTGCGCCTTTTGAGCGCCGACTGCAGCGGCTGTCGGGACTCCCATACCTTCTTGATTCCAGTCCAAAAGCCAGCCTATGGCGTACGACGGCCTAATCTGCCTGGAAGTAAAAGTGGGCGGCTGAAAGACTTGACCTGAGGCGGTCAGCGTACTATTCAAAGCCGGATTGACGAAAGTATTGATATTGCC
This sequence comes from Cyanobacteria bacterium DS2.3.42, assembly GCA_013823055.1. GTDB lineage: Bacteria > Cyanobacteriota > Vampirovibrionia > Obscuribacterales > Obscuribacteraceae > QKMZ01. The sequence continues at coordinate 6,627 of PNLN01000085.1, forward strand.
AGAGGGGTTGTTGCCGTTGCCCTGCGTCACGTCAATGACTGTGCCTGACGGAGGCGTCCCAGTGACGGGCACGTCCCTAAATGAACCAGGGACGAATTGATATTTCTGGCTGAGTGTTTGTCCACTGCCTGTTACCGTTCCGAAAAACGAAAAGCGCGGATACAAAGGAGCGGCAGCAACCTGCACTTGTCTGCGCGCAGCCAGTCTCAATTCCTCGAATTGCCTGAGTTCAGGACGATTGAGAATAGTCAAAGAGATCAGGCGATTGATATCGGAATTCGGATCGATGAGGCGAACTTTTCTCACCTCAGGTTCCAGTGAAAGCAGGTTTACATTGGAATTGAGATTGAGTGAAACAGCCAGCCGGATGGCTGTGCGCCGCAACTCTACTTGCTGTGTAAGCAAGGCTTGCTCGTCTCTAGCTAGTTGGGTTTCCGCCTGCAAGACTTGAAACTTAGTACCCGTGCCGGCGCGCTGCAATTGCTGGTTGAGCAGTACTTGAGCTTTAGAAACATCAACTGCACGAGTTTGAATTTGCAGAAGCGCCTGATTGCGAATCATGTTGTAGTACTGGCGTGTCACTTCCAAAAGAGTGTCATTAACACTGGCTTTCAGCTGTTGTTTCGCAGCTTTGAAATTGTGCAGCTGTGCAAGAGTGCCGAACATCACGGCGCCGCCGCGAAAACCATAATATCGAAAACCTGCCTGGGTATTGACGTTTGGCGTCTTGAACGAAATCGGAATGGTGCCGCCCAGCAATTGCGAACCTTGCAGGAACTGCGATTGATAATTCATGATCGTGTCCGGCAAAAACCGCCCGGCCTGCGCTCCAAGCCTCCACCTTTCGGTGTTTACTTGCTCTTGCTGAATGCGGATATCGAGATTATTGTCGATGGCATAATGCAAAACATCCTTCAAATTAACTGGCTGCGTGTAGCTCGCCTCCAGGCGAATTGGAGGTAATCGTCCGCCCAGTGGAATCATTTGACTGGGCTTCGGCAACTGCAATTCTATGGTTTCGCCGACTAAATACTTGTTTCTAAAATCGGCAGCCTGTCCCTCGATAATTTGCGTTTCTTGCTTGCGATAAAAGGGGGAAAGCGGCGACTCATTTAGCTCGACAGGCAATTTCGCATCTCCGCCTTGCCCGTAATTGAGCTCGGAGCTTACCGGAGCACCGCTGGGCAAGCCGTCGTTGCCGGTAGCAGGATTCTGCGGATCAGGTCTGGCAGAAGGATTAGCAGGTGCGGCAGTGGCGCTCGGCTGCGCTGGAACCACCGGCTGCGGCGGATTAGAAGGATAAGTAAGCTGGTCGCCTGGATTTACAGTCTGACCCGGATTTTGTGCCACTGCAGGTGTGGCGCTCAAGATACCGGGCGCACAACTTAGTATGCATGACAACGCTAGAAACGCTCCCAATGCACCCGCACGCCTGGGCACTACTGGAGAAAGAATTCGCATACCGGGGGTTTCCATTAATCGCTTGACGTCTTGAATTGTTGGCAAGCTTCCGCGCAAAGTAAATCACATTGCCGCCAATCTATCCAAGGGATTACGCTAATTTAGCTAAGTTTCGCAAAAACATTAGCAATTCAAACGCCACCACCTGCGGTTCGATATTTGTCGGCACTATTTAACGAGACGTTGTACCGATTTAAATGTTTCTGTATTTGCTTCTACTAACATTTCAAAAAGTGCAGTCTCAACAGACGATGGAATCGCGCCTGACTTCAACATCTTCTCAATGCCTAGTTCTCTGTTTTTCTGACTGCGACTGGAAATAGCATCAGTGACAAGATGAACCTGATATCCAGCTTCTAAAAGATCGTGCGCTGTTTGATTGATACATACATGCGCCTCAATTCCTGTCACGACAATCTGTTTACGCCCCGTGCCTTCCAGATAGGACATAAACTGTTCGCTACCGCAACAACTGAAGCAACTCTTTTCAAACAGTTTGTGCTCGCCCAAGCAAGCTGAAATTTCTGCCACAATGTTGCCTAGACCTTGTGGATACTGTTCAGTAACAACCACAGGCAATTTCAAAATCTTCGCCGCCTCGGCCATTATCGTAATGTTGCGGGTCAGGTCGGCAAAGTTATTGATGTTGGAGCGAAAGCTTTCTTGAACATCAACAATGAGAAGAACGGAATCTTCTCTTTTCAGCAAATGAGGATGACGCACGGAAGACCTACTTAGAACCTGAGACGACGAACTAGCCGGAAACAGTAAATTCTATTCGGAGATCTGAATTTACAGGTTTATTGAACATTTTTAGCGAAAGAAAGCCGTACCTGGCAACCAGATAATGCAGTCGTTCGAACGCTAATATACTGTATTCGTTATCCGGCGGTTGAAACAAACCCTGACCGCATTTAGAGAGACCCGACGGCTGCCCGCAGGCGCCGCATAACAGTGACGCCACACGGTTGGCAAGAGCCAGCAACAATTTTTACCAGGACCACATTTAAAAGTGCCGCCCATTCTCGCCAATTACTACTTGACCTATAAGTGCAATTCTCGCTGCACCTACTGCGATATTCCGATTAAGCCGGAAAACATTCGCATCAAAGAAAGCCAGCCGGAAACCATAATTGAAAACCTGGCGGCACTCAAACGACTGGGCGTGAAAGTGCTTGATTTCACAGGCGGAGAACCTCTCATCTACAGGTACTTGCCGGAAGTCTTGCGGGCAGCGAAATCCATGGGATTTTTCATCAGCGTCGCCAACACAGGCACACTGTATCCCCGTATGGCTAAAGAGCTTGTTGGTCTTATTGATGATTTGAAATTTTCCCTTTCTACAACCGATCGCGATGAATACAAGGCCGAGCGCGGCATCGACGGATATGAAAAGGTAATTGAAAGTTTGAAACTGGCGCGCAGCCTTGGCGAGCGCCCTTCTATCATTGCCACAGCCACTCCCGAATCAATCTGGGGCATGGAACCCGTCATACGTCTGGCTCAAGAACTTGGCGTAGTCGTCCTTCTCGGCCCCGTCTTCGATTTCTGCGGCAACGAACTGCTGCACAAAGACGGCATCAAAGAATTGCAGAGACTGGCTAAATTCGACAATGTCTGCGTCAACTGGGCATTTCTGGAGTTCTATCTCAATGGCGGCAACCAAATCAAAAACCCACGCTGCCGAGCAGTTTCATCGACTATTGTAATTTCTCCAGACGACCACTTACTTTTGCCCTGCTATCACATGCATGATGAGAGGCTGAAGATAACGCACGAAAATGGCAAATCAAATCTGGACGAATTGTGGCGCAGCCCTCCCGTGCAGCTCAAACGCAAAGCTGAAGGGACCTGGGATTATTGCCAGGGATGCACTATTTGGTGCTATTTCGAGACTTCATTCCTGTGGCCGCCGGACAAATATTTCCTTCTCAACATGAAGAGCAAAATGCGCTGGGGCAAGGAAAAGGCCAAACAATACGTGGAAGCGAAAACTGGTCTCAACCTGACACGACGATTGCCCGGTAGTAAAGACAAGTCCGTCGCCAAACTGCCTGCCAACCCTATGAGCGGCGTCAATCAGGCGGCCGGCTGCGGGACTTGCCCAACAGCAGGTGCCTCCCCGGAAAGTCCCTCAGAACTCGTCACACCAGTGGAGTTCAGCCGCAAACTGTAGGGGCGACGCCATGCGTCGCCCGGCGCAATATTTCGCCCATTCCAAACGCTCCGTTAAGGCGCGCTTTGCCATTGGGTGCCATCTAAAGCGGTTTGTGGTATAACCACTTCCTACGGGGCGTTAGCGCAGTTGGTAGCGCGCTTCAATGGCATTGAAGAGGTCACCGGTTCGACCCCGGTACGCTCCAAATTTTTGGTCTTGCAACGGCGTCGCTTGCGGCGTCGTTTCTTTTTGAGCTTTTGCAGATAAAATTGCGCTCAGCAGTGTTTTAATGTCTAATGACAGCTAGAGAACTCTAGCTAATTACTATTTACGTCAGAGTGAGGTTGAGATTTTGACCGAACGCAATAGCATGCTGATGAAAGGTGTCGGTCTTTCCATCTTGGCTGTGGGCATTCTTCTGGTCGGTTTTCAGCTGATTGGTGACGGTTTCGAGTCTTTAGAAACGCTCTTCGTTAAAGTCGAAACGCCTGTCACATACCGTTTTGACAAGTATGCGCAGCTTTTGAAAGAGTTTGTCAAAGACAACAGCGTCGACTATGCAGCTTTGAAAAAGTCTCCATTGCTAAAGGAAAGCATGAGAGAGCTCGCGCACATCAGCCCCGCAAAAATGATCGACAGCAAAGAACGGCTCAGCTATTGGCTTAACGCTTACAACCTGATTGTGATCAAAGAAATTGCAGATCGTTTTCCGATCCCTGATCTAAAAAAATTAGACAACGATCCGACTCGACGCAAATTCACTGTAGGCGGCGAGAAAATGTCGATGCAAGCAATAAAAATAGAAAAGATTGAACCGATGTTCAACGACAATTTCCCGGAAGAAATTTTCCTGATGTGCGGCGGCGCCATTGGTCATCCGTGGATTTTAGATCACCCGATAGTGCCGGATAGAATGGACAAAGACATGAAGGAGGCGTCCTACCGTTGGGTTTGCGAACCAACAAACGTTTCCTTCGACAAATACAAAAGTCGACTGGACGTTGGACCGTATCTGCAATGGCATCAAGGGCTTTTTGAAAAACGATATGGTACACCGATCGATTTTGTCATGTCCTTCCTCAATAATGATGCCATGGAAACAATCAGCAGCATCGCTGTCATCAAGGGCTTTGGGCTTCCCTTCAACTGGACAATAAACGACTCGGAGTTTAGAAAACGAATTGAGAAAGCGCGAGCCGAGAAAGAAAAAGAATTGAATCCGAACTAAGGAGGAAAGATGCAGTTTAAAAGCCCGGGTAGGCGCTATGCACTTGGCGCCGTAGCAGCCGGACTGGTGCTTTCCGTTCTTACACTTTGTCCAGACTTTTGTCCAAAGTATTTTACTTCGCCCGTGGCACCAACAGGGTCTGCAAACGCCGCGGATGGCTCGAATGCTGCCAATATTTTTGTCGCATACCCGCCCGATAACGGCAAAGTGCCTGCCTCGTCCTCATTTTTCATTGGCGCGATTGCGCCAGGTGCAGGACTGACAATTAACGGGCAAGAAGCGAGAGTCAGCCGAGCTGGTTTTTTCGCGCACGTGATCAGTCTGCAGCCCGGTGCCAATCGCTTTACGTTGCAATTGCTCGACAGGGCGAGCAGCGCTCAAGGCGCCGGGCGACCGGTCGGCGTGACACAAACGATGACCGTCAATAGGGATCAACCGCATCCTCAAGTTTCTGGCTCTGAGTTAAAAGTCTTACCTGATTCAGTTTCACCAGCAGTGGATCGCGGTGTATTGCCCGGCGAGTTGGTGGAATTTTCAGTCCGTGCTACGCCGGATGCCACTGTGAACATGCAGCTGGGTGGGCATGTAGTCTCCTTTTATCCATCAATCGCACTCAAGCAGCAAGTGCAACAGCGCAAGACTGCGGCAAAAAGACGAGCTGCTGTCAAGGCGCGCACATCAAGAAAAAGCACCGCTCGTGGTGCGACAAAAAACAGCCAGCCAGTTGCTCGCATCGCTTCGGCACCATCGTCTAGCTCCCAGACGACTCAGATGACTCAAGCAAATGATTCAGTAAATGTTGGTTTGGACGCAGCATACGGTCAAGTTTACCAGCGCCTGCCCGCCGCCCGCTCTGACAGGTATGTAGGATTTATCAAAGTTGGTCCTCTCGATCAATTCGAGCAAGCGGCTCCCGTTTTTACTGTCGAAAAAGACGGTCACACAGCCACTGCCACGTCACCATATACGGTGTCCGTGGTGAAACAACCATTCCTGGTTCAAACAACCCATGATGCGACAATCGTAAGAGTCGGTCCGGGAGCCGGCAGAATAACGCCTCTCGTAAAAGGAGTGCGTTTGCTGGCAGACGGATGGCATGGCGACGAGATGCGCATCCTTTATAGCGCCAATAAGCATGTATATATCAGCAAAAGCGGGCTTTCTACTGGACGCATAGGGTGGCAGCCTTCCACTCCAGGAAGTTCAGGTCCGCTGCCGGCCTCGACAGTGAGAACAATCAATACGCGCAAAGACGGCTACGGTGATGCCTTACTTTTGCCGTTGAGCCAGAGACTTCCTTATCAGGTCGAGCAATCGGTCAAACCCAATAAAGTCACTCTAAAAATCTATGGAGCGACCCAAGATACTGACTGGGTGAGCCCTGCCGACACTGACGCCGATGAGATTAGCAAACGCGCTAACCTCGAGATGGTGGACGGAATTTCATTCCGGCAGGTCCAGGACGGAGTTTTTGAAGTCACCGCACAAATCAAAGGCGATCGCCAGTGGGGCTATAAGGTCGACTATGAGGGCACGACCTTGCGCCTGCGCGTCAAACAGGCGCCCAGGCTCGCCGCCGACGGTTCTTTGACCGGTCTGAAAATATGCGTCGACCCGGGACACGGTGGTACAGAAAACGGTTCTATCGGATGCAACGGCTTAAAAGAGAAGCAATTGAATTTGCAGATGGCACTCAAGTTCAAAACGGCGCTCGAGCGCGCCGGTGCCCAGGTGATTATGACCAGAACAACCGACGAGGAGACGGTCTCGCTGGACGAACGGGTCAATATTGCCGCCCGGTCAGACGTCGATCTTCTAATTTCTGTCCACAACAACGCCCTGCCCGACGGTCGCGATCCGTGGAAAGAGCACGGGACTTCCACCTATTGGTACCAACCGCAATCAACCGAGCTGGCCCGCGCGCTGAAAGACTCCGTCATCTCCGCTGTGGACTTCCCGGACATTGGCTGCCGTTTCCAAAATCTAGCCCTCTGCCGCCCGACAGCCATGCCGGCGGTGCTAGTTGAAGTGGGTTTTATGATCCATCCGGAGGAATTTGCCCAAATGCTGGACCCTCGCGTGCAAGAGAGAGTTGCTGAGGGTTTGCTTAAGGGCGTACATAAATACCTCGCGAGAAGATAAAATCCCAAGTGTGAAGAGACATCCGGGATTCCGGCGTCTCCGATACCAAATACGGTTAACGGGATCTAATGACTCGCATCGCGGTTGACGTAGGAAACAGCAGAATATCCAGCGCCGTTGTAGACGGCGGCAAGATTGTCGATATCTGGCACCACGAAACCCTTTTGCCCCGGGAGGCCGCCGACGCAATATTGTCCGGAGCCCGCGCGCATAAGGCAAAAGTAGCGATAGCATCGGTGGTGCCTGAAGCGTCAGACATCATTCTCAAAAGACTTTTGGAAGCAGGCGAAGACGCCATTCAGATCACGACACAGTCGCAAACTGTAATTTCAGGCACGTACAAAACTCTGGGCGTGGACCGCGTCGCCAGTATTACAGCGGCACTGCGGCTCTTTGGAAAGGGACGCGGCGCCTTCGTAATCGACTGCGGCACTGCCACCACATTCACCGCTGCAAGCGCAGACGGCGAATTTCAGGGCGGCTGGATCACTCTCGGTATCGGACGCACGCTGCGCGCTCTCAACGAGCACACAGATCAGCTACCGGATTTGACCGGAAAGGTGCGGTCAGTAAATCAGCTCTCACCCGGTCATCGCACCGACGACGCCATTTTATCGGGCACTCTGCTTGCCCACACCGGCATCATCAAACAATGGATAACCACAGCCAAAGCGGTGCTTCCAGGCGAACACACCACAGTAATCACCGGTGGTTACGCCAACCAAATTGCACCATTTCTAACTGATATCGAGCACCTGGCTCCGACTCTGACGCTACTAGGAATAGACCTTATAGCGCAGGCGGAAGGGGTCCGAGCGGATCGAGACTGAAGATACGTTCTAATTCGTCACGGTAAGAAAGATTCGTGAGCGCTTCAGGTGAAAACATTTCGTCTTCCCAGTAGCTCGATTCCTTTCCCTGCAATTCCTCAATGCGCTTCTGAAGGTTCGCCGGAAGGCTATCTTCTTGCATCAATGTCCCCATTTCTAGTTTTTACCTTGGTGTAAGTGACACTAAATTCGTTCGTTTGGACCTGTTTTCGACGGCGGCTCTTTGATTGACTCAGTCAATACGACATATTTCCGCACACTGCTACAGGAGGTTTGGTTATCTATCGGAGATCCCAGATTTATACAGTCGACATACTGATAATGTTGGTTTCGATTGATCTCGAAAAGCTTCACCTGAAGCCAGTTTAGCCCGTCTACACAAAAAATGAATTCTTGACTTCCGCCTTGATTGCTTAATTGAACTCAAAGATTTTTTGCATATCCATTGAGCCTCGATTCTAGTCCTAATCTATTTCGGAAAGCGGCTTTGCCGCTAGTTTGCCGCAGATCTGCCGCCTTGACACGACGCCATATATGGTGGTGTGTTCCCGATCGAAATACGATAGTGGGATCCTGCCACAGTTGCTACCCCGTCAGCGTTTTCAGGATCGCGCTGAGCCCCGGGCTGCTTATCAGACGCGGTGATAAGATGAGATCACGAAGCTTGCTCAGGAAACCCAACTAACAATGAATCTCAAGCTCAGACTGGAAAAACTCGCCGACACCCGCTCGTGGGTGCGATTGCACTTTGCCGATGGCACCACTGTTATCGGTCGCGTTTTGCGCATCGGTCACGACTATATAGAGCTTGAGTCTTATGGAGATATGGACAAGCCAAACGCGCGCGATTATTCGAAGCACTTGATACCACTAAATCTGGTGAAGATGCTTACAATAGAATCGCCGCAGTTTGCGGAAGCCGAGCGCCGCCGACTCGATTACATTGCCACCAGCGACAGCGCCGTTCGCGAAGAATTCCATGATTTAGAAGGCTAACTCTCACAAAGAGGCGCAGCATTGGTTGAGAAATATCAGCCTGCAGAAGAGAGCGGAATAGATTTCGATCTAGACAGCGCGCAGGTAGCCTCGGACGCCGTTACAGAAGCGCAGGCGGAAGCGCAGACAAGTGCGCCAAAGGGTGCCGCCAAGATTTTCCGTGACGACGGACCATTCATGCGTTTCGTGTGGTGGACGTTGCGCACAGTGGTTTCATTCGTGGTCCCACTTGGTGTTTTCTTCGCCATACAGAAGTGCAGGCCGCTAGTCGACTCCGCGTACCATATGCTCAATCCCGGCATAAACCCATATCCAATTTTGATGAAGGGTGATTTGGGCAAGTTCCTCGCCGCATTGATCGCCGCCGTACCCGCGCTTACCGGGGTCTATCTTGGCTCATTGCTATACAGATTCAAGAACTTAAAACCGGTCATCGCGATGGCAATTTGGTGCGTGCTTGTCTTTCTCGACTGCCTTCTTTTTGTGCTAGTCGCAAAATACTTCGGTCTGATTTGATTAGTAATCTTGCTCGAAGACTTTCTTGACGTGTTTGGAAATAGCAATGACGCGCTCTGACGGCATCAATATTTTTCTTGCACCATAAATGGGAACAGGGGAAGTTTCCAACGTGCCGTTGACGTCGTAAACATCAGGGTTGTAGCCGTATGCAAGTGTTTTTGCAGTAATGGGAATTGGAACACCGTCATCGTTATTTTGATCTTTCCACAACTTCAAATGATGCTCGCAAACCGCCGCCACAATCATCGGTGCACATTCGGGATCCAATAAACCTTTGATTTCGTAATTAGGTCCAATATGTTTTTTTCGCTCGAAATACTGGCGCAGAATCGGGAATTCGAGCACATACAGCTTGACTGCGGAGATTGAAATCTGAGTGAAACCATATGTATGCCTTTCACTCTTGATCTTGCCTTCGCGCGCACTTTTGTCTCGATCGATATCAATCGGATCGTAGTAGTGAATCTCATTGCCGACCAGTTGTCTGAGCAAATGCGGCGCAAAAATATACTTGCTCAAGTCCTTGAACATAGCCGCTGCATTCAGGAATGCCTTCGGCTCTGATTTTGTAACCTCGGCAAGCTTTTCTGTCTCCTTGCCACGAAAGGGGAAAACAAAACCTTCAGTCTTGTCATAAGGCTTGTTCTGGGCGGTCATAGTATCGTCGGGACTGGGCGGAGAGTCCGGATCGCGAGGCAAATAGCGCTCAGCTTTGCGCTCCATATACATGATCGAATAAAGTCCCTGAAGATCGTCGAAATCCTCGGGTCGGGCATCTTTTGAAATCGCTCTCAGCCCGCGATTAAACGTGTCCGAAGGCGTCGGCATGCTACTCGAATTGGCATCGGCCTGAGTAGGAGTCGATTCGTCCACCCTCGGTGGATCGCCGTAAGCACCTGAGCCCACAGAGCTGGGCGTGCTTTTATCCTTCTTTTGGGATTCCTCGTCGGCCATATCAAGCCCCCACCTTGGTCTCTTATGCCCACTTTACGGGTCCCTGGGACTCAAAGTTAATGAATGCAAGGATACCTGCAAACGCACACCCATTGCACTATTGAAAACCTTGACACACCCTTTTTCCGTGATTTTT
>PNLN01000021.1 GCA_013823055.1 Cyanobacteria bacterium DS2.3.42
TGGCTCTGGATTCACTTAGTTCTGATTTTTCCAAAGTATAAGCAGCTTGATCGGCGTTACCAACTTCGAGATAAGCTCTGGATGCGGCTAGCGACAGGCGGTGCGAAACCTTTGCAGAAGCGGCTGCTGCCGCTTCGTATTCATCGACAATTTCCTGCCACTGTCCAAGTACGGCATGACCGGAAAGTCGATATGTATAGATTACGTCCAGCACTGCCTTGGGTACGTTTTTCTTTTCCCATGAAGAAAGTATCTCCAATGCCTCGGTAACTTTGCGTTCGAGGAACAACGAGTTTGCGCGCGTCATATCAATCCAGAACTGCCCTGGTTGTCCCCAGTAAAAGAACTTCAATTTATGCGCATAATCGATTGCTTGTTTGGCACGTAAGAGTGAAACGCAAGTATCAAGCCGCGACAATAATGCTCGAGGAATAATTGCAAAAAGCACAAAAAGAACCCAGCCTAGCGGAGCAAAAATCCAGTCAGGTCCGACAGACAGTCCGAGAATCGCACAGGCACCAATTGCTAATACCTGCACAATAAAGCCCCAGGCCCAGGCCAAGCCGAGACGTACACGCATTGTCAGCGCAAGAACTGAAAATAGAAGCAGCGGATATAACCAGAGGCTAAACTGCGACGGCATCAGATTTTAGGTCCCCTGTCCGATTAATGGCGGTCGGCCTTGCGAGCCGGAATTGCTTTGACGAATCTTTGAGTGATCAATTGCGGTCGCGTAATGGCCGATCCCACCACTACAGCGTGCACACCCAGTTCAAAAGCACGCGTCACGTCTTCCGGATACCATACCCTTCCTTCCAGAATAACCGGACAATCCATGTGTTGGCATAAGTCCTTCAATAGTTCGAAACTCGGTCCGTGCTCCGGCGGCAATACCGTTTCCTCAGTATATCCATACATAGTTGAAGAAATCACATCCGCACCGGCTTCACGAGCGGCAACACCTTCAGAAAAAGTGGCAACATCGGCCCAGACGGGCAGCTTTAATTCATCGTGAATCTTTTTTATTTGCTCTTTCAAAGTCAAGCCATCCGGCCGCGGGCGACCTGTGGCGTCGAGCGCGATTATGTCGGCGCCAGCTTCGGCAAGCGACTGAGCTTCGGCGAAAGATCCAGTGATATAGACCCTTTTCAGACGTTCTGACGGCAGAATTGTATCGTCCTTCGTAAGTCCGATAATGGGAAGTTTTGTATTGGCGCGAACCAGTTGAATGTTTTCCACGCCCTCCAGTCTCAAGGCACCGGCACCACCATTGATGGCAGACAATGCCAGTGCCAAAATGTGCTCAGGCGAGCACAGGGGTTCGCCCGTGCTCGCCTGGCAAGAAACAATCAACTCGCCTGCGACTTGTTTGACAGCCTGCCATTCACCTTGATCGCAGGAGGCGTTGCTCATTTTGTTTTTCCTACTTGGTGTTGAGATTCAAGCAGACGAATTTCGGCTGCGTCATTTCGTGCACTGCGTAGCGTACGCCTTCCAGACCCAATCCGGATTCCTTTCTGCCGCCGTAAGGCATATGATCGGAGCGGAAAGTCGATGCGTCATTGACCATCACACCGCCTACATCAATCGAGCGAGCGGCTTTGAAAGCGACATCCAAATTGCTTGTGAATATTCCAGCCTGCAAGCCAAAACGTCCATCATTCATTTTTTCGATCGCTTCGTCGATGGTGTCATACTGCATGATCGACACGACCGGTCCGAATACTTCCTGGCAAACAACAAGCATGTCGGCATTCGTTTCAGAAAGAACGACCGGCTCAACCAGATGGTTGTTTATGACTTTGCCTCCCGAGAGCACTTTGGCTCCGGACTTAACAGCCTTGTCCACCCAATCAAGAGTCTTTTCAACAGCGCCATCGTCAATCAGCGGTCCGACGTCCGTTGTATCGTCCAGTGGATCGCCGACTTTAAGTGTCTTGACCAACTCGACAAATTTGTCGACGAACTTCTTATACACATTCTTCTGCACATAAACTCGCTGCACCGAAATGCAAGTTTGTCCGGCATGCGCGTAACCCCCTCGTACAGTACCTCTGACGGCAAGTTCAAGGTCGGCATCTTCGTGCACAATTACTCCGGCATTGCCACCCAATTCCAGGACCAATCTGGTGCCGGGATGGGCGTCACGACGCATTTGCCAGCCGATTTCAGGACTGCCGGTGAAAGTCAAAATGGCAAGGCGTGGATCTTTTACAAGGGCATTTCCTTTGGAGCCGCGGCAAGGAACGATTTGCAAAACACCATCGGGCAAACCCGCTTCCTTCAGGACTGCAGCCAGTTTGATGGATGCAATTGGCGTCTGGGACGAGGGCTTGAGCACGATGCAGTTGCCGGCAGCGATTGCCGGAGCAACTTTGTGAGCAACAAGGTTGATTGGGAAGTTAAACGGAGTAATACCGCCGATGATGCCGACCGGTTCACGAAGCACGATGCCGATGCGATTTTCATTGCCGGCAGTGACGTCCATCGGAATTTGCTCGCCGTCAAGATGCATTGCTTCGTGGCTAGCCAGCAAGAAAGTGGAGGCGGCGCGGGCTACTTCGATGCGTGCGTCTTTGATTGGCTTGCCGCCCTCAAGAGCGATAATGCGGGCAATCTCTTCTTTTTGCTCGAGCAGCAATTTGGAGGTCTTGTGCAAAATTTCCGAGCGCTGATGAGCAGGCATATGGCGCATTGTCTTTTTGAAAACATCCTCAGCAACCGTGAGCGCGGCATCAATTGCTTTTTCATCAGCCTGCCCGATGGCGGCAATGACTTCGCCGTTGAACGGGCTTTTTACTTCATTGAATTCTTTGGACTCGACACCGCGAATGGAAAGCGGATATTTGGTTACTTCTTTCAACATGAGAATTGACCTTGAATGTGATTGACTGTGGCTTTAGCCTGAGGCTATAGGATTGATTGATAGGAAACCGATGGGACCGATTGAGTTATAAATGAAAAACTATAAATCCACGCTCTTAAACTTAGATTGCCTAAATGAGCAGTGTTTCCAGGATTTAAACCGCTAAGAATTATATCCTGCCCTTATCCTTAAGATACGCATAGATAGCCAACTTTATTTCGTTTGGGTCCGGTACCCGGCGGCTCAGGCGAAAGACTAGTTCCTGGCGTTACACTGGATTTGTGATGAAACTCGGCGAAATCTCTGCGAAACAACCATAGAGCTGGTCTTAAGCGCATATAAGACTCGAATTCTTCCAGCTTGGCAATGGTAAACTCATGCCTAACCCTTACTGACAAGCAGTCACCGCTTGACTACTCCACCTCTGCAATCGCCCTGCACCTAAAGCACCGCCAATCGCCAGAACACTTGTTGGTAATAGAAAGGAAAACCCTTTTAGGATGCCGAATTCAATTTTTAGTGACGGCTTAGAAAAACAAACAATATCGGTTGTACGCAAAGAAAAGGCGCGCACGACGAACCTCTGCGCATTGGGTCTTGCTGCATCCCTGGCGCTTATTGTTTTTTCTCAAACACAGCCTGTGACTGCCGCACCCAGCAAACTGCTTGAAAGTCCTTTGGTCTCTGCAGAAACCAAAAGGAAACTGCTGCAGATTGAAAAGCAACGCAAAGAGTTGCACGAGCAAGCTGCTCTGGCTAGAAAAAAAGAACAGCTGGCGATGGTCAAGCTATCCGGCATTACAAGAAAACTCAATACTGCCACCGGTCAGTTGGTTGATTCAAAACACCAGCTCAAGCGCACTGAACACAAGCTCAACGAGACTGTCCAAGTGCTGTCGGTTACTCAAACTAAGGAAGAAAAACTTTCTGCCGGCGCCGCCAAGCGTTTGCGCGAAATTTATGAAGGTCAAAGGCTGAGCTTTTTGGAAATGCTCTTCCAGATTGATTCGCTGCAGGCATTTTTGGACAACATCTATTTCCAAGAGCGCATCGCTGAAGAAGATAGAAAGTTACTCAACGAACTGAGAGCCAAAGCAGCAGCTCTTAATTCTCGCAAGGGCGCGCTTGCCGATCAGAAGGACAAAATCGGCAGCATGGTCAGCGAATTTGCCAAGAAAGCCATGGAAATTGCCAAGGCGCGCTTCGAGCAAGAACAAGTAGCCAGCAAGCTGAAAAATCAAAGAGCCTTTTACGAAAAGGCAGAACAACAACTTTCAAACGAATCACATCGTCTGGAATCGCAAATTCTAGCCATGCAACGCTCGGCAAGAAGCTCGAATAAACCGGCTCAACAAGGCTCGGGCAACCTTTCCATGCCGCTCAAAGCACATATAACTTCGCCATTCGGTTGGCGGCGGCATCCGATTTTCGGTGTGCGCAAATTCCACACCGGCATCGATCTGGCTGGTCCCAATCGTTCTCAAATCCGCGCCGCCGATAGTGGCAGCGTTCTTTACACTGGCTGGTATGGCGGCTACGGAAAAGTCGTAATCATCAGCCACGGCAACGATATGGCCACACTGTACGCCCACTTGTCGCGCGCCGCTGTTTCTGTCGGCGACAACGTCAACAAGGGCGACGTGATCGGCAACGAAGGAACCACCGGCTTCTCAACAGGACCGCACCTGCACTTCGAAGTTCGCGTCAACGGCAAGCCGAATAATCCGCTCAATTATTTGCGTTAGGTAGTCGGCTCGTCGCCGCTGGACATCACTTGTGTTCCATAATCAGATCAGTGACTGATTCCAGGACAGCATCGCGCTTGGCATAGTCACCTACAAGCGAGCGCTTGAACACTTGTTTGTAACCGTTAGGCACAGAGAAATAGGACAACGGTAGCGTTTTTCTCTCTATGGAGAGAGTCTTGAGCACTTGTTTTATTACCGGTTTGTTGTATCCGGTGAAAATCAACAATCTCACAGGCACAGCTTTTGGCGGCGGAATAATATAGAGAAATTCCAGCGCTTTAAGAAGAGCGGCGGAGACCTTGATTTCAGGCGCTTCTGCATACCTCGCCTTGTTGATATCGACACCGTCTCCTTTCGACCAACCCTTTCCAGTTTGCTTGGACGGATCTTGAACACTCTCGTAAATGATTAAGTTAACGCCCTGCAAAACGGTTTTTCTTTGTTGTGTCCATTTTCTGTTGGCGAGTGCAAAACGATAGGGCGTAAAAGGAGAAACCGTTGGATCCATACCCATAGTGTCGATCTTCGTTTGAAAGAAACATTTTTTCTTTTCGTTGAAAATTACAACTTTTCTATCTGCGGCCGTGACAAGAGTAATAATTCCTGTGTTCAAATCAGTAGAGCGCAATGCATTTTGAGATATGCAAAGTTCGTGCGGTCCGATGAATTCACTTTCTTGCTTGAGCAAATAAGCTTGAAGCGACCCAGTCTTCTCGCTGGAAGCAAGACATGTTTGGCATGAAAAGATTGCGGACAACGCGAATGCAGTGGCAATTACAAACAACTTGAGCGGCAATTGAAAATCCCTGCTCCCCAATGCAAAACGCCACGAAACTTTCGAATTCGTGGCGTTTACCGATGCATTTTCGATTGGGCTCGATTCGCTTACTGATTCACACAGAGACGAATCAACCAATCTCATTACACTTATGCTATGCGTTGAGCCTTGTTCTTGAGCTCTTTGACCAGGTCTTCTTGACCGAGCAAATAGCCTCTGCGTGCTTGATCATCTGCATAGGTGATGATCGCTTCTGTGACGTTATTAAGCATGGAGATCGGCACAAATTCGCTAATCTGATTGAGCAAGCGCTCTACAGTCACCCACTCTTCGGTGTTCAGTGGAATGGCATCATCTAATCTTGCGATTATTGTGTAATTGCGGAGTTTGTCAGCCCTGGTATTCATACTGTCACCTGCATGTGTGCTTCCGTGTCATTTAGAACGACTTCCTGCATTGATTGCTGGTGGAGCTCTTGTCTGCTCAACCCTTGGAAACCGCTATACTTACTGGCTTCAAGAACCAAAATCCGGTTCTATCTCACCGAGTTTTTTATTCCCGGAAATATTTTGTTTAACACCAATTAATAGTTGCCAAGCCTAAAAACGTTATTTGGAATACTTTTGCAAATAGAGCTCTTTCACAAAAGCCTCAGCCTGTGCTCGATCCACGACTTCCTTCAAGTCTCTAGCTTCTTCCAGGGCCTTCAGAAGTTCGCCCACTATCGGACCGGAGTTAAGGTTGAGGAGCTGCATGATGTCATGACCTCCAATCAAGGGCGTGAGCGTAACTACCTCTTCGAGAAATACTTGATATCCGTGCATAAGCGAATCCAGCCCCTTCTCGAGATTTTCACGGTTGTCGCCGCAAAGCCCCGCCCCGCGGGTTGCTCCAAGATCGGCAAAGGCCACCATCATCAGCTCGGGCACGTCGTCGCCGACTGTTCTATAAAATCGGTTGATTGCCTTAGGCGTGGGAGGCCCCTGGTGAAACAGCTGGCCTGGGCGTAAATGCAATTCCACCAGGCGGGTAATCAAACGCTCTATTGGGCGCGACCAACGCATTCTGGCGGCTATTAGCGCGGTCATCTGGGCGCCTAACTTATCGTGAGCAACAAAGGTGTGCTTCCCTTCCGGAGTCACTTCCCAGGTCCCTGGTTTTCCTATGTCATGCAAAATACAGGCCAAGCGCGTAGCAGCAAGGCGACTGACGCCAGAAGATAACTCACGCTTACTGCTTTCATGGAGCCATCCGGGCAAGTCCGCCAGGCGCTGATCCAATTCCGAAACAGTAATTATGCTGTGCTCGAAAAGCCCGAGGTGATGATAGGAATTGGGTGTCACTCTGCGGCAGTCGACCAGCTCAGGAAAGATCACCTCAAGAACGCCGCAATCGGCCAGTTGGTTGGTCAAATGTCCTGCAGTGGGACCGGAAAGGCTCTCAAACAACTCAAAATTGATCCGCTCGGGAGCCACTGTCTTCAAACCGTCGACCAGCTCCTTGACCCACTCAAGGGTGGTGGGCTCAATTTGTGCGGACAGCTGGTGAGCGAAGCGAAAAGTCCTCAGCACCCGCAGCGGATCTTCTATAAAAGCTTGCTTGGAAACAGCACGGATTGTCTTGGTTGCCAGATCCTTGAGCCCTTCAGACATATCGAGAACATGATCGGGATAGAGACTATCCCAAGCCAGGGCATTGACCGTGAAATCCCTGCGCTTCAGGTCTGTTTCGATACTGCCTCCGACACAACCGGCAAAATCGACGACGCTTCCATCATCAAAAACCACACGGGCAGTGTCATTTTCTTCGTCGAGAGGGACGAAATGACCGTCCATCTCAACTGATATAACCTGCGCAAAGTCAAAGGCCGTAGCGCCTGCCACAGCAAAATCGACATCGCGCTTTTTGGGAGAATCAGCAGCGCTTGTCGAGGAAAATCGCTGGTTGTCATGGGCTGCGATGTTATCGCGCACAAATCCGCCAACTATATAAGTAGATACGCCACAATTACTGGCATGGTTCAGAACCTGCTTTACCAGCGGATTTTCCAGGGGATGGCAGCCGCGAGCAAACTCGACTTTGCTTCTCATGACGTTCTCTTAGACTCTTGAAATCTCAAGGTGGGACAAGGAAGAAGAAGCTACGCTGTTTCTGCGTCTTCTTCTTGAACGTGCTCGTACTCTTCTCTTTCTTCTTTGGAAATTTGCAGGTGCCCGGCGAAATATACAACGCCGCCAACCAGGCTGCTGAGAGTGTTTAGAGCCAGCCACATCATCGCATAAGTAAGAGCGTGCGAGTTATCGACACCGATGAAAGTCAAAAAGTAGGTATACGCCCATTCTCTGATGCCGATGCCGTTAAAGCTGGGTGTGACGAAACCGAGAACAGCAACGCATGGATAGAAAACGAAGTAATACCAGATAGGAATTGTCGTCAATCCAAGCGCCAGTCCGATAGTTACGTGGCACAAAACGATGACCAGCTGGAAGATCACTGAAAGGAAAAGTGCCTTCAGAATGAGCTTTCTATCGTGCCAGTAGACCTTAGCCGCCGAATTTTCGAACCGTCTGGTGATTCGATTGTCGGGTCCAAGGACCATGTGACAGAGCTTGGGTGCAAACGGGAGTATCAAAAAGGTGCCGGCCGTTCCAAGCAAAATGGGCAATTTAAGCTTCCAGGGCAAGTGTCCTGCCGGCCCTGCCAGAATGCCAATCGTCGCGAATAGAAATAGAACCGCGATACCGACTGTGCGATCGGCAAGTACTGAGTAAAAGGCGCTTTTGTATTTGCCTGTACCTTTCGAAAGGTAATAACCACGAGAGAAGTCGCCACCTACAGTGGAAGGCAAGAACAGGTTGAAAAACAGTCCGACGTAGCAATACTGCAAAAGTGCAGAAAATGACTTATGCAGTCCGACCGCGTCAGCCAGCAATTGCCAGCGCTTGGCGTTCAAACAATAGGAAATGAGGAAAAGGACAACAGCAGCAGTCAAATACCAACCATCTGACCTGAGCGCGACTTCCCAGCTTTTTGAGAGATCAACTTTGCCGAAAAGGAACAGGCTGGCGAACATCAGAATGCTGATTGCCAGCTTCAAAGTGAGCTTCGTTTGCTTGGACAGGCGAATCTTCGCCAGCCCGCCAATGATTGGTAAGGATTTCAACAGCGTGCTGTCCACGTCGGATGCCGGTTTGCCCCCGTTGTCAGATTGGATAGGGGGCGACGATACAAGGGACTCATTGGAGGGTGCAACTTCTACCCTTTCAGCATACGCGGGCGAGACCATTTGGGATGCGCTTGTCCTATTGACGACCAGAAAATTCACTAAAAATCAGGATCAATGTTAGGTCAGAAAAGCTCGGTAGTTAAACCCCAATCAGTTAACTTAGTCTAGATCTATGGTTATTTTGGGTAAAAAGCTATCGACTGTTGGCAAGGCGAGGGCTAAAATTAGATTTTGTTAAAATCGTAAATGAGGGCGAAAAGGGAGCCTTTCAGGAATTCCCTGAAGAAACCTTATTTCGACGCATCAGTCTATAGGTCTGCATACGGACTTATAAGAGTTCACAGAATTCAGCGGGTTTGCCCGCCATGATCTAATATCAGTAGTAGATACTTATAAGTACTTACAGGGGAAACTGAGTCAGTGGAACAGAGAAGAGTAGCCCGTATCGGCATTCCGTTGGTTTTGTGTTTGCTATTTTTCGGCGTCCAGTGCTGGCTTTTGACTGGCGGCAGCAAAACTCAGCCTGCACAGATATTGATAGCTGATACCTCCGAGCTCAAAGCATCGCCTGCTTTGACCGAGATAACCCGCAATGTGCCCCCGCAAGTTCTTTATGCCAAAGCCTGGAAATTGCTCAAAGACAATTTCTACGAACAGGGCTTTAACACCCAGGATTGGAACCGTTGGGAGCATCATTACGACGGCAAGCTCAAAACCCAGGAAGATGCGCACAAAGCAATCGAAACCATGCTCGCCAGTTTGGCTGACCCTTACACCCGTTTCCTGGACCGCGATTCATTCGACGAAGAAAAATCCCAGATCGAAGCTCACCTGTTCGGCGTCGGCATGCAGCTCGGCATGAACAAAGAGCATAAAGTAGTCGTGATCGCTCCAATTGAAGGAACGCCTGCATTCAACGCCGGCGTGCACCCTGGCGATGAAATCCTTGAAGTAGACGCAAAACCGGTCAAAGGTCAGTCGCTCGATCAAGTCGTCAAACAAATCAGAGGCGAGATCAATTCCATAGTCAGCATTACCTTCTTACGCAAACAAGACAAGCGAAAAGTCTCCTTGAAGCGTGCTGAAATTCCTATCAAAGCTGTAGCCAGCTGCGAAATCTTGCCGGGTAATCTGGGATACATTCGACTGGACAGTTTTATCTCGCAAAAAGCCAACTCCGAAATGAGACTGGCTCTCAAGAAGTTGAACAATACCGACGGGCTGATCATCGATTTGAGAAACAATCCAGGCGGATTGCTGTCTAACGCGATTGATATCGCCAACATGTTCCTCGACCATGGCACCATCGTCAGTACCATCGACAGCGAAGGCTATAAGGCAAAAACTGAAGCGCAAAACAGCCCGATCTCCAAACAACCAATTGTTGTGCTGATCAACCAGGGCAGCGCCTCGGCATCTGAGATTCTCTCCGGCGCCTTGCACGACAATGAAAGAGCCAAATTGGTCGGGCAAAAAACGTTTGGTAAGGGACTTGTGCAATCGATCAATAAACTCGATGACGGATCCGGCATCAACGTAACCATTGCCAGATATCTCACGCCCAATGATGTAGACATTCACAAGCAAGGCATCAGCCCTGACAAAGATTGCGAAGTCGTGCTCAAGGACGACGACTACAATAAAGGTCGTGGTCCATGGTGGATCGATCTGTCTTATTCGAACTTCAAGCGCTCACCTATGGACGGCAAAGACGTCCAGCTCACCAAAGCAATGGAAGTGCTGAAGAAAGAAGTTACGACGGCACCCAGCCATAAGACTGTTTCGCTCAAGAAACACTAAGGCGAATCGGAAAAGACGGCAATGGTTGTTTGGCAGAAAGTCTTGCCACGCATCCGTCTTTCTGCCGAATTGCCATTGCCGGCTACAACTAGAGACTTAGCAGTCCATGCCTTCAATGGCTTTGCCATGGTGACGCAGCTGTGTCGTGGTTGAAATTGTCGTGGCTTGTTCCATCAACCAGTCAGGGGCGCGGCGTCCGGTGAGAATGAGGACGGTAGGATCCTTTCGATGGTCGAATGCTTCTTTGACGGCATCCCAGTCCACCAAGCCGACACGTGCCACATCAAGAATTTCATCGCCTATAACGATGTCGTCTCCGCGCTTCAATGCTTCGGCTACAAACTGCAAGCCGGCCAGCGCTTCTGCCTTATCTTCAGGCAAAATGCCGTTGGGCGAACTGTAGAGGCGAAAGCTCCCTTTTGGTCCTGTGCCTATCCGGTTGACGCCTGAATACTTGACAGTGAGCTTACCAAAACCAGGCTGCTGCACGTTTGACAAGACTCTCAGCGCTTCGCCTTCGCTGGAATTCTCTTCCAACTTGTCGAAGAACGCCAGAGTAACGTTTTTGCCCTTGCTCAAGGCTCTCAGAACTACACCAAAGGTGGCTGTAGTTTTTCCGCAGCCCGTGCCAAGATAAAGTCTTATTCTTTCCTGGACTGCCTTTGCTTGTGGTTCTGTTTCGGTTGTCATCATATTTTGACCGAGAATTAGTTGAAACAGTGCATATGATAGCCGGAGTCCGGGTTCTACAACCGAGAATTTAGAATACGGCTAACTTAATCAATTGTGCTTGATGAGCTCAACCGGCACAGGCTTCCCGTCTTTGTCTACACAAACAAAAGTTATATCGGCTTCGGTGACGGCGACACGCTTGTCTCCACGCATCGATTCGACATCGACATGCACGGTAACGGACGTATTGCCTACTCGCGTCACCTCGGTGTAGAAGCTGACTGCCTCCCCGACCAGCACGGGTGCGTGAAAAACCACTTCTTTAATGGCAACTGTGACAATACGCTGTGCGGTGACACGACTGACTGCTGCAGCACCGGCCAAGTCGATGTAGCTGAGGATTACGCCGCCGAAGATGGTGCCATGCTTGTTGGTATCGCGCGGGAGCAAAATGACGCGAATAGCAGGGTCGCGTGGTTCGCTCGAAATCATTTTTTCAGCCTTGTCAGCTCTTCCACCGGGCATCCTAATTCCTCTTCTTTACCGACGCATCGATTGTCGCAGACAGACTGCCATCTTGATAACAAGCCTTGCCTCAAGTAAACCGGCATAAGAGAGATCTCACCGCCCTCGGTGGCAGCGCCGAACAGCGGGTCTTTCAGCTCATCCCCTTGAATTGAAAGAAAACCTTGAGTGTCCAGTCATGGTGGGGGTGCAAAGGTTAGTTATAATCCAGAAGTCGTCATGCAGATCAGATACTGGCAACCGGCGAAAAGTCTGCCGAACAAATCAAGTTCCTAAAAGACAAGAGCAATAAAACCAAGCCCTTCCACCTGGTCTTCCTGTCCACGACTGTCTCATGTGCGGCCACTCTTTCATGCGCATTTCCTGCATCCGCTTTAGAAGGCGATTTCGGCGCCACTCGCGGTCCGTTGCCGAGTCCGGTATCACCAGCGGTGCAGGCAAATATTTCAAGTTCGATCATCAATACTGATGCAACCAGCGCCGCTGCCAGTCAGCAAGCAGTTTCAGACCAAGAACAATCAGTACAGTCAGAAAGCCAGGCTTCGGCTAAAACTTCTTTGGAAACTTTGAAACTGCAGAATGTCGATAGTTCACTTGCAAACTCTGACCAATCAGCATTAGAGCCGCCCGTCGATCCCCTCATGCCTTCATCGATTGCACAATCGATTTCGCGTCCTGACGACACGCAGCAATTCGATCTTACGCCAATAAAAATTCCAGAGCGTGGCGCCGCTTTCAGTAATTTCGATTCATACAAAGCGCGAATGCTGTACCGACTGCCTGCCAGAATGTTCTTCTCGGGCAGTTGCGAAAATTCCTTGCGTTTAGAAACAAACGTTTTTCAAACATCAAGAGACCCGCAGGCAGACCTGGTTTATCGCGTAATTCCAAACGTCACCGTGGGCTATGCGCTTAACAGAAAGACGAGAGTTTCAAGCAATTTCTTCTTTTTCCGCGACCAGTATGCAAGCAAAGACAATGTCTTAAGCCGCAACATCTATTCGGTTGGACTGAGAGCCGATCGCGATTTCACAATTAACGATAAAACCACAATGACGGCAGGACTGTTTTGCCGCGAGCTGTTCTTTAATCTCAGTTCGAGTTCGCCACCCCTTTCCGACATCATCCCATCGGCAGTGGTTGTCCGGCGCATAGGCACCCACGGCGCCGCCTACGGCAGTGTTATGGGTCAAGTTCGCTTTCAGAAAATGCTCGATCGCTTCCAGGAATTCGATCAATTTTATTCAGTCGGTTATATCCTGCGAAAAAGTCCATGGCTGTTCACAACCGACTGCACATTTCTTACCAACTTTGGCAACAGCAATTTGCGTGGCGGCAACAATAACCAGACTTTTGTTCTGACCGGAGAAATTGCCCGACAGTTACACCGAAATATTCCCATTTCCGCATTTGTAAGAGCCGAGCCGATCTTCAATATGGGCGCCAATTCCAGTCCCGGACTGGCTGGTTTCAACTTCCGTCTTTACGGCGGATTGAGAGCTGAAGTGTCCAAGCCGGCAATCTTCCCAACCAAACTGGCAGCAAAGTAAAGTCCTAGTTAGTATCGCCTATCAGTTGAAACGCTGCCCACAAACGTGGGTTGGGGCGGTTTGCCACCTGCCCTGGGGGCGGGGCGAGAAGCCTGTCCATGAAGCTGATTGTCTTGATTTGAGCATCTCTCAGTGCGGCAACTTTGGACTTACCAGAAAGAAACGCTTTGTAGAATTCGCCCATTTGATACTCTGTCATGACGTCGTCCACATTCCACTGACTCACCACTACAGATGGTGCGCCAGCAATGATAAAAGCACGCGACAGTCCAACCACTCCGTCTCCGGTTATTTTCCCCCGCCCGGTCTGGCAGGCTGAAAGGACGACCATTTTGGCTTTCAAAGGCGGCATAGAAAGAATGTCTTTGACAGTAAGAAGCCCGTCATCACTGCCGTCCGGAGCAAGGACAAGAGCAGAATCCATCGGTCTTTCCTCAGAGATAAGCCCGTGCGTAGCCAGGTGTATTACTGAATTCTTCGGAGCCAAACTACGATATGCAGCCTTAGTCGCTTGCGCTCCTACTTCCAATGTAGCCTTGCCTTCACCGAACAATGCGGCGACTTTCTTCACTTCCTTTTCTGCAAATGGCAGAGTTCCAAGAAATGCAATCACTTTAGTTATTGGATTGCCAAACGCCAAAAGAGTGTTGTCTGCGGGTCTGTCAGGTTCCGCAGCAATTTTTTCTGTAGCACGCAAGACGCCGATGGCAGGCAGATAACTTACAGTGCGCTCTTCAATCAGATATTTTCCCTTGCCGGACATGAGGGCAGAAAAAGGAACTGAAAAGAGTGCACCGTGAGGCACAAAGGTGATGACGGTATCCGGGGAGTCAGGCAGCAAGCCTTGAATCGGCGTGATCAAGAGTGAGTAGAGATCCTTGAGAAGAATTTCGCGTGACTTGTCTTGCGCCGCTAAATCTTTCGGCAGCTTGGTCGCTGTAGCAATCGAATTATGTGTGTCGCGTATTTTTTTCTTTAATTCAATTGCACTGATCATCACAGGCGGTGCCAATTTTATCTCGCCTTTTGGATCTATCACCCAGATCAAAAGTTTGTCCTTGAGCATGCAATACTCAACTACATGTGCATTGTGGCGTTTTACAAGCTCGGTGATTTCGGAGAGTGTGGGCGCCTGCGCATTAACTGGACTATAAGCAGAAGATTCGACAAGACTGGACGCCTTAGGAACGATTTTCACTCCTCTAACAACTGAATCAGGCATGGTTTCAGCCATCGCCATTAGTTGCTGTCCGGCACCCGCAGTCTTCTTTTCATTTGTTCCATCGATAATTACTGCTACGGTGTCAGCCGAACTGCGGCTTACTCTTCCGGCCAACAAATCAAGAAAGGCTCTTGCTCTGCCCTTCTCAGCCTGCTCTAAAGCAAGATCGGCGCGCCCGGTGGAAGCATAAAGATCAATCAGTTCCAAATAACATTCCTGTCTTAGATCCAAACTGAATGTTTTAAAAGTGTCCCGTGATAAAAATGTCCGTTCCTTTTCGACCAGAGACACTGCGTTCTTAAGCTGTGTTTCCGCCTCTGACGTCAGCCCCAGATTTCTGTATGTTTTTCCCAAACCCAGTGCAACATCCCAGCGCGCGTCAAAAATATTCTGAGCTTCAGCCAGCTGAGCTGCTTTTCCAAAAGACTCTTTTGCCGACTGTGCATTTTTCATTGCCAGCTGAGTAAAGCCAAGTCCACTTAAGGACATGCATTCCGTCTTCGTATCTTTAGCCGCGCGCGCCGCCGCAATTGCTTCCAGGTAAGATTTCTGCGCAGAATCAAACTTCTGTGCCATGAAATCAAATTGCGCTTGATTGAATGCCAGGCAGGCAATTACGCTTTGACTCTTACTTGCTGCGGCCAGAGAGCGAGCGATTTCAAACTCTTTTTCAAACTCCGCACGCCTGCCCATATCCAGATAGACAACGGCGACGCTGTTTACGAGAAGAGCTTGATTCTCAATGTCACCAGCCGCCTCAAACGCCGATGCAGACTCGATGTAGTATTTTATTGCCGCGTCCATCTGACCAAGCGATCTGTAGCACAGACCCAGATCCCTGAGGATGCCGGCACGCTCTTTTGCGCTGGCAGCGTTCGATTTGGCAATTAAAGAATTAGCTTCAAGAAATCTGTCCAGAGCCTTTTCCACTTTGCCTTCGAGCAATAGATCAAAACCCTCTTCTGACGCAGCCAGATACTGACCGCGTTTGTTATTGCTTGATTGTGCCAATTTGATTGCTTCGCCGTGCAGATTACGGGCTGCGTCGAAATTAGCGGTGTCTGCTTCGGCTGCGCCGAGTGCGATCATGCACTCGATAATCAAATGGGAGTCATTTTCGCCGCGGGCAATTTCCATTGCTTTTTTGAGCTCTGCTTTTGCCTCTTGAGGTTGGCGGCAAGCCAATTGCAACTGACCGATGCTGAGCAGCACTTGAGCCTGAAGCACAGCTTCAGCGTCTTCTTCGAAATTCTTGGCTGCTTGCCTATAGGTGGCAATGGCATTGGCGTAATCGCCCATATTGGCATAGGCTCTGCCTTTTTGCCGGTAGGCTAAGCCAAGTGTGCGCAGCTCCTCCGAGCCCGTTGCCAGCTCAATTGCTGTCTGCGATCGCTCCAGAGCCAATTGATTGTTGCGGCGCGCGGCAGCCACAGCAGCCAGGTTTATCAGCGCATTGGCTTTTACGGTTGGAGATGCAGTCGCCTGCATCGCTTCGGTCAACAGTTTTTCGGCTTGTTCATAATCGCCGGCAATCAACATGCAGGACGCCATATTATCGAGAACACTGGCAATTTGTTCGCTGTTCTTGTTTTTGTTTGCGACTTCCAACGCTTCTTTGTACATCTGCAGAGCCGCTTCAGAGCGTTTGTCAGACATCATCAAGTGAGCGAGAGCAATCCGTACCTGCAATGCTTGTTCAGGTCTCTTCAGCTTGTCCTCAGTTGCTTTAGACGACTGAAAATAAGACTCCGCTTTCTTTGTGTCGCCAATTGAAAAATGATATTGACCAAGTTGATAGAGGGCGTCGGCTTCGGCTTCACCATTTCGTGCCTTTTTGAGTGCCTCCTCCAATCGGCTTATGTGTTCGATTTGCTGCGGAGACAACCCATCGTTTTGACCGGGGATTTTGGTAATAGTGGTAGCCGGGCTGGGTGCGGCCTTGACGGTCAAAGGTGCAGTGAGAAAAACGCTCTGAGCAAGCATTGCAACAATTACCGCAGACAGCGCTCCTGCCCGCTTTTGCAGCTCAGGCTGAGAGGCAGTTCGTCTTTTCACTCTTTTTGTTTCCCTCAATTTGGTCGAAAAGGGCAATTATGCACGCATCCAAGCAGTCGTACATTAGCTCTGTCTGGGCTAACTGCCTACTGCAAAGCCTCTCAGAGGCGAATATTTAGAGATTTCAAAGGGAACATTGTCTTGATGACTCTCAGAGCGACAAAGTAAGAAAGCATGTCGGAAGCAGAAGTAAACATCCGCTATAGAACCTTTCCAGTTCTAGTCTTAAACCGTTCACTTTTTGTTTTCGTGCCGCTATCAGGCGTTTTCTTGCTCTGGTCCTTCATTATTCTTTCAAGCGCGGTCTTGAGGCAGTTTGTGCAATATGGACCGACCTCTCTTTTACTCATGGCTGAACTGCTAGCCTTTGGCGGCTTGATTTCGCTGGCTCTGCTGTCTTCCGATGACAGTGTTTTCCTCACGCGCGAAGGCATTTCACTGCCATTTTTTCTTCTGCCGAAATGGGGTTTTCGCACTGAGCGGCAGTGGAGCGACTTGCTGTCGGTAACATTCAAAGCCAGAAG
>PNLN01000037.1 GCA_013823055.1 Cyanobacteria bacterium DS2.3.42
GAAGACCATCAAGTAATGTCTCAGCAGCAGAAAGATAAACTTGAATGATGTCGTGTGCTACATCGACACCGCAGCTCTTCTTGAGTTGTTCGAAGTCGACTGGATCGCGCAAAGGCGTGGCAGCAATGGTTGATGCATCTGGTTTTAGAATTGTTTGCGTGGTGCGCTGCACCTTTTCCGAATCACCTTTAAGGAAACGATCGATGACTTCCATAAGTTTGTTGGGAGCCACTGGTTTGATGAGAACCTCATCCATGCCAGATTCCAGGCATTTGGCGCGGCCTTCTGCGTCGGCGCTGCCGGTAAGAGCAATGATGGGGATGTGCTTGTCTTTTCCAATTTCCGACTTGCGAATTGCTTTGGTTGCTTCATAGCCATCCATATCAGGCATCTGGCAGTCCATAAGGACAAGCGCATAGGCGTCACCAGCAACTTCTTCGATAGCTTCCTCGCCACTGGAAACAGCCCTGGCCATAAGTCCGAGGCTTTTCAATTGGAGCAGTGCAACCTTTTGATTGACAGGGCTGTCGTCTGCTACCAATATCACTTTGTCTGCATGTGCTAGTTTTGGAATTTGCATGGTCAATCGGCGATCTAGCCGTGGAGATAGCGACTTGACCAATATGTGCTCGAGTGTGTTGTAAAAGCTCCAGTACTTTACTGGTTTTGCCAGCAGAGCGGCGAAACCTTCTGCCACCATATGCGATTCTACGTCTTCATTGTAATTAGACGTCAGAAGGAGCATGCGAATCTTTGGTGACAGCAGATTGCGTTGCTCCGCTTCAATGAAAAGCCTGTGGGCATCAACAGAATCGCCATCGATAATTACAACCCCTGCTTTCTTTTGCTGGTCGATTGTGGGTAGAACATTGAAGGCTGATTCAATCGAGTTGGTGTTGATGACACGCATTCCCCATGACGCAGCATAGCTGTCCAGCACCATTGAGAGCTGCGGAAACGCTGATATTATCAGGCAAATTCGACCGGACAACTCTCTGGTAGCAGTGCCATTCAAACCTCCTCCTACAGATTTGAGAGGCAAGTCGAACCAGAAAGTAGACCCTTTTCCCTTTGCGCTGGCGACAAATAAATTGCCGCCCATTAGATTGACCAGACCTCTCGATATTGTCAATCCGAGACCGGTTCCGCCGAAATCTCGCTTTACGGAAAGACTTGCTTGAGTAAAAGGTTCAAACAGTCGATCTTGGTAATCGCTTTCTATGCCAATGCCTGTATCTTTGATTGAAAAGCGTACTGTGACGTCATCGGCGTCGTGTGACTCCAAAAGGTCGGCTTCCATCAGGACACTGCCTGCTTGCGTAAACTTGACCGAATTGCCCGCCAGGTTGAGTAGGACTTGCCTGATTGAACCAGGATCGCCCTTCAGCACCGACGGAATTTTGGGCGATATGTAAGAAATCAGTTCTATGCCTTTCATGCGGGACTGCTCGGCAAGCAAGTCAGCGATCGCTTCGACACTGGCGATCAGCTCGAAATCAATGATTTCAAGTTCTGCTTTGCCGGATTCGATACGAGAAAAATCGAGAAAGTCATTGACTAATTCCAAAAGTGATCGTGCCGATTCGTTGATGACCAGCGCCTGATCTCTCTGTTCTCCATTTAAGGAAGTCTTCAAAAGCAAATCGCACATGCCCAACATGCCATTCAAGGGCGTGCGCAACTCGTGCGTCAGCTTTGCTATAAACTGCGTTTTCTCACGAAGTGGTGATTCCGGACTTGACTGTGCAGCTTGCTCCAGCCTTTTTGTCATTTCTTTTATTTGCGCTTGAGCCGCGGCGACATCCTTCTCGAATTTTTTCGCCTTCAATTTTTCTACAGCCAGCTCAGTCTCCAGCGCCTCTATTCGCCGTTTCAGATCGTTAGATTCACTCTCTGAATTTACCATGGCAAGCCAACCCTAATTATGCGGGGGTGTCTTTATCCAGGCTCCTTTCGGGGCGCTCACTTTCTCTCAGGCTGTTCAATACTGCAACAAAAATGTCTACGAGGAATGGGTCAAACTGGCTGCCTGCGCCTTCACGAAGCGATTGAATCGCTCTTTCTGTGGACATTGCCGGTCTGTACGGGCGATCGGAAATCATTGCATGATAGCTTTCTACGATGTGTATTATGCGGGCGGCCAAAGGTATTTCTTCGCCGCTCATGCCGCTGGGATATCCTGTTCCGTCCCAACGTTCATGATGGTGTTCCAATATTTCGCAAACTTCGCGCAGGGCTCTAATAGGTCGCAAAAGTTGGGCGCCTAAAATAGGCTGCTGCTTGATGATTTCTTTTTCTTCTTTTGTATAAACACCGTCTTTGCTCATCAACTCGGCTGGGACGGACAGTGTTCCGACATTATGCAGCAAACCGGCGACGCGTATTTGCTCCACCTGCCCTTGCGACAGACCCATCACTTTGGCGAGCAATTCAGAGAGTCGCGCTGTTTCTAAATGGTGAACCTTGTTGTATTCAGACTTCGAATAAAGGGTGGAAGCGAGTGCTTTGACCATCTCCACGACCTCAGGCACAAGCTCTTCTTTGTCTTCCACGCCAGGTGGCACGGCGGGCGGCACGAAATTGGTGGGCTTGTAAGGCGGTGCTGCCGCTTCCAATTTCGACTTCTCTGCCTGTTCGATGGCGATTAGATTGTCCTGATTCAAATCTTGCGCTGCGTGTACCTGGTTTCTGCCCAGGCGTTTCGACAGGTACAGTGATTTATCGGCTAAGTCCAGAAGCTGCTGTTGACTCTGCGCGTGCTCAGGAAACGAAGCTATGCCCATAGATGCGGTAACGCAAATTTCAACATCTTCATGATGCACGATCTCGGCAAGCAGGCTGCGTCTGATCCGCTCGGCGACGACAATTGCTCCTTCGGTATTGACCTCGGGAAGAACCAGAAGGAATTCCTCTCCGCCATATCTGACAGGGATGTCGACGTCGCGGCAATCGTTTTTAATT
Source organism: Cyanobacteria bacterium DS2.3.42 (assembly GCA_013823055.1). Lineage (GTDB taxonomy): Bacteria > Cyanobacteriota > Vampirovibrionia > Obscuribacterales > Obscuribacteraceae > QKMZ01. Next base: position 2,962 of record PNLN01000037.1, read on the forward strand.
ACACTGGCGACCGAACGTAAAACGGCATCACCAGCCGGGTGACCATGATTATCGTTGATGGACTTGAAGTGATCGACGTCGATCATCACGACTGAAACATTACGCTGATAGCGCTCTGCCACACGCAATTGTTCTGCCAGTTTTTCCTGACCAGTGCGGTGGTTGTAGAGTGTAGTCAAACCGTCTGTGGTGGCTTGGCGCTGTACACGCGCATACAATCGCGCATTCATTACCCCGGATGCGACCTGGTCGGCGACTGACTTCAAGAATGTTTCGTTGTCCGGTACCCAGTGGGCGACTCTTTCACATCTGAATCCACCCAGAAGGCCCAGCAGTTTTTGCTCGTACGTTACCGGTATGAGGAACATCGACAATATCGGCACCGACGTCAGACTTTGCTCTCTGAAAGGAGCGAATTTCCTGTCTGTTTCTGCGTCATTGCAGACAAGCGCTTGTTCGACTTGGAAATGCTTTTTGAAAATTTCCAGGCACTTAATGTCGCTGTTTGAGTTGATTATGCTGAAGTCGACTTCAGTCGTGTACTCAGCTCTAATCGAATCCTGCGGCTCTTCTTCGCTTGGCAAAACAACAAAACAGCAATCCAATTCACGCCAGCCGGCCAGCTCTTCGAGCATATCGCGGAGGTTGGCATTGATGTCGAAAGAACGCCTGATTGTGTTGCTGATACGGTGCAGCAGATTGTCCTGATTGCGCAGCAATTCCGAATCGGATTTTGCCTTCTGGTAATTGGCTGCCTTGACCTGTTCTTCTGCCTTGTCTTTGTGCAGCTTTTCTGTTGCTTCCTCGAGTCTTTGCGCATAATCGTCCAGGAGCTGCAATTGAGAAGCCAATTCCTTTTCGATGCGTCTGTGCTTCAGCGATGATTTGACTCGAGCGAGTAACTCGGCGTCTGCGCAGGTGTCAGCAAGGCAGTCATCGGCACCGGCTTTAAAGCCCTCGATGCGAGAATTGGAAATTGCTGTATCACTAAAATTGGCTTCGGTGGCAATGAGAATGACCGGCACTTGCTTCCACTGCTGCGATTCTTTCAAGACCGAGCAGAAGGCATATCCTGAAGTTCCCTGAATTTCAGCGTCGAGCAAAATGAGGTCGATTCGATTTTGATGCAACAATTCCATCGCCTTGTCGCTGCTTTCCGCTTCTAAAAGTTGATAGCGATTGCCCAGCACGCGAGAATAGCGGCGGCGCGAAAGTCTGTTGGAATGGGCGATTAAGACGACATCTTTTTGAGTGAAACTATCGCTTGCCTCGTCTTCATCTTCTTCAGCGGCAAAGAGATCGGCGGCCTTCGGCAATTTGCTGGTCAGGTGCTCGCCCAAATTTTTAAGTGTAGAAACATCTTGTGCAGACACTTCTCTTGAACTGTCGAAGGAAATTACACGAATCAATCCGCGCTGCTTGCCTGTGCCAAAGACAGGATTTTCCATCATCGGCACTATTACATACGGATAGCCTTCCGGATCGTCTGACTCGTCTTTGTTCTTGTTGAAAGCGCGTCCGACCCAGGGTGCTTGAGTGTGTGTGACCTTTTGCGCCAGGTGGGTATTTGCCACTGCCAGTGGTTGCTCATGCTCGTCTTGCAACTGCTCCACAAATTGGCGCGCTTCGACATCGTCATCGGCGGCCGAGAAGGTATAGACGTTGAGCAAATCATGTTGCCTGCTCAAATCAATGAAGCCGTAATCAAAACCTAGGATTTGGCAGATATGCCTTTTGATCGCGTCAAAGAATTCCTCTTTGGGAGGAAGTTTTGCTTCTTGCGAGATGCGTTCCGTGCCAGTCACTTTTTACGGTGCGAATATTCTAAAACGAGTCAGGGCCCACAATCTGAGTCTAACAGATGCATTGATCTAGGGACAGGTACGCAGGCGTCCCGCACCTAATCAAGAGTTATATGCCCTGTGTATAGAACGCTAAGCCTTTGGCGCCTTGAGCCATTTGCCCTTTATGAAATTGCCGGCATTAGCGGGCGCAGGTTTCTGAAATCGTTTGCTGCCGGGGCTTTGCGGCTTTTCCGTTTTTAGTGTTTGCAATTCGTGACCAGCTCGCTGGCGCGAGATGCCATGAAGAATTTGCGCCACCACCACTGGAATTGAAGAATGGTCCAGAGTTCTTTGCGCCTGTCGGCAACTCCGTCATCGTGCTGTTTGAGCAATGCCCGCACGTACTGCGGCTGGAATATGCCTTGCTGGCGCAAGAAAGCTTCATCCAGAAGCTCGTCTACAATCGGACGAAACTCACCTTTGATCCACTTGCCGACAGGGATTCCGAAGCCTTTCTTGGGTCGCTTGAGTATATACTCCGGCAATAATGGCGCCACAGTCTTTCTTAGAAGAAGCTTGGTGTTAGTGTGGCTCAGCTTCATCGACGTGGGCAATGAAAGAGCGAATTCGACTAGCGGGTAAGCCAGGAAGGGCAGGCGAACCTCGAGGGAAGCAGCCATTGAAGCTCTGTCCGACTTTACCAGCAAATCGTCCGGTAAATAAGTGCTTAAATCCAGGCGCATGGCAGAAGCTGCTGTGTCCTTGCCGGCAGACGCTGGCATAAGCACGCGGTCGAATCCAGGCGCATCGAATAGGTCTTCTTCATTTTCTGAAAGATTGCCCGCACGTGCCAGGCTGTACATCTCCGGTGTCAGCAAGCTGCTGTGTTCTTTCACAGGAATTGAACCCAACCACCTGAGGTGCCGGCGCATCGGCGGCTCGTCTACGGCTGAAATGAACCGTTTGACCTTAAAATCAAAACTGAGATTGTTGAGCGAGACCGGCAGTTTCATCAGCGCAGGCTCAATGAAATTACGGCGCAGAGCACGCGGCACGGTCTTCCACAGCGCCGCCATCTGGTGAGCCTGATAAGTCGGATAGCCGCCGAAAAGCTCATCGCCGCCCTCGCCTGCAAGCGCGACGGTGACGTCTCGCTTCGTCATCTTCGAAAGGAAGAAAGTCGGCACGATTGAAGCGTCTGCAATCGGTTCGTCGAGGTAATTCCAGAGCTCTGTCATCGTTTCGAATGCCAGTTCGGGCTCGAAGGTGACTACGCTGTGGTCACTTTCTATGTGCTTCGAGACAGCCAGGGCGTGCTCAGACTCATCGAATGAGCGGTCGGCAAAACCAATGGAAAACGTCTTGATCGGGCGCCCGGCAATTTTTGTGGCGATGGCGGCAATACCTGAAGAGTCAATTCCGCCCGAAAGGAAGATCCCCAGCGGAACATCGGAAATCAGGCGCAATTCGATGGAACGTTTCAGCAATTCCATCAGGCGCTCAGAAGCCTCATTCTCGTTGAGTTTGCAGGCTTCCGGCTCGGGGTTCCAATAGTTCTTTATTGAAACCTGACCACCTTCGAGAATCAGGTAGTGTGCCGGCATCAGCTTGTTGATGCCTTTGAAAATTGAACTTGGCGCTGGTACGTATTCCAGTGCCAGATACTTCATAAGGGCGGCGGGGTTGAGCTCTCTGCTCACTTTGGGGTGAGCCAAAAGGCCCTTTATTTCCGAGCCGAAGACGAATTGCCCATCGAAAATGCCCCAGTGGAGCGGTTTTTCGCCCATGCGGTCGCGAGCGATAAACAGTCTCTGTTTGGCTCTATCCCAGATGGCAAAGGCGAACATGCCTTCCAGGTGCTGCAAGCAGTCCACGCCGTATTCTTCATACAAGTGGACTATAGACTCAGTGTCGCTGGCTGTTTTGAACTTGTGACCCTTAGCCAGCAGGTGCTCGCGGATTTCTTTGTAGTTGTAGATTTCGCCATTGAAGACAATCCAGGCGCTTTCGTCGCTGTTTGGTATAGGCTGCTGACCGGTAGAAAGGTCGATGATGCTCAGGCGCGTCATGCCAAGAGCTGCTGAATCTATGACAATTGAGCCTTCCTCATCCGGACCACGGTGGGCGATAGAGTGGCACATGGCGCCAATCAGCTCTTTTGAGCCGTCCAGTTTCTCGTTATTAAGGTTGAGGTAGCCTACGATTCCGCACACGTTTGTTTCCGCCCGTTTGTCTGAATTTGCCGGTTGTGGCTGCTTTGCCACCTGATAATTGTCCCTTTTACAGGCAAATCTGGCATTAGACGCGGTTTCACAGAAGAAGAAATCTTTGTTAACTGCGCAAATGCCCAGTCGGCGTACATTTGCGCGATGAAGGCTATATCGGGTACATATGTATTATCGGAGTTCAGATTTAATCTTTCTGACCCTCGAAATTTTGAACTTTTTTGTCGCTCGATACGTATTCAAAGATAGGACCCCCTGACGGGCAAGTATCCCCTCACTTATTGGAGCCAGTCAGTTGATGAAAAAATATCTGTTAAGCCTGGCTGCGTTGACGCTTATAGCGATACCGCAGGTTTTTGCCGTGCCATTAATCAAAGGCGATGTGGCAGCCTATCGAGTTAGAGAATTATCTACAGGCATGGACTGGTACACCAGTTTGCCGCAAGCGTTACAAGAAGGTGCTCGTACCGGCAAACTTGTGGTCTGGATCCACATGCTCGGTAAGATCGACGGCGCCACCTGATCGGCCGGTAATTCGCTGAGAGCCGTGTCGCTCTCGCAGGAACCAGCCTTCTCCGTTTTGAAAAACGATTTTGTCACCGGCTACCAAGATATCACCGGCGAGTCATATGCCGGCGTGTCCGGCGTGCACATGCCTACCGGCAATGCTGTCGCCACAACAAATGGTGCCGGTCCGCACAACTTGCAGACATTTGTCTTGGCGCCTGACGGTACCGTGATGACCTGCTTGCCAGGTTATTGGGCTCCACAAGATCTTGTCTCGGAGCTGAGACTAGGACAAGACTTGTATAAAGTTTGGACAGACAGATCTCTGTCGCGTGCTGATAAGGACCAGAGATTCCGCTATATGCAGCAGGCTCACCTGCGCTCGCATCCGCCGCAAGAAGCCAGAAGAAGCAAAATGCAGGGCTTCGATCAAAAGTACGAAGCAAAAAACAGACTGCAAACTTCAGATTGCATTCTTGATTCGAGATTGGCTAGCGTTGTCTTAGAAAAAGGAATGAAGCCGCCAATGGGCGCGTTCAAAACTACCGATCAAATAATGCACGATCGTATGATGCAGCGTCCATTTGTACCGTATCAGCAATTTGACGTGGTGGCATACACTGACTATGGCAGACCGTTCTACAACAAGAATGAAGACCAACGCACAGCTACCGGCGAGGTCAATAAAGACCTGGCTAAGGGCCAACCTTTGATGGGCAATACGGCACAAATGCCGGGTATGGCGAAGCGTGCGCGCAGGCAACAACAAGGGCAACTTGCAAGAGGCCGAATGATGAATAGAGGCGCAGGGTATTATGCCAGGCGCGGAGTTCAAACATTTGTCCGCGCGATGAGATAGTTGGCTGTATAAGTAGATTCAGCGAACAGCAACTCACATTTGTTAGACTATGTACTTGTGAAAGTAAGTACGAAGCTGACACGAGATTTTTTCGCGCGACCGACTGTAGAAGTGGCGCCCGATCTTCTTGGCGTTCAGCTGGTTCGAACCTTGCCTTCAGGAGAAGTATTGCGCGCTCCTATTGTTGAAGTAGAAGCTTACACGCAGGACGATCCGGCTTGCCATGCATTTCGAGGAATCACCGATCGTTGCCGCGTTATGTTTGGTCCTCCGGGATTTGCATACGTTTACTTTATTTACGGCATGTATTTCTGTTTGAATGTTGTGACTGAAAATGAAGGTACACCAGGGGCGGTGCTGATTAGAGCGCTTGGAATTCCCGGAGGCGATGGACCTGGCAAACTTTGCCGCCAGTGGGACATAGATAAAACTCAAAACGGCGTCGATCTTCTAAATCCTGATTCTCCACTCTATTTGGAGCCCGGTACTAAATACGGTGCGGAGTTCATAACCATTACCGAGAGAATTGGAATCAATGTTGCGGTAGAGCGTCCTTGGAGATTCTTTGTCACAGACCATCCACATGTTTCAGCGAAGAAAAGAAGTTTCAAATCGCAAGCAGGCAAATCGAAAACAGAACCCAAAGTCGCCAGTGCAAAAGTGGTTGGAAGGCGATGACAGCTTTGCCCAAAGACACAAGCTACAAACCATTCCTTGCCTGGGGCGCCGTTGGCACGTGGGTGTTAGTCATTTTTCTTTTTTCCAATCAGGCCCACTCCGGTGCAGTGACCGAAGCATATCTGGGTGACGCTAATGTGCCAGTTCGCAAGTTTGCGCACATGTTTGAATATGCAGTTCTGTTTGTGTTGACGCGCTACGCTGTTTCGAAATCAGCATTTGCAAGCGGCTGGGGGAACGTGCGCTTGAGCCTTTTTGCTTATTTGTTCTGTCTTGGCAATGCATTTTTTGATGAGTGGCACCAATCGTTTGTCCCTGGCCGCAGCGCCACTCTTTCAGACGCCACCGTTGACATGTGCGGTGCGATGATTGCCTGGGTTGCTGTTTACTTCTTGATAAGAATCAGAAAATAGCTCAAACTACCAATATCTCTTTGCTTTAGACATCGATATTCCCTTTTCGGGTGATCGTTTTCGATCGAAAAGTTTGCGCAAACTTTTCACTAATCAAGAGATATTCTGCGTTTTTTTGAGGAACAACCAGAGTAGGAACTACGATTGTTTATGAGCCAATTAGCGAACGTAAGGGTTCAGGGGGAAGTATGAGCAAAGACCAGGGCGAAGTATTCAATCAGATCAGACGCAGGCAAACAGAAGATCTTTCCAGAAAAGTTCTATCTTCCTTGAATAAGTCATTCGTAGGCGACCAAACGATGGCCTGGCTGCAGAACGTCAATGAAAATGTTGATTCGAACGCGACAGCTACTGCCACTCTTGAGGATCCGCTTTGCCAATTGAGCATGGTTGCGCTGATGGACACGCTTTTTGACGACTTCAATCGCTACGCCTATCAGTACAACCAGACTGAAGAAAATCGTTCTTTCGTTGTCACATGCAGACGCCCTGCCGGCGATGGCACTCTGGATCCAAGCAAGATGTATCAAGGTTATTTGCAAAATAGTGTCTGGGGAATGCATGCGCGCGGCGACACAAAATCAGTTAGGTTCTCATTCATCCCGCCGAAATTTCTTTATGAGGACGAGACCAATCGTCCAGCAATTCCTGCGTTTATCGAGCTGGCTATTCAAATGTTCAAAGAAGGCCCTGGTTGGGCGGTAGATGGCAAGCCGCTGAGAAGTTCGCAAGTTCCATCACTTTCTAAGAAGATCTTCGCTCGGCTGGTTCGTGTTTCGCGAGGAGACGTAAGTGAAACAGAACCGCTCGTGTTTGATGCTGTTGCTGAAAAAGCTGCCGAGCAGGTCATGCCCGGCGAACTAGCAGCGCCGGTGCAAAGTCCTGCCGAAACGATCACTTATTCACTCTTGGCAGTAATGGATGCCATTGATGCAGAAGTGGTGAGCATGCAACAGGAAGGCATTACAGCAATGCGATCCGGTGGTATGGAAGCTGTGATGCCGATCATGAAGCGCACCGAAGCCTTGCGCGCATTGCGTGAAAGCACCGCCGGCGTCGCGCGCGAATGGGCGAAATTACTGCAAGGCGGTTAAACCGTTATTTCCGTTTGGGTGCTTCATATCTAACGACGGAAACCAACTTCACATCAGTTCCTTCGATTGGTTTACTTTCGGCTGGTTGAGCTTGAGGCTTTACCTCATAAGTAAATTTGGCTTTCGAAAGGCGTCTTCCGACTTCACAACCATTTGTGGTGCGTACTCTGGTTTCTTGCCAGTCCTCATCTGAAACATTGATTGTTACTAGTTTCCCTTTGTCCCAGACCGAGATCTGCTTGTAACCTTCGATGTTGTTTCCATTTTTCTCTGAGGGATTTTCAAAACTCAGATAGGTCAAACCAAAAAATCGAATTCCAAAAGAAACATGTTCACTGGCTTTGTGCATCTCATTGCTGTTGAGTGTAACTGTCTCTGCCTCCGCTGCAGGACAACAGTGGATGAAAACAGCAAGAGTGGATGGCATAATGACGTGTTTTAGGATTGAGCGATTCATGATTCACCAAATAAAAACGGGCGCATATATTGCGCCCGCTTTGATGGATTTCAAAACGATCAGTCGTTGCGATTACTCGTGCGTGCCGGCAGTCAGATCTTTCTGCTCAGTAACTTGCAGAGCATTGTCTGCTGTTTGGGCGACTTTCAGTTTTAAGTGAACTGGGCTGCTCATTTTATTGTCGGCGCTGACAAGTTCCGCGTAAATATCTACATCTTTGGTGGTTTCATCGACGCGCTCTTGAGTTACCTTCGTAATCAGCACAGTCTGATTCTGAGGCAGACCAGCCAATTGACGCTTGGAGAGCGGAAAATTGGTTTCTTGCCAGTAATTGTCCAGCAGGTCTGCCTTCATAACCGACATCGCTTGTACTTGAGACATGCGATAAGTCGATGGTCCAAAGTCCAGCATGTTGGAGACGAAAGTGCGAGCAAACTTGTCGACTTTGGTATCGGAAAGTGGTGCGGCGGCTAGAACGTCGGGTTTTGCTGCCGACTTTTCGGGAGCTTTGAAATTGGCGATTATTGTGCCTGCGATCGCAGCTACAACCAGTGTTGCAGCCAGACCGATTGCTACTTTCTTGGCGCCCGGCGGAATGGTTATCGGCTGGCGTTTGCGTTGTTTTCTTGCGGCACGACGAGCTTCAGGATTGGGCTCGTCCATCATGAATTTGTCCCAGCGTGAAGCTGGTGAACGTTCCAGTCCTTCGCCTTCGCCGGATTCATATTGATCGAGTTGATTGTACTGATCAAGCTCGCCGGCTGCGGATTCCAATACTTGCTTTTCTTGGGTTTTGGAACCCGAGAGGGTGTTTATCCAGTTGTCGATATCGCGACCAAAACTGGGTTTTTGTGCCTTGCCGTTTTCGCCTGGAGCTTGATTGTCTGCCAGGATTCGAGCGAGCTTCAGCGACTCATCTTGAGTTAGAAGAATTGAACTAGACGGAGGTGTGCCAATGCGGCGCTTTACAGACAACGCAAGGCGGGCTTCCAATCTTTTAATGACAACGAGAAATCCTGATTGTGTATCAACTACACGCTCGGTGGTTACTGGCGAGTCTTGAATTGGATCTTGCGAGTCTAAAGTAGTCGCATAATCATCAGAGTAGCTCACTCATCTATCCCCCGTTGGTCCGCTTTGATCCCTATAAGTTGAGTGCGCCCGAGCTCTTTGAACTCGGGCGCCTCGATTTCTTTTTAGAGGTACTCTCTCAGTCTTGAGGAGCGACCTGGCTGTCTCAGTTTTCTGAGTGCCTTGAATTCAATCTGTCTGACTCGTTCGCGAGTTACTGCAAACAATTGTCCGACTTCTTCCAGAGTCCGTTGTCTGCCGTCATCGAGACCGAAACGCAGGCGGAGCACATCGCGCTCGCGAGGAGTCAGTTCGTTGAGCATCTTCGCCAGATCTTGGCGGAGAAGTTCGTGGGTGACGGTGGTTTCCGGTCTGTCAGTTTCGGCGTCTTCAATGAAATCGCCGAGGCGGGAATCTTCTTCCTTGCCGATTGGTGTTTCCAGTGAAATAGGCTCTTTAGCTGCTTTGATGATTTCGTGCAGTTTGACCAGAGAAACATCCATCGACTTAGCCAGTTCTTGTTCGGTCGGCTTGCGATTCAGTTCTTGAGCCAATTGGCGCGTTACTTTCTTCAGTTTGTTGATGGTTTCAACCATGTGCACAGGCACACGGATTGTGCGCGACTTGTCGGCAAGAGCGCGGGTGATTGCTTGACGAATCCACCATGTAGCGTATGTCGAGAATTTGTAACCACGTTCGTGATCGAACTTTTCGGAGGCGCGGATCAAACCGAGGTTGCCTTCCTGAATCAAATCAAGGAAAGAGAGACCGCGTCCAATGTACTTCTTGGCGATGGATACGACCAAGCGGAGGTTGGCTTGAACCAACTTTCTCTTCGCCATCATGTCGCCTTGCAAAATTCGTCGTGCCAGCTCGATTTCTTCATCCGGCTTGAGCAGTTGAATACGACCGATCTCGCGGAGATACAGTCTTACCGAATCTTCGGTTGCAATCTCTCTGCTGGAAGGAAGTTCGGCGACAGGTGTGCTGTCATCGTCATCCGCCAGTGGATCTTCTTCGTCGTCAATGATGGTGAACTGATCGCCATCATCCATAAGATCCAGGTCTTCTAATTCGTTTCTTTTTGCAATGTTCTCGTCTTCTACGAGTGCACCGCCCATAACTTTTTCGCTATCCGGGGACTTTTTCGCCATAACTGCCTCTATATAAGTGTTTCGTTTCCGAGCAGGTAAGCAACGCAAACCAAAATCGACTGTTCGCCGCGATTAGAAAGCTCTTATTCCATCCGAATGGTTTTTAAATGTCCCCGAAGCGGACCAATTATTGAGGATGGAGAGAATTCCTAAGCGAACTCCGTTTTTGCATCATAGGTGCGTCTTTTGTATTCAAGTGGTTTCTAAATAGTTCCCTAACAATTCCGCGCAATGTGTTTGTGACAGTCGTAGACGTCACAGTGCTCAAAGGCTGGGCGGGGTCAGATAGGAGAGTGCAATCCAGATTCCTTTTTTCACGCTCGGGCTTGAGCCTCGCGTACCTTCTATAGACGTTTGTTTCGAGCGTTCTGTACGGAAGGGTCGTCAAGAGATCGCTGAGCGCCAAAAAACATAGGTTGCTTGGCAACGCCTAACCTCAGTATAAGTGTGGATATGCAGTTGTGCCTGTCTTGTTAACGGAGTTTAAGCCGTTCGAAATATCTGGTCTATGTCTCGAATGCCTGCGCCCGCTACTGTTTTCGGTTCTTCAAAGATCGTTCCTGCAATACTTTTAACTGATCTCTAAGTTCCACGGCTCGCTCGAAATCAAGATTCTTGGCGGCTTGCTTCATTTCCTTCTCGAGCTTCTTAATCAATCCGGGTATTGCTCGCTGATTGCTGCCGGCAGTTTCACGGCGGGTTTCCCCACCCTCGAGGAAGAGCATCTCGCCGATAGACAAATCGTCCGACTCTTCCGGTCTGCCGCGCAAAGCTTCCAGAATGGGGTTAGAGACAGTCTTCATGATTGTCGTCGGGACTATATTGTTGTCTTCATTGTATTGTTTTTGAATCGTGCGGCGGCGCTGAGTCTCGCCAATTGCCCTGGACATTGAGTCTGTCATGCGATCTGCATACATAACTACACGTCCCGCTGAGTTTCTAGCTGCCCGTCCTATCGTTTGAACAAGTGACCTCTCGGCCCTCAAGAAGCCCTCTTTATCCGCTTCCATGATGACGACGAGACTGACTTCCGGAAGGTCGAGGCCCTCTCTTAATAGATTGACTCCAACCAGCACGTCGAATTCGCCCAGGCGCAAGTCGCGCAAAAGCTCGATTCTCTCAAGTGCCTTGATATCGCTATGCAACCAGCGCACGCGAATACCGAGTTCTTGCAGATACTCGGTGAGGTCTTCGGCCATGCGCTTCGTCAGTGTCGTGACAAGCACTCGCTCGTTGATTGCAGAGCGTAACTTGATCTCTCTTATAAGGTCATCAATCTGCCCTTCAATCGGGCGCACATCTATTTCCGGATCGACAAGCCCGGTGGGGCGGATGATTTGCTCGACCACCTGACTGCTGATTTTCATTTCATTGTCTCCAGGCGTGGCAGAGACAAAAACTGTTTTGCCGACTTTGGAGAAAAACTCGTCGTACGTGAGCGGGCGATTGTCGCGCGCGCATGGCAAGCGAAAACCGTATTCAACGAGCGTGTCTTTGCGCGATCGGTCGCCGGCATACATACCTTGCAATTGCGGCAAAGTGACATGAGATTCGTCGATGAAAGTGAGAAAACCATCTCGTCCAAATTTTCTGACGAAGTAATCGACAAGGGTTTGAGGCGGCTGCCCGGGCTCCCTTCCTTCGAGCACGCGTGAATAATTTTCGATGCCGTTGCAGTAGCCGACTTCTTTCAACATTTCCAGATCGAAGCGCGTGCGCTGTTTCAATCTCTGTGCTTCCAAAAGTTTGCCCTGGTTGCCCAGCTCTTCAAGCCGTTCTGCAAGCTCTTGCTCGATCCGTTCAATAGATCTTTCCAGCTCTTGCTCATCGGCAACATAGTGTTTTGCCGGATAAATTCTCACGACATCTGCCAGCTCTTCAATTTCACCGGTGACGGGATTGACTATGGCCAGCCGTTCTACTTCGTCTCCGAAAAGTTCGATGCGTAAAATGCGCTCTTCATATGATGGATAAACTTCAATAACATCGCCGCGAGCTCGGAAGCGCGAACGCTCCACGACCATGTCGTTGCGGGCGTAATGGATGTTTACCAGTGAGGTGAGAATCTCATGGCGGTCAATGATCTGACCGAGTTTCAACTCAATTGCAGCAGAAAGATAGCGCTCCGGCACGCCCAGACCGTAAATGCAACTTACCGAACCGACTACGACTACGTCATTGCGTTCCCACAGTGAGCGCGTCGTAGAGTGCCGCAAGCGGTCGATTTCATCGTTGATGCTGGCTTCTTTTTCAATAAAGGTATCGGTTGATGGAATGTACGACTCTGGCTGGTAATAGTCGTAATAGCTGATGAAATATTCGACTGCATTGTTAGGAAAAAACTCGCGCATTTCATTTGTGAGTTGAGCCGCCAGAGTCTTGTTGTGTGCAAGAACAAGCGCAGGCATTTGCGTCTCTTCAATCAGCTGCGCCATGGTCATCGTCTTGCCCGAGCCTGTGACACCGAGCAATGTTTGAAAGCGCAAATTCTGCTCAATGCCGGTTTTGAGCGCAGCAATCGCTTTGGGCTGGTCACCTGCGGGCTTGAAGCTGGAAACTACTTCGAATTTGGTCTTTGGATTATCCGGGGGCTGCGGAGCCGGTTTGCTGTACTGGACGCGAAATTCGTCGTCTTTGGCGATGCGGTTTTCGCGGGATTTGCCTTTGTCCTGTCCTTTGTCTTCAGTCGAAGACTCAACAGTAGACACGTTTTGTACGTCTCCTGTTTGCTTCGCCCTTTTCGGGCTGCCTTCTTTCGGACCCCCAGTGGGACCGGTATTGGTGTTTCCAGTCTTTCGCGGCATTTAAACTTGTAAATCTGCTAAATGAACTCAGGCTTGCGGCTTGGCTTCTTCTTCGGGAACTTGAGACTTAGTTTGTCCTCAATTTCCATGGCTGCCTTCATTTCTGTTTGCGCGTCCGTCAAACTCTTCTTGAAGTTGCCCAAGCCCTGTCCGAGAGCCTTGCCGAGCTCCGGCAATTTCTTGGGTCCGAATAATACGAGCGCCAGCCCGAAAACTACGGCTATTTCACCGGGACCTACGTTGAACATTGACAGTCCTCAATTCCATGCACTTTGTGCAACCTAATCCTAACATGAATGCGGCACAGGTACCTTCTAGCTTAAGTGTTGTCCAGGCTAACGGTCCTCAGTACTGCCGCCTTTAACTGCTTCATTTGCACCCACTGCCTTAGGCTTTGCATCGGGCTTGGGCTCCGCTTTAGGAGCGGCCTTGCTGGGATCGGCTATGGGAGTGTAGTCGGATAGCATTGAAGCGAGTGGATGTTTGAGATTGCCCGACTTGGCACGGTCGGAAAGCTCTGCCACCAGGGCATCCATGTAAGCATATTCAGGAACCAGACCAAGAGGCGCCAGATGGTCAACTATATTGACTGCATCTATTGCGGCATTGGGCTCATTAGCATTGAAATTGGCGACATTCATGCGGCAAATAGTGGAGACGTACACCGGCTCGGGATTCAATCGCAACCATTTGGGTTTGGCTTCGAGAAACTTGTTGTACATGAGGGCAATATGTGGATGGTCTGCTTGCCTTTGAGTGTGCGCGATGCGAGCGCCGAAAAGTCCTACCAATAATTTGGGATATGTTTCGCAGACCTGCTTTATATACAGTGCGCCGTCGCGCGATTCGAAATACTGTTGGCTTACCTTCGGTAACGCAACGGTAGAAGGCCAT
>PNLN01000076.1 GCA_013823055.1 Cyanobacteria bacterium DS2.3.42
ATGCACCACGTTGCTTATGCTGACGAAATCGTGCAAGGGCGTTCTCCGACGTGCAACGTTGCGGTTTTGGAAATTGAGATGGCAAAAGACTATCCAGCAAAATATGTCGATTTTGTTGTTGACGCTGTTTCAAAAGACGGGAATGGCAGTGAGACATATAAAACGACCGGCGGCAAAACGGTGCGTTTTGACGAAAACAATCTCAAAATGTCCGACTTGAGTGGCAGAGATCTAGCCAGCCGTGTGTTTCAAACTGCGGCTCTGCAAGCCCATTATTACCCGGGCTCATTCAAAAACACGGCCGACGGAACCGGAAAGTTTCAGAAGGGTAAGGAGCACGGAAAATTCGAGAAGTCCGGAAATTTCGGAAAATTTGATGGACTGGAAATGAAAGAAATTGCCGAGCTGCGTTATCAACTTACCGGCGAAGAAACCGCTGTCTGCTGGGTTACCTCAATGGCTGACTTGGAAAAAGCACTTGAATTGGGCAAAGGCAAACCCATAATTGTTTCGGTGGATGGAGACAAAGTTCCTTTTCGTAAACCGGACGATGAAAAAAGTGATCGAAAGGGACCCGGTGCACATGTTGTTTTAGTAAACGGAATCGAGCATGGTCCGCCCACTAAAGTGAAAATCAGCAATCCATGGGGACCAAGTGATGACACCGCAGTATCAGGTTCGACAATTTCAGGCGAGGACTTGATAAAGAACATGATGTACGAAGGTGACGTCACACTGCGCTATGGAACGATTTTGTTGCCTGGAAAACGCGGAACCTCGGGCACCATATATAAAGGCGTCTACACTCCGTTTGAGAAATAAGAATGTCATCAAATTGTAACTCTTACGCTCATATACTCTAATCAAATCAAAGAGGCGCCTGTCACTGAAGCAGAGTCTCAATGAACCCTAGGAAGCGGTCCTGAAGCCGCCCCTTTGAAGGAGACCCTCGGCAAAGCAGTCCAGTGCTCACGTTATGCTTTGCCGAATTACTATGAGTCCTTTTTTCTACGAAGGACGACGACAATTTTATACGGGACAGCCGAGAAGGGAGGGTTAGCCGCTCTCTTTTCGCCTTTGTGTTTTATGAAACTGCAGATTCTAAGTAAGTGATAGTGCCTTTGGTGGCATCGAGTTTTACATTGACGCCGATTGGCGCAGTTAGTGAACGAACCGATTGACCCAGGGGCATGCCAAAACAGCACGGTCTGTTTAGTTCTTTCATTCGATCGCCGAAAAGATCTTCCAGCGAATACATGTTGAAGCATTCCTTTGTGCGGCAATTTTCGAAATCGCCCATTGCTACAGCGGAGATTTCGCTGAGTGCGCCTGCCAAATAGAGGTTGGTGAACCAGCGGTCTAACACACCGTGATCTTCATTTATATCTTCCAGAAAGAGAACGGCGTTCTTGAATGATGGCTGATACGGAGTGCCCATGAGTGAACCGAGTGCAGTCAAATTGCCGCCCATAAGCGGACCTTCCCCTGTGCCTTCCACTGCTGCATAGGAATACGCAATTTGCCATTTGTCGTCGGGCAGGCGTGCCTGTTTTTCTGATGAGCCGTCAGTGGACGCTTCAATTCCCCAGTAATTCGATTTCACTAAGGGCAGCGGATCTTTTGATGTGACGGCTTGCTTGAGCGAATCGAACGATTGCTGGCTAGAAATGCGGTCCATATTGGGTGCATGGAGAGAAACGATTCCTGTGCGTGCATATGCTGCAAGCAACAGATGACAGATGTCGTCAGAACCGGCTATAACTTTCGGATTTTCCTTCAATTTGTCCCAGTCGATTTTGTCGACCAGGTGCAGAGCGCCATAACCACCGGTTACGCAGAAGATTCCTGCGATAGAGTCATCCGTCAATGCGTCATTGAAGTCTGACAGTCTTTCTTCATCGGTTCCGGCCATTGTGCCGTAAATCTTGAGAGCGTTTTTTCCTACTACCGGTTTAAATCCCATTTCCTCTACAATTGCCTTAGCTCGATTGACAGAGGCAGGATTGTGAGGGCGACCGGCGGGACACAAGACGGCAACACGATCTCCCGGTTTTAGCGCTTTTGGTTTGAGTACCTTTTGCCCTTCCGGTCTTGCGGCAATTGTGGAAGGTCTGTCTTTGGTTTGATGTTTTGCCTGGGCCATCTGCTCTATTCCCTTTGAAAAAATTGCTGCCGAAATCAGCGCTTTTGTCCCGTTGCTTATCAGCTCTCGCCTGCTAATCAGTTGTCGCCTGCTTATCAGCTCTCGCCTGCCCAGCAGGTCTCGTCTGCTTATGTGAATCGGTGCGGGCATTTCTTAAAGTCTCATACTGTTGCGCTTTCTTCGATTTTGAAGCGGACGCCGTTGTCGCTCGCGTCAATCGATGCCATCACCCCTAGTGGTATGGTGAATTTTTCTTTGCTGTGGCCGAAGCGTAAACCGTAAATTACTGGGATGCCCAGTCCTGACAAACGCTGCTCTAGAATGCGGTCGAGACTGAAATTGAGTGGGAAATTGTTTCTGCCGCTTGAGCCCGGGGCGCAATTTGTGCATTCACCGATTACGATGCCGGCAGCCTTTTCGAGTTTTCCTGCCAAATGGAGTTGATAGAGCATACGGTCGATTTCATGCGGCTCTGCATCTAGATCTTCCAGGAAAAGAATTTTTCCTTCCGTGTCGATTTCGTATGGAGTGCCCATCAATTGCCGGATCAGTGTCATACAACCACCGGTTAAACGACCTCGGGCTTTGCCTTTGGCAATGATGAATCGAGTTGGCGGTCCTTCCGGATTCCACAATTCTTTGTCTTCTTTGTCTGTGACAAGACCAATTGGTTTGTTGCTCATCACCGCTTTCAGGTAGTTGTGATATGTGTACGAACCTTCAAAAAAGCCGCCCATCATCGGTCCGTGGAAGGTCACAAGTCCAGTTCTTTGATGAATGGCTACAAGTAGAGAAGTGATGTCCGAATATCCGACGATGATTTTTGGATTTTTGGCAATCATGTCGTAGTCGATGCCCGCCAAAAGCCGGGCTGCTCCGTTGCCTCCGCGCATGGGCATCACAGCTTTCACTTCGGGGTCTGCCCACATGGAATTGAAATCAGCGAGACGATTTGCGTCGCTACCTGCAAAGTCGCTGTAGCTGTCGAAAACATGCTTGCCGACTTTGTATTTAAGACCGATTTTTTTCAGCCATTGATAGGTGTATTCAATTTCCGTTTCGTTTTCAAGCGGGCTTGCCGGCGCGACGATGCCTACTGTGTCGCCTTTGACCAGATGTTTCGGTTTGACGATTTTTAGTTCGCTTGAAGTGCTGCCGTTTTCAGGGTTTCGTGCCGACTTACCGTTTTCTCGACCAGACTTATCGTTTTCTCGCGCTCCGGAAATTTCTTTGTTGCCTTTTGATTTTGCTTCAGCTGCGTCAGCTTTTCCGCTGATTCCGACCATGAGCGCGGTGAAAATGCCTGAAAGCATGTCTCGTCTGGGTAAACGTTCGCTATTGAACACAGAGGGAGGCAGGTTTTGGGAAAGCTCCATAACAACTTACCTGGCTTGAAAAGGGCGACAACACTGCGAGATTTTAGCATTGTCTAAGTATTCTCAAGCATTCTCAAGTTGCCAGCCGGTGCGCGTTTCGTGAGTAGCAGCGATACAGGCAGACGGATTCTCGCCCCATCGGCTATAGTTATCTGTTCTGATATTAATTACTAGATTCAAGTACTTAAGACAGAAACACTTAATTCGTAGCCAGTCCCGTCTATTTCTCAGCCAGTTCTGCCTTATCTCATTTGACCTAACAGCACAGCAAATAACATGACTTCAACAATGCTAAAAACCGACAGTCCACCCGCACACCTTGCAAAGTATTGGTCTTTGCTGACAGCCGATCAGAAAAGTTGGCTTGCCAAGGCCGTTGCTTTTGCCGATGCAATCACGCTGGATGAAACCAAACGCTCTGATTCGGAGAACACGTTTAGACGTGATTTGTTTGAAGCGGCTTGCAAGGAGGGACTGGGTGCGCTTCCTTTTCCCACCACCTATGGCGGGTCGGGCGGCGACTACTTGAGTTTTGTGCTCGTCAATGAAGAATTTGCGCGGCGCTGCGTACCGATCATGAGTTCTCTGGGTGTGCATGTGTTGTGTCAGGAGCCTGTCTACAAGCACGGCACCGAAGAACAAAAGAAAAAATATCTGACTCCCTCGGCCGGCGGTCAATACCTGGCAGCATTCGGATTGACTGAGCCCAACGCCGGTTCCGACACCGCTGCCATTGCTACGACTGCAAAACTGGCGGGCAACGAATACATACTGAACGGTACCAAGACCTTTATAACCAGCGGTGCTTCGGCTGATTACTTTATTGTGATGGCTCGTCTTCTTAATGAAGATGGCAGCAAGGAAGGGTCTGCAGGAATCACGTCATTCATAGTCGACAAGAATTTCAAAGGCTTCCAGATTGGTCAGAAGTTCGACATGCTCGGCATGCGTGGATATTCAACTTGTGAAATCGTTTTCAGCGATTGCCGTGTTCCAAAAGAAAATATCCTCGGTGCTCCAGGCGATGGGCGCAAAGTGGCTCTGGGAAGTTTGGCCAAAGGGCGTGTCACCATCGCTGCGCAAGCGACCGGCTGGGCTCAAGGTGCTTTGGATGCAGCTCTTAAGGTTGTTGCCACTGATAAGCGAAGTGAAAACAGTGGGCAGCTCGACTACCTGATAGGCAGTTTAGTTTTGATGGTAGAGTCGGCGCGGGCGCTGACCTATCAGGCGGCGCGCAGCATCGATAGTGGCGAATCAGATGTGACGCTGGCAGCAATGGCCAAAATTCAAGCAACAGATGCCGCAATGAAAGTATCGACCGAAGCCATTTCTCTGGCGCAAGAAAGAGGTCTGGAGCCAGATCTCCTAATTGAGAGAATTTTCCGAGACGCCAAAGCCGGTCAAATTTACGAAGGTACCAATCAGATTCAGCGCATGCTTATTGCCAGAAGCTTACTCAAGTAGAGGGTACAGCCTTTACCGCAGCACATTGAAGAAATGGAAAGAAACCCCGATTCACAAGTAGCGGAAATTGACAGCAGCCAAGCTGCTGCGGCTTATACTGCGGCGTACAGCGGGCCGATTTCGGCTGATTTGATACCGGCTCAGTATAAAGTCATTGCTGCTCTCATTTTGATCGCACTGGCCGTGCCTGTATTTTTGCAACCGAATCTGGTGTCAGCGGCCAAAGTGATTATGTTTTATTTCATGTTGGTGGTTGGCGTGATTGGTCTGACCATCTTCTTCTTCCAGGGATGGATTCTAGAAAAACTGATGCTGGCGGAAGACATTGCCGACATGGTTCAGGATGAAGCCACCGTTCAGCTGGCACTCGTCAATCACAAACTTGCCGATCTCAATTATCGATTTGTTGAAAAACACGACGCCTCGACAAGTGAGGTTCTGCCGGCATTTCTGAAGAATCTCACACCTTTTGCGATGCTCTTTCTCAACAAAGAAAAAAGCATGGTGCGCTGGGCGATGTTGGGAATGAAATTTGCCAAAAGTGCAATGGAGCTATATAAAGCGCGCGAAAACGACACGCGTGAACACGCACCGCGTGAGAGTAGATGACGTCACAAAGAGCGGGTTACGCAGATATGTCACAGGGCGTTCAGTCCGAACCTATTTTTGATTTTGATGCGTACGTGAGCGCTCGTCGTTCTCTTATAGAGGAACGATTAGATAGATATCTGACTTCAGACAAGGGCGGAGTCCTCTGGGATTCGATGCGTTATTCGGTCTTGTCGGGCGGTAAGCGCCTGCGGGCTATCTTGTGCCTTGCCGTGGCCGAGGCAATGGCTCTCAGCCATCGTCATGAAGAAAGGGGACCGCAAGGAAGCCTTCAAGCCAGCCACGAAAGTGCAGAGTTAGATATCGCCGACATTATTGAAATTGCTCTGCCCTGCGCATGCGCTATTGAGATGGTGCATGCGATGAGCTTGATACATGATGATCTGCCTGCTCTTGACAATGACGACTTGAGAAGAGGCAAACCCACCAATCACAAGGTTTACGGAGAGGCCGTGGCATTGCTGGCAGGTGATGCGCTTCTAATGCTGGCCAATCAGATCCTTATAGATGAAACTCCCCGCAGTGTCGATTCGGATACATTGCTTTCGGTTGTTTCCGAATTGGCCCGGGCGACCGGACCGGAAGGCATGGTGGGCGGGCAGGTTTGGGACATGGTTTATACCGGAGTTCCGGGTAGAGATGGCAGCGGTGACAGTAAAGATATGTTGCAAAGAGGAAGTATTGCAACAGAATTTCAAGAAAGCGCCGATGCTCAGCCGGTTCTTACCGCCAATGTTATGGAAGAGATACACAGAGCGAAAACTGGTGCTCTGATTCGGTTTGCCGTTTGGTCGGGAGCGCGGCTGGTAGGGGCTCCGCTTGACAGGCTCGACAATTTGGCGTTGTACGGCGAAGTTTTGGGTCTTGCCTTTCAAATCGCTGACGACTTGTTGGATGTCACCGGTGACGTTGCCACCCTCGGCAAAACGCCGGGCAAGGATGAAGCCGCCGCCAAAGCCACTTTCGTTCGCTTCTTTGGCGTCGACGGTGCACGCGAAAGACTGAAGCAATTGGAAGAAACGGGATTACGGTTGGTCGAGCAATGCTGTGAGGACAATCGTGGAGTCCCGGCTCTTAAAGCGCTTCTCCAGTATGCTATTCACAGGTCGAATTAAGGGAGTCTTGCATTAGTCTATGGATTTTTCGGTACCACTGTCCTGGGTAGCAACGCTCTTTGCGCAAACATCTCCCGGTACCCAGGCTGCCCTGTCGGGGGCTCCCATGCACGACCAGCGCGGGTGGCAGGTCATTCTTGTCACCGTTATATGCAGTTGCATAGCTCAGCTGGCAAAGATAGTCACCAAGCTCTTGCGTACCGGACACCTCGATTTGCGCCTCCTGGCCAAAACCGGGGGAATGCCGTCCAGTCACAGTTGCTGCACTGTCGGTATGGCCGTTTCGGTAGGCTTGATTGAAGGGTTCAATTCGGTTTCTTTTGCGATCGCTCTCGGTCTTGCCATGATCGTCATGTACGATGCAGCAGGGGTAAGACGCACTGTAGGACTGCAGGCCAAGGTCCTCAATCAGATCATGACGGAGCTGTTTTCAGAGCATCCGAAGCTCTCTTCCGAGCGCATTAAGGAATTTCTAGGACACACGCCGGTCGAGGTATTCGTTGGTGCAGCCCTCGGAACGGTAATAGCAATAGTATTCAATAGCTGGGCCCTGAGCGCATTCCCACGTGTTTGAGCAGAGCCAGTCTGTCGCTAATACGCCGCGCATTATTAAAAACATGTGATACATGACTACTGCTCTATTCCGGTAAAGTTGCTCTATAATCAAGGTCTTGGAAAGGGTTGCCAGGAAAACTCTTAGAAATCCTCAAACGAGGAAAGCGCTGAGAGGAGGGAGCTGGAGGTTATTTCCTCTAGATTGTCATGCGTTCATTTTGAGCGATGGTCCTGGAGAAATTTTCAAGAAATCCGTTGAACGCGTTTTCCTAATATGCGCGGTAATCGACGGAGTGCGTTGGGAGGTAGCAAAAGCTACCGTTTAAAAGTAAAAGCAAGCTAGAACTTGCGATAACCAGTCGGGTTCCGATTTTCTCAGAAAAGGAGGAAAGGCAGAACAATTAGTGCGAAGCATAGTGCTTTCGTTATTGCTGCTGCCGCAAAGTCAATGAACACAACGGTGCAAACAAACACTTCTGTGAAGACAACGTCCCCTCGCCGTTCCCGTTTCCCAGGTAAGGAATCAGGGTCGGTTTCATTCAACTTGACCGCCCTTGGCCGTCAACTGTTGAAGGAACAAGCGGCGTCTGCAGGCGTGTCAAACGGCGATTACGTCGAAATGCTCATTCGTGAGCGCGCTGGCATGAACCCTCTTAGATTGCCTGCTTCCGCTAAGCAGACAGGACCTAAGGGCGGTGCCAAGTCCTTCTTCTTCGGAAAGAACAGAGGGACTACAACTGCAGTATGTGTCACCCCTATGGCACACAGATTGCTTGATGAACAAGTAGCTGCTTCTCGCATGAGCCGCGGCGACTATATCGAGTATCTGCTGCGTGAAAAAGCAGGCTTGCTTGATGAAAGCATCAAAGCCGCTGTAGCCGCTGCGCAAGCACAAGCAGCTCAAGCTCCAGCAGCTCCGATTGCTCAACCGCAAACCTCTTTTGCCCCCCCGGTACAAGAGCCACAAGCTGTAGAACCTACTCCATACGTTCAACCGTTCCAAACACCGGTTACGAACGACTGGGGATTCAACAGCTAGATTGAAATCCTAAGTACGTTCCTCCTTTCGTTTCTTGGAAGGTCTCTGCTTTGCTGCAGGGACCTTTCTTTTTGGCGAAAATTAGAGAGATTCCAGGCTGTTTCAGTGTTTGCGGATATCTGAAATAGCGCTAAAGTGGGAACTGTCGGCCAACCGGTCACTGCGCCGATTTCAATTTGCCAGATTTGATGAGTCCAGAAGGGTGTCGCCCGTCTATTGTCCACTCGATTGTCCGCTGTAATGTCCGCTTGAGTGGCTGCCTGTTTCGCTTCCCGGAATTGGACGAGAGCCTGAAGCAGAACCTGTTTGCGTTTGTCGATTGGAACTTTCTTCTGCGGCTGTTAGTTTTGCATCATTTTTCTTTTGTCGGCGTCTTTCCTGCTGCACCACCCGTGGTTGCGCGACGAATCCACCGTCAGTATCTGCAAAAACCGTGTCCATATGCCGTTTCTGGTTTAGTCCTCGAGCAGCAACTCTGGTCTCATCGGTCCATTTGAATTCGTTCAGCTTAGACAAATCCAAGTATTGATTGTGCTGACCGACGAAGTCCTTCATCATAGAAAACCGCTTGGCAGAGGGGATTTCGTTGGCGCTTACGGCGCTGTGACCAACTGAGGTGACCGCGGGCTCTGCTAGTGCCACCACATTTAGTGAAGCGATTAGCCCCGTGATTACTAAAAATACAAAAGTGATTGCACCAGGAAAACTGGATGCATCAGCAGATGGCGTCAATAATCGCCCGTCCCTATGCATGGCAGAAAACGGGCTGATTGGTGAAATCAGCTTTCCGGCCGGGTGTCCCCACCTGGAGCGGCGGTAGCTCTTTTGTCTGGATGCACTTATCCGGTCTGCCGAATACTCTTGCCTGAGCAGTTTCACCCACCAAATGACCAGTGGTTCGCTTTGCTCTTGCACGAGGCCGCGTCTTGACCTTTTGATGTCATACGACTGACCGGTGCTACCGCCGCTTTTGCCGACTTGGAAGCTATTAGATAGATCTCTTGTTTTGAAATTCATGATTTCTTCGACTCTTTTTATCGCTTAACGCCTGAACCGGCGCAAATTACCTTCCTGGTGTCAGACGTCCTGATCGCGTTTTTTCTCTCGTCTGAGAGGCTTCAGCGCTTGTCTCCAGACTAACTAAAATAAGTTGGCGCTAACACAGGTTCAGTCCTGAACCCGCATCGTAGTAAGCCCCGGGGCCGACCCTAGGGTAAATACTGTGATTTTGGAATTGAGCAGTTTCGCTTATTGCTGAGACTTACTGCTGATCCTTAAGCCGAAACTTGCTGCTGATCCTTAAGCCGAGACTTACTGCGAAAGCGTTTTTGCTGGTGCCGTGCCGGCGATCGGAGCAGGCATTTGCGATCTTACTTTATGCGATGCATAAGAAAGAATCGCTTCAACTTGCCCGAGATAACTGGCAATGTATTGAGCTCTGAAACCACGCTGTATAAAGGCTTCTAATCTCAGCCAGTTCTTGATCGTGGTGTGCAGGCTGGTGACGTCTTTGAGCACTACGTCAATTTCGTCGGATGATGCAGTCGCGTTCAACTGATGAAGAGAGCGCTGTATACCGTCTATTTGAGTGAGTACATCATTGGTCGAAGCCTGGTCTGACAGAATATGCGTGCGCGGGTCCTGCAAATAGCGATTGACCATAGCGGCAAAATCGTCAACCAGGAGCCTGCTTGCCTTCAATGGCTCCGATTGGGGAGTGAGAAGGGGTTGTTTTCTGTACGGTCCCAGTTTAAGTACATTGAGCTTTTTGTCGTCCAGGTGCGCGACTGCAAACATAGTTGTGCCTAATGTCCCAGTCTCTCGTGCCGAGTCCATTTGTTCGATCAATCCGGCCGTGTCGAGCTGGCGAATTGAAAGACCCGGGTAGACGAGGGCCTTGTCGGCTGTCGATTCCCGGACATATGCCGCAGCAGTAGTTAGATCCTTGGGGTTTTGAACGTACGTCATTGGATTGAGCGTGTCCACCCAACCGTTTGCCACCCAGGTTTCCCATTCTTGCTGAATGGCTGCGGTTCGCATTCGGCGCGGCATGCCGTATACGGCAGCGGAAATTTTGAGATCAGGTTTGAATTTGCGCAGAGTCATCGAAACGTCTTTGACAAAGTTGTTGATGATTTGAACTTTCCAGGCAATCCAGACTTGTCTGGTGTTGTCGTCCAGGTGATCTAAAGACAAGCCGGTTTCTTGCTCGAAGCGCTGCCGTCCTTGCCAGTCGTAACCCATTTCGGTGCCTTTGTTGTTGAACGGATAACGAATGTAGTCGAGTTGAACACCGTCCACTTTGTAGTTGTTGACGATTTCCATGATCAGGTCTTTAGGAAACTGGCGAGCTTCGGGAAGAGCCGGGTCGAGCCAGAATTCAGTTTGCCTGGGCGGCACCAGCTGACCGTCTTTATAGGCCAGGGCCTGATTGAAATCACGAGAGGAAAGAACCGGGCCGGGATAATCTTTGTCCTTACCTATGATTGGATTATGTCTGGTGTTGCCGACTGCAAAGACCCACACCCATGAATGCAGCTCCATTCCACGTTTGTGTGCTTCTTTGACCGCGACTGCAAGAGGATCCCAGCCCACCATAGCTGGATTTTGAGCGACCAGTTTGCTCGGATACATTGCAAAGCCGGCATTATTGGTTTCGAAATAAACCACGTTTATTCCACAAGCTTTCAATTTGTCGAACAACTGAGCGAGTGCCTGCGGTGAGCGCATCGATACAATGGTGCCGCGATCCAACCACACAGAGCGTGCTTCCACTGGACGCACAGGCATCGCTTGCGCAAAGGACATGGAAAAATCCTGGCGCGCTTGCGACAAATGAGAGTCAGCCTCAAAAAACTTTCGAGCGGAATACGCTTCTTTGAAGGCGTTTACGTGAGAAACACCTGAGTCATAAAATTGCTGAATCATCTTGAATGGAACCGCCAGTTCCGCTTGTTTTGCGGTCTTGATCGTCTCTTCCGTACGCTTGGTCAGATACTCAAGTTCTTGACTGATGCTTTGGTAGTCCGCGAAGCTGATTTGTACTGCCGCAGTCTGTGTAATGCCGGGCACCAGCTCTTCCAGAGCCAGTGAAATTAGATTGGCGTTGGCGGTTATCTCGCCTTGCAGACCAGGTGCCCAACTAATGAAGACACATCCACCTTTGCGAACTACCGCTGGTGCCACTTCTCGACCAGTGCTGTCGAGCCAGCGAGCCACTTGTGTAGCGCCTTCGGTAAGAGTGACGTCTGATCTGACTGTGCCGATTGCAAATTCTTCTGATACCGCAAATGGTGTGCGCGGCCATTCCACTTTTTGCTTATCGCTAATATTGGTTTGTTTGCTGATGATGACGCCGGTCAGCCCTTCAAGCGCAACTCCGCCCGGCAAGGGCATTCCGTTTGCGTCGGTGACAACCAACTTTCCACCACCGCGCACAAATTCCGTTACTGAACTCACACCTTCCGGGGCAAGATCGATCGAAAGCGGCAAGATCAAAAGCTTGTACCCGGTCAGTTTGGTGCTGCCGGCAGCCAGGTCGGCATCGGTCAATTCATCGAATCGGACGTTGGCATTTTCTAGAGTGTGCCGAAATTGCACGTAATCATCATCGTAAGTACCAAGATGCGCGTCTTGATAAGCTTGGGCGTTGCGCGCGCTTTTAACGACGCCGATAGGAGAAGCTGCCAGAGCCGGAGGCGCTTGCATCAGCAAAAACACACTTAAGACTAAGAGGCACCGCAATATAGGATGCTCAATCAAGTGCAAAGCATGTCCAGCTACTTCTTTTCCTGTCACTTACAATTCCTCCAATTTCTGCCGGCTAATTTGCCGATTGCAGCATCTGTAGCCGCATCTCAACTCACTGAATATTTTTGTGCTCAATCGCGATTTCGCATTTCTTTTACTACTCTATCGATTTGCCGTTTTGTATCGCGTTTGGTGATCGCTTCGCGCTTGTCGTAGAGCTGTTTTCCTCTCACTACTGCCAAGTCGACTTTTGCCCAATTACCTTTGAAAAACAGTTTCAGCGGTATGAGCGTCAAACCTTTTTCTTGAACCTTGTGCTTGAGTTTGACAATCTGCATGTGGTGCATGAGTAGGCGTCTCTTGCGTAAAGGCTCATGATTGAACCGATTACCATGGTCGTAGGGGGCAATATGACATTGGTGCAGCCAAATCTCGCCATCTTCTATTCGTGCAAACGCATCGCTCAGATTGGCTTTGCCATTGCGCATAGACTTAACTTCAGTGCCTTGCAATTCAATGCCTGCCTCGAAAACCTCAATGATTTCGTATTCATGGCGCGCGCGGCGATTGTCGGCCACTACTTTTAGTGGCTTACCTTCGCGTTCAGCTGGCGCGGCGGCATTCTTTTTCATTAGTATCGAAGGAGATATACGATTGAGTCCGGTAATAATCGAATCAAACCTTCAGTATAAAACGTTGACAGGCTGCGGATCTGCTCATTTCGACAACCAGTGCATTAAACGTGACAGATGTGCCGAATCGCGGCTTCACAACTGTTGTTCAAGTTCTGCACCTGTTTCTTCTGCTCTGGGAAGGTGAAACACCTCTTTTCAACGCGTTCGCATCGATTGCCAACAGTTATTTGGAAGTTAGACCGTTAACGGTCTAACTTCCAAACCAGGAAGTTGCTGGTTGCAAAACTTTCTCTTGGCAATCGGGTGTTATGATTTTAAGAATGGTCTGTTTATACGCACTGGATATCGATAAGCGCAAAGATAATGATCAAAATTGGACCACTACTTGCCATGGACACCGCTCAGACACGGGCTTTGTTGCGGCATCAAAACGAGCCTATGCCTTTTGAGAGTTTTTGCGCGGAAGACGCTCTTGCACTCAGGGGTTTCACCTTCTTTCAGCATTGGCTGCCATGCAATATGCATTTTGCTCCGATGGCATATATTGCTAAGGAAGACGGTATTGTTCTGGCTCTTATATCTATTAGTTCGGTCGGCAAGTCCAAATCTTGCTGGCGCATCGAGCATTTGGTTGTTCACCCCAATCACCGGGGACGCGGAATAGCACAAGAGCTTTTGCGCTTTGCTTTTGCCACCTTTGCCAGCCAAGGGGCGGCGCATTTCGTGGCCGAGGTTTCAGACCAGAATTCTGCCGCTTTGTCTTTGCTTGGCAATACTGGGTTTCGTCGCTGTTATCGAGTCACGCACTATCAAGTGTCTGTCGATTTTGATTTGCCTGCCAGTGTCGATGGCGAGGACTCATCGCCTTTTCGCCTGGCCATTCCACAAGACAGGCAGGCTCTCTATCAACTCTTTCAAGAGTGCTTACCTCCTGACTTGAGGATTACTTACGAATATGTGCCTGATGACTTTCTTGTCAGCGAAGTGGCAACCGAAAGTTTCGAGAAGCTCACCCGCAAGCTGATCAAGAGAAAAATCTGGTACTGGGTTTCTCAAGATCCGGATCGCAAAAATCTTACTGCCGCAGTCAGAGTGCTTGCTCATCGAGAAGGTGACTTCCATCTGGAATTTGCTGTGCATCCTGGCTGGGCCCATACTGCCGAAGACACCATTCTCTTTACTCTCGGCATTATGCGCCGGCTCAATATGCGCGGCGTCATCTCGATCAAAGGATTTGATTTCCAGGCTCATGTCGTCAAAGCCATTGAAAAGCTTGGGCTGGAGCGCACCGGGACGTTTTCTCTCATGGCTCGCGACCACTGGGTGCGCGCCAAGCAAAAGCGCGTAGTCCGTAAGGAAGCTCCAATTAGCTTGCCCAGCCCGGGGATCAATTTGCCTTTGCCGGCCGAGAGACGCCTGTTGCCAGCCGACATTCGATTGTTGCCGGGCAACCTTCACTTCCTCAAAGATAAGAACGATAGCTTATAATCCGCTCATCAAGCAGTTCTGCACTGAGATCGCCGGCGGGCGCTTTTGCAAAGAATTGCAGCCAGGCTCTTAAACTAAAGTAAAGGCCGGGGGCTAAGCAGTATTAGATCTGTTACTCTGGCGCAATCGCTGTCTGTCTCGGCAGTTCGAACTCTTTTGCGCTTGATTTTTGAGCGCTCGAGGTCGAAAGCCCAACAGGCTCGCGTTGACATCGTACGGGCGTTATCGGTATTATTGCCAGCCGCCCAAGCGTGGACCTGCCTTTCGATTTTTCGAGGGCAGGCAGTGTAATCAAGTTCTATTTTCAGGAGATTTGTGGTGCCTACCATCAATCAGCTCATACGGAGAGAGCGGAAGAAAGTCACTTATAAGACGAAATCACCCGCGTTGAAATCATGTCCGCAACGTCGCGGCGTCTGCACGCAGGTGAAGACGACTACTCCCAAGAAGCCGAATTCGGCTTTGCGGAAAATCGCTCGTGTCCGCCTGACCAACAGTATGGAAATCACTGCCTACATTCCCGGCGTCGGACATAACCTGCAAGAGCACTCTGTCGTTTTGGTCAGAGGCGGTCGGGTTAAGGACCTTCCGGGCGTCCGCTACCACATTGTCAGAGGAGCCCTTGACACCGCCGGCGTCAAAGACCGTCAGCAAGGCCGCTCCAAATATGGCACCAAGCGTCCGAAACCAGGCGCACCAGCCGCTAAGAAGAAATAGTCAGTAAGGCAATACGCAAGTACAAGAACAGGATCCGAAAGTATGTCACGCAGATCAGCCGCACAAAAGAGAGTTCCTCCGCCCGATCCGGAGTTCAACAGCCAACTCGTCATGAGATTCGTTCATCGCATGATGCAGCGAGGAAAGAAGAGCACGGCTCAAAAACTTTTCTACGCATCGCTTGAACTGATCAAAGAGCGCACCAAACAAGAGCCGCTCGATATCTTCAACAAAGCCGTGAAAAATGTCACGCCGCTTGTAGAAGTAAAGGCTCGCCGGGTTGGTGGTTCTACATATCAAGTTCCGATCGAAGTGAAGCAAGCTCGCGGTGTAGCTCTGGCTACTCAATGGATTATCACTAATTCCAGAAAGCGCGGCGGCAGAAGCTTTGCAGAGCGCTTGTCGGCAGAACTGATTGACGCCTCCAATGGAGCTGGCAACTCAGTTAAGAAGAAAGACGAAACGCACAAGATGGCGGAAGCTAACAAGGCGTTTGCTCACTACCGCTATTAATTGCATTGCTCTATATAGGTTGGCCAAAGCGCCATTTCATAAGACGGTCTTAACCAGGTGCGCCTGAAAATGGACACCGAGCTGGATGCCAAAACCAAGCAGGTATCCAGCAAACGTGGTTGAATGCGGGTAGAACACCCACTGACTTCCGTCGGCAGAGGGTGATTTTAAGATTCGATGGCAATTGCCGTGAAGGCAGGCGCAACGAGTAGTGAAACAAAACCGGCTTGCATTGCGGGTTTTTGCTCATTGCTCTCGAGTCAGGGAATCTCAATTGTAAAGATAGGCCAGGAATTCCGAGAATACTTGTTGAAGGTTTTTCTTCAAAGATAGGAAGTCATGATAATGTGCAAGAGGTTTTCAGGGGTATTTGACTCGGTTGAGCCGGGCCTGGTCCTCTGTAACGCCGAAATAAACATGGCAAATTCTCAGACAACCACAGGACCACGGCGGAAGGACACATGGAAGCTGCAACTCGTACGGACGAAAGGAAACCCACAACAGTGATGACCAGGACAATCCCATTACGTGATATCCGTAATATGGGTATCGCGGCTCATATCGACGCTGGTAAGACAACGACCACCGAGCGAATTCTCTTTTACTCCGGTCTTATTCACCGGGTCGGCGAAGTTCATGAAGGTACGACAGTTACCGATTGGATGGAGCAAGAAAAAGAGCGCGGTATCACCATAACCGCCGCTGCTATTACCTCCAAGTGGAAGGGCAAGCATATCAACTTGATTGATACGCCCGGACACGTCGATTTCACTGTTGAAGTCGAACGTTCAATGCGCGTACTCGATGGCGTCGTCATTGTATTGTGCGCTGTGGCAGGCGTTCAACCGCAAACCGGTACGGTTTGGAAACAAGCTAACCGCTATGAAGTACCCCGCATGGTCTTCGTCAACAAGATGGACCGTTCAGGCTCTGACTTCTTCCGCGTCGTTAAGCAAATCCAAGAGCAATTGCCCGGACTGCATTCGACCTGGACAAATGGTCACCCATTGCAGATTCCGATCGGCGCCGAAGTAGATTTCAAAGGCATTATCGACCTCATCGATCGCAAGGCATACATGTATGCCGAAGACGATCCGATGGGCAAACTGGCTCGTGAAGAAGCAATTCCTGCCGACATGGCAGAGGAAGCTGAAGCATGGCGGACCAAATTGGTTGAAGCAATCAGCGAAACCGATGACGTCTTGATGGGCAAGTATCTGGAAGGCGAAATTCCCACTGCTGACGAGCTGAAAGTCGCATTGAGAAAAGCCGTAATCAGCAATCATATCGTTCCAATTTTGGTCGGCTCTGCATTCAAGAACAAAGGC
>PNLN01000229.1 GCA_013823055.1 Cyanobacteria bacterium DS2.3.42
GAGATTCTTCGCGTTTATTGCGAACTTAATAGGCACGGCTTTGCACATTCTGTAGAGGCTTATTTGGACGGGCAAATCGCCGGCGGCTTGTACGGAGTCAGCATTGGTGGCGCGTTCATGGGAGAATCGATGTTTCACATCGCAACGGACGCTTCGAAAGTTTGCCTGGCATTTTTGGTCGAAAGAATGAAAGAGCGCGGCTTTGTGTTGTTGGACTCGCAGTATGTGACCGATCACTTATCAACGTTCAATGCAATTCAAATTCCGCGACAGCAATATCTTGAAAGACTTCGCGACGCGCTCACGTTAAAATGCGTCTTTGATTGATCAGTCTGCGTTTCCGAATATCAGAGTTTTTAAAACGACCGGCACAGTTCGCGCAATTCCATTTGCATCAAGGCTGACCGGTTTTCCAATATCAATAAAGTCGCCATCTGAGGTGGTGATTCCGTCCAAGACTATCAATGGGTAGGCGGAAACACCATTTGGTTGTTGCGATAGCATGGTTTGGACAGATTGGCGAAACAATTGCCCCAGAGCCATTCCAAGATCTTCGCGGACAACCAGAACGAATGGTCTCAAGCGCGCGAACTTCTGTGCTGCAAGCGCCAATCCGTCGGCAATTCTTTTGAGAGAAGTGTAATCGAGTGAGCCTTCCATGGATGGCAATTCAAATGCAATGGTTTCAAAACGGGATTCAGGATCGATACGTCCGACTGCAGATTCAATTGCGGCGATGATCTCGTCGTTGCTGGACATTCGATCTTTGTGTTCGAACGGTCTCAACAATGGCACATTGCGCAATGGCAAATGTTCGATGTCAAAATCAATCGTCGAACCACTCACTTGCATCGAGTACATACCGGCGCCGGTGACTGTTGCGCGAATTGGATGCGGGGGAATTTTGAAAACGAGACCGGCGTCGCTCAACTTCAAAATCAGCGCATCGGCAAGCAGCCCGCCCAGGTCTGAGAACGTGAAGCGATCAAGCTTAGGATCGAGCACGAACTCCGCGACTCCTCCGCACAGCCAGATTTCGTCCGGTGTACTGCAAGACATTTCCTTCGATGTAAGCGGAAGTCTTTTCAACTTCGTCTCGATTGATGCATCGTTTATGAAACTCACTACATCTGACGCAATCGAATTTGCAAGCGCATCAAGATCGTCGCGTTTCAAATTCGTTCCTATCTCGATTCCATCGGCCAAATACATGCGACCGCTTTGATTCAGCGCGGTAATTTCAAATTGACTTGCAGTATTGCGGTCGTCAGGTTTGAACTGAATGCATCGTCCACCAATGCCTAGGCAATGCGTCGAGATCAATGCGCCGTTTTTATACAGTGCCAAATTCATGGTACCGCCGCCGATGTCGATGTTCAAAATGGTGCGGCGACTTTGCGCAGACGCGGCAACGGCACCGGATCCACGTGCGGAAAGAACGGCTTCGAGGTGCGGTCCTGCACTGACAGCTACAAGGTCGCCGGAAAGCAAACAAAGTTTCTCAATCACCTCACGGGCGTTACGTTTGAGCGCAGTCTCACCGGTCACGATTGCAGCGCCGACTTTTATGTCATCACGTTTGATGGCAGCAGTCTCATACTCTTTCTCGATCAAGGCGTAAACAGAATGTGCGTCGATGGTTCCGTCGGATGTGAGTGGAGTGAGATGGATGGAACTCTGAAAGATCACTTCGCGACTTTCAATTTTGGGCAAGGGTGACTGATTCACCAGCGCAGTGTTGACAATTGTCAGTCGAGTGAAAGTGAGGTGGGTGGACGTCGTGCCGACATCAATGCCAACGCTGAGAAAGGAGGTCATGACTTACTCAGCTCAATTTCTGCAATTCGACGCCGGAGACTTTGCGCTCGAGAATGGTTTTGACCAGGCGCACGATATATGCGCCGGCCTCCACTGCAGGCGTACCGCGCTCGTGAATATTGGAGACGACGGTGCGATCGGAGCTGATTGTTTGGGGTGACGGATTGTAGGTGATGTATGCCGAAAGGCCTTCTGCACACGAGAGTCCCGGGCGTTCTCCAATGAGATTGATGACCACGCGGGCGGAAAGTGCAAAGGCAATCTGATCGCCGACTGCAACGCGACCGTATTGAACGACCACAGGAAGTCCTTGAGAAATATTGTTCATCTTCAAACCGTCCACGATCATCGGCAACAGATTGCCGGCATTTTTTTCCACGGCTTTTGCTGAAAGTCCGTCGCTGATCACGATTTGAACATCATTTCCTGACGTGCACTGGTTTTTCAGTTGCGCCAGTGTTTCATCCTCAATGAACTTTCCGCGCGGGGGAAATTGTATGAATTCGTCTTTTGAGCAGACCGATGATTTGATGTAAGGGTATCCATTGACGACAGCAAACTTTTGGATGAATGCCTCGTCCAACTCGCTGCATATGGCATCGCGAGCCAGCGCATGATCGACGCGAAACTTCAGCCAGGTGGACGTTAGCGGTCGCGTGCCGGCACGGCCGACAAGGACGCGAGCAGGAGTCTTCGACGAAAAATCCGCCCTTTCGTCAGAACTGGCATTTGCATCAAAGTTCATTTTCTGAGGGGCATTGAAAATCAGTTGCTGAAAACCAGTTTCTCAAAAACCATATAAGAATCTGGACGGAATAAGATACACTATTGAGCTTTCCTGTGTATGCGTTGGGGCTTATTTGGGATACAGCGCATGAAGCTCTCGATTCGAGCGGGCGGCAAAAATTTCGAGTTTGTCGATTTAAAAGACTTGTTGGCCAAGGCCAACGAGGAAAAGTCTGGCGACCTCCTGGCCGGAATTTCCGCAAAGACTGAATTGGAAAGAGTTGCCGCCAAAGAACTCTTGTCTCAGGTGACGCTGCAGCAACTGCGAGACGAGCCGGTTATGCCGTATGAGCGCGACGAAGTAACGCGCATTGTCGACGATAATCTCGACAAAGAGCA
This sequence comes from Cyanobacteria bacterium DS2.3.42, assembly GCA_013823055.1. Lineage (GTDB taxonomy): Bacteria > Cyanobacteriota > Vampirovibrionia > Obscuribacterales > Obscuribacteraceae > QKMZ01. The sequence goes on from PNLN01000229.1 coordinate 2,944, forward strand.
ATTTGAAAAAATCAAATCATGGACTGTCGCTGAACTTAGAGAATTTTTGCTCAGTCAAGACGAGGAAGTTCTGACTGTAAGAAAAATCGGCAAAGCGCTGACCGGAGAGATGGCAGCTGCAGTTACCAAGCTGATGTCGAGTATGGACCTGGTTTTGGCGGCTTCGAAGCTACGAGTTGTTGCAAAAGCAAAGACGACCCTCGGGCTGAAAGGTCGTTTGGCGATTCGATTACAACCCAATCATCCGTCCGATTCTCTGGATGGAATTATGGCTTCGATTTATGAAGGACTTTCGTATGGAGTCGGCGATGCAGTCATAGGAATCAATCCAGCCTATGACACACCAGACACAGTTGCTAGGCTGCTGGAAGCGACAAATGCTTTGATCGAGGAATTATCGCTTCCCACTCAAAATTGCATCCTCAGCCACCTCACAACGCAGCTAAAAGCTATCGAACGAGGTGCTCCTGCAGGTTTGATTTTTCAAAGCATTGCCGGCTGCGAAAAAGGCAACAAGGCTTTCGGCATAGACAACGACATGCTCAAAGAAGGCACGGCTTTGGGCGCGAAACTGGCTCGTGTTGCCGGTGGGCAGTACATGTATTTTGAAACAGGTCAGGGATCGGAGCTCTCCTCACATACTCACGAGGGTGCCGATCAGCTAACACTCGAAGCTCGATGCTATGCACTGGCTCGACAATTCAATCCGTTTCTCGTCAATGATGTGGTTGGTTTTATCGGACCTGAGTATTTAAAAGATGGCAGACAAATGATCCGCGCCGGGCTCGAAGATCACTTCATGGGCAAGCTTTTGGGGGTTCCGATGGGAATCGATGCTTGTTATACGAATCACATGAATGCCGATCAGAACGATCTGGAAAATCTTTCCATGCTTCTCATACTCTCTGGCGTAAATTACTTCATGGGAGTTCCGATGGGTGATGACGTAATGCTCTCCTATCAGTCGACCAGCTTCCATGATGGGGCATCTTTGCGCGCCCTGATGAATTTAAGGCCGGCGCCGGAATTCGAGTCCTGGCTTGAGGAAAGGGACTTGATGAAAGATGGAAAACTGACTGAGAAAGCCGGCAATCCCAATCTAATCATGTCGATGCGGATGGCCAACGCACGTTAGTGAAGAATCGGCAGAAGTGAAAAACGATATTTAAAAATCGAAGAGGGCACCTGATCAGGGCACCCTCTTTGATCTGCGTTGCGTTTGAACAGTTATTTACCGTTCGTCTTCAAAACTTGTCCGTGTACTTTGCCTTGACCCGAAGACATAATACTGGCATCGGTTTCCGGCTCTCCAGTGAAGTCTTGTTTGAACTCGGCGAGAAACTCATCGCCGGGTTTAACTACAGCTTCTTGACCTTTGATAATCGAGTCGGCAATCAAAAATCCGCCCGGCATACCTGCAACCAATCCCATGCCGAACCCTTTGAGTCTTCTGTGACGAACATTCTTACCAACCGGATGCATGAATGCAAACGATGGATTGGCAGCACCTATGCAGGCGTAGGCCACAGGCACGATGCCGAAACTGAAGACTCCACCGGCGGAAGCTGCTCCGCGAATGGCCAGGTGAGCGGCTTGATGTTTCAATTGAATGGAAAGAGGTGAAGCAATTTCGCCGTTGTGATTTACACCAAGCACACGACCTTCATTTACGTTTTTCACAACACGTGATTGTTGTGCAGGTGTTGCTGCCAGTGGCAAATGCTCGCCGGCGTCGGTTACGATTTCGTAGAAATTAAGCCCTAGCGCGCCGTTGGCTCTCATCCATCTTTTCGTTGACAATTCTGCGCTAAGAATTCGGCGAGCCGGTGCTGCGGTACTGACACGACCAACAACTTTGCTTCCTGCTTTGGCGACGACTTTGCCGCCCACGACGAGATCATTTCTCAAACGAGCTTCTACAGGGTCATTCAGTTTTGCCGTGTGACTGTTATGCGTTGACAGCACCGTAACCCGAAAGCGTGAGCCTGCGGTAATCTTGGTGTTTCCATTCGCATCAGTCGTCTCGTTTGCATACGATTCTTCTTTGAGTAATTCTTTTTCTTTCTCAAGGTCGTTGTCTACGACAGTGAGATTCGTTTCTGTAGTGTCTACTGCTTCGCATGGCAAAGTTGCCATACCAAGAGTTCTCGAAGCAGCAGGCCGTTCAACTTTCTTATGATTGATAGTCGGATGATTGACTCGCAAAGCCGGTCCTGGAACCGGTGCATGCTTGGGAGTCACCGATTGCAGAGAAGTTGAAACAGAAGTAGTTTGGTCCCAGCCCTTCGGGCTATCGACTACGACAGACGACGTCTTTGCCTGGCCGTTTTGTTCAATCGATTCATTGTTGGTGATCGGGCCATCAATGATGATCGACAAATTGTTGCCTGGTCCAACATTCAGAGCCGTCGGCTCTATAGCCATAACAGGCACGGAGGCGGCGAGGAAAGTCTGTACAAAAAGGCACGAAAGTAGTGCCCGCTGAAAACGGGTCGACATAGAACCTCCTAAAAACGAACAAAAGTCAGCTGTGTGCGGTGAATACCGCTCACAACTTTTATATAAACGTCAAACGCAATTCGCTATTTGTTCTATGCACATGATTCAGTGAAGCAAAACTACTTGGCAAGTCGCATTTCGCACTTGACTTGCCATCCTGCTGAGCAATACGTGGCATCGTGGCTACAAAAAATTAGGCGCAGAAGAAATATTGATAGTGCCACCATATTTAGTGTCAAAAGCAATTGTCAGTGCGCAACTAAAAACCGCTGTCCGCCGGTTTCCCCTCTTGAACTGGAGGAGTGACTGATCGACCTCTTCCTCTGGGTTGAGGAGTAGGGGGCGGCGCTTCTTCTTGAGGTGGCGGTGCAGGCTGACTGGCGCCCGAACTGACAATTTCCGCCGACAAAATGCCGTCACCTCTGCCAATTGCATAAACAGTATTCATGCCCTGTACTACACCGCCAAAAATTGCATAATTGCCGTCCAGAAAGCGCGTCTGTTTCTTTGTGATGTAAAACTGGCAACTGGCCGAATTGCGATCTTGAGTGCGCGCCATAGCGACAACACCTGGTCCACTATGTGACAGATTCCGATTGATTTCCAACCTCAATCGTCTTACCTGGCCGGATTCAGGGTGGACAAACACACCATTGGGATTGCCGTTCGGTCCCCCACCTTGTATGCACCAATCTTCAACGCGATGAAAAGCTGAGCCGCTGTAAAATCCGCGCTGCACCAGGTCCAAAAAAGCTCCGCCTGTGTTTGGAACCATACCTACAAATATGCGGATGTAAATCGGACCTTTCGTTGTGTTTAGACAAACGACCGGATCATTTGCAAAAGCAGGTGTAGTGCTTTGGAAAAACGAAATTGCGACCAGCGCAGAAGACAACATTGTCAACTGGAGCGCTCGCGGAAGAAAAGCTGTAATCGCAAGGTGGTACTTGGTTTGCATGATTAAAGCGGACCTTTGATATGACGTTCCATATATATAGTACAGTGCAAGTGAGTTCGGTATTTCTCAAACATAGGTATAAATTCTATAGAATCATTCGAACAGATTCGAAAAAATTCGAGCAAAATGGCAGTCCCTTCTAAGTGAGTTTGAAACCTGATGGCTTTATACGCGGATCTTCACAGACATCTCGGCGGCGCGCTTCACCCCAGAATCATCTACAAATTTCTTCAATTGCAAGATCACGCAGTATTGAATTACTTCCCTGACTACGAGGGGTTTTACACGTGGTTTACGCGCCAATGCAGAACGCTTGAAGAGTTCGTCAAAATCCACACTCTAGTGGAAGAATTGCAGAGCGCAAAGCATCTTCCCTACTTCTGCAAGCGTCTATGCAGAGGTGCTTACACTTTTGAAAATCTTCAATATCTTGAATTACGATACAACCCTTACTTTCGAACTGATCACACGCAGACTCCTGAGCGAAGAGTGGAGTTGATGCAAGAGATCATCGAAATCATAACGGCCAACGTAAGACCCGCTGACTATCCCATTACAGTCAAGCAGATCCTCTGCCTCGATCGCAGACTTCCACAACATCTCAATGAAGCGATTCTCAAAGTTGCAAAAGACAATCTGGGTCCGGTCGTCGGAATTGATCTCGCCGGTCCGGAAATCGATCCGGAAAAATATGACGTCTGGGTAAAGTTGCTTGCCAAAGCCAGATCGTTCGGATTAAAAACAACCTGTCACCTGGGTGAAACAAGTGCCGATAACGTGCACCCAGACTACTTTACGGTCCTCGATCGAATTGGTCACGGAATTCACATTCCACTGTCGCGTCCGGATCTTTTGAAAGAAGTAGCAAAACGTCAAATCACATTGGAAGTTTGCCCGACCAGTTATTTACAGACCGGTTCGATTAAGGACCTCAGTGAATTGAAAGTTGTATTTGAGCGCTGCAAGGAATATGGAGTTGCAATTGCAATTTGCACAGACAACCCGGGTCGAAATCCCGCGCCCTGCACACTTCCGGGGGAATACGAGAGATTGATCGATCATGACGTGATTGATTTCTCGGACTTGCAGGCATTGCAGACCGAAGGTTTCCGATCTGCCTTCGGATTTGTCGGAAAAGGATAATTCACGATCGCACTTCTGTTTTAGAAGCAGAGCATAGGTTTGCGGGAAATCAGCGCAAACCTATTTCTGTTTTGAGTTGCTGACGCAAAATTGTAAGAAGAGAGATCTGTGCTTTAAAACACAAACAGGTGCATGCTTTTCGAACTTATGACTGAACGCGGAAAAAATCTTCCTATTCTGCTTCTCTGCAAACCTTTTCTGTTCAAATTTTCACAAAGTGTATATGCATGTTAAATACGTCGGTGTTTTTTTCAGAGTTTGGACAAACCTGATAAGACATCCCCAAAACTGATCTAGAACGTCGATACATTGCTCTCAAAACCTTGATTGCCAACTCAACAGTGGTCATTCAGAAGCAGCTATTCATGCCCTTCTTCAAGCAGCATGATTTATTGCCACCATCACTTTTTTTCACCGACCGTCGAAGGTCGAATTTGAATTTTCCGACTCTGAATGATCGAACCGACAAAAAAATTGTTTCAAAATCGAAAAAATTTTTTTTCCTCCCCCGTTAGAGGGGCCATCAGAGGTGGTGCCTATTTAGAGTTGGCTCATCATGCGGGTTTCATTGAGACACGATCGAGATTCGATCATTGAATTTGAGCAATTCGATCACTTGCACGCATCGATCCATATATTGCAATTTCGGCCAATAGAAAGTAATGTATTAAACGTGTGGTGTGATTGAAAGAGTGCAATTAGTACTCTTAGTAAAAATGGTGGCATAGGGTCCAACTCAAATAGAGACAGTGACACGGTTCTAAGCACAAAACTATTACTAGTCCAGTGCAAAGCAACTTTCCTAACCGCCAAACAATTCTCGGGAGGAGAAATAAATGGCCGCTAAACCGAAGAAAAGAAAAGCAGCAGCAAAAAAGGTAAATCCTGCTGCAGCTATGGGCGAAGAGGCTGGCGCAGTAGCCGCTAAGCCAAAGAAAGCCGCTAAGAAGAGAACTGCTAAGAAGGCAACAGCCAAAAAAGCAGCTCCTAAGAAAGCAGCTAAGAAAACTGTAGCGAAGAAAGCAGCCCCTAAGAAGGCCGCCGCTAAGAAAGCAGCTCCTAAGAAAGCCGCTGCAAAGAAGCCTGCTAAGAAAGCTGCTCCTAAGAAAGCTGCAGCGAAGAAAGCAGCTCCTAAGAAAGCCGCTGCGAAGAAAGCTGCTCCTAAGAAAGCCGCTAAGAAAGCTACTGCTAAGAAAGCAGCTCCTAAAAAAGCAGCTAAGAAAGCAGCCCCTAAGAAAAAAGCAGCCGCCAAAAAAGCACCAGCTAAGAAAGCTGCAGCCAAAAAGGCCCCTGCGAAGAAAGCCGCTGCCAAAAAGGCACCAGCAAAGAAGAAATCCCCCAGAAAGTCGTCCGCGAAAAAGAAAGTAGCGGCACCGGCTGGCGGTACTGAAGGCGGCATGGGCTAAGCTCAAGCTACTTCGGAATTAAGAGGGTTACCTAATCCAAGAGAGGCATCGGTTTTTACCGGTGCCTCTTTCTTATTACGTGCTGATAATGTTTCGCACTCAACCGAATTCTGATGCGACCAACCAATTGATTCAGCCGCAAATCAAACCTAGTTCAGAACTAAAGCTTGTTCTCTAGTTTTGAACTAGGCGTTGTTCTTTCAAAAACTGTTGCGATTCAATGAGCATATGATCGAGAGAATTGAGTAACTGATGATCGTCATCGAGAATGCGCAGGTCGACCGACTTGTTTATGCCGGCAAACCTTTTGCTCTCTTCGATCGGCACAGTCTTATCATGCAGTCCGTGGAACACGAGGCAAGGGCGATCGACAATGATGTCGTGCGTCTGCAAACTCTCCAGGTCTCTAGCGAAGCTGTAACCCAAAGGCAGCTCAGTATCATGTCCGTGGTGATAGAAGGTACGCTCGCCTGTGCTCTTCCAAATTTCGTACTCTTCTTCGTTGAGAAACTCTTTCCATCTTCTAGCGATACCAAATCCAGGCGCCAAAAGCACGAGTGCAGAAATTTGTTTTGATCGCTCTGATAAAAGCGTAGCAAGTAAACCACCCATGCTTGAACCAATCAAAACAATGGACACATCTTCGGACATTTGATCAATTTGCTTTCCGACGAGATCAATTTGATTGGATAAAGTCATCTCTTTAAAAGATGGAAAATTCAAATCCGGAATTTCAACAGTCGCTCCATTTTCAGTGAGCATGTTTTTGAACCGAAGTGCTTTCACCGAGGATGGTGACGATCCAAATCCATGAAAATAGAAAACGTGGAGCTGAGAATTTTTGGATTTACCTTGCATCGCAAATAGTCTCCGTGCCGCATCAAATGACAACCCAGGCGGTGTCGTACCTATATATATGTATTCATCGCGCGAAACAAGAATGAGCCGAAAGATTAGAATGAACTCTTAACGGACAATAATATGGCGTTGAACTCAGCCCAGCCTTATTGGTAAATATTGAGCTGTTCAGGAATACACTCGCTTTAGAAGGATATTTATAGATGGAAGCAAAAAATAAAATGGACGCGGCCTTGATTGCTGCAGTAGTAAGCATCGTAGCTGGAAACGCAGCACTGGCGGAAGAAACAAAGACAACAACCAAGACCGAAAAGACCGCTACAGTGTCTGATAAAAAAACTGATAAAGCAACAGTGAAGACAACCACCAAGGCTGAAACGAAGGTCGACGGCAAAACCACCGATAAAACGGTAAAAGCGATCGAAAAAACCACCAAGAAAACCAGCAAAGAGTCAGCCTGTGGCAAAGGTTCTTGTGGTACCGATGAAAAGGGCGCCAAGGCCGCTTCGGATGCTCATGCAAAAACCGAAGTAAAGACGACAACTAAAGTCGAGAAAAAATAACGACGCAATTGTGAAGAAACTTAAAAGCCTGCAAGGTCAGGTACTCAGGGGGTTTGAGATTTTACAGAGCTATTACACACAAATGGCTTTTTGTTAATCAGGGTAACCTAGGATGACCCCATGTGCCCAAAAATAGGGAGATTGTCTCCTTATGGGTTCAGTGTCTAAACGTTCAGGGAGGACAACATGCAAAAAACACAATTGGCCGCTGCTCTCGTGGCAGTTCTCGGACTTACTCTCAATGGCGCTGCACGCGCTGCTGACGAAACAACAACCGAAACCACCAAAGAAACTACCAAGGTAGAAAAGAAAGCAGAAAAGGTCAAAGCTTCCAAGAAAGCTAAAGGTACAGAAGCTTCCTGCAAAGGAAAAGAAAGCTCCTGCAAATCCAAAGAAACAACAAAGACAACTAAAGAAACAAAAGAAACAACTACCAAAGGCACCGAAAGCGCTTGCAAGGGCAAAGAAAGCTCATGCAAAGGCAAAGAAGGATCCTGCAAAGGCAAAGAAAGCTCCTGCAAATCCAAGTAAGAGATAGCGCTCACACAATGTGTGGCGCTATTTTTTCATCAGCCTTTTGCCAGTCGAATTCAGCTTTAGTTCGGCGGACAAGTAATGCCTGACTTTCTCGACACGAAAAAACTTCTACCCAATCTTGGCATTGGGTTAGGTTTGCGCCGAGAATTGGCATCACAAACTCTGGAAAACCGAAGCAAAATCGACTGGCTGGAGTTGGTACCGGAAAACTACATGGGACTAGGGGGAGCTAGCCGCGAACGACTCGAGTCGGCCCGCGATCAGTTCCCTCTAGTTACACATGGAATCAATCTTTCCATCGGAAGCACAGATGACCTCAACACTGAATATCTGAGCAAGTTGAAGAAGCTGCTCGATTTCATTGATGCCCCGTGGTTTAGCGATCATCTCTGCTTCACGAGTTTAGACGGCATTTACATGCACGATCTCCTGCCTCTTCCTCGCTCGAAGGAAGCAATCAACTTAATTGCGGAGAAAGTGAAAAGAGTCCAGGGCACAATCGGTCGCCCATTTCTGCTGGAGAATATCTCCTATTACATGAACGTGCCTGGGTCTGAAATGAACGACTCGCAATTTCTTGCGGAAGTAGCCGAAAAAGCTGATTGCGGCTTACTTCTTGATGTAAATAATGTCTATGTTAACAGCTTGAATCACGAATTCGATCCTTTTCAATACCTCGATCAAATCCCGCTTGAGCGCACAGTGCAGATTCACGTCGCCGGCCACAAACAAGGTGCTGACTATGTAATCGATACACATGGATCCGCAGTCGTAGAGCCTGTATTCGAATTACTGCAGTATGTGCTCGAAAGGGTTGATGCCAAAGGTGTAATGCTGGAAAGAGATCAAAACTTTCCAGCATTCGAAGAAATACTTGCAGAAGTCGACAAAATTCGGCAAATCAGTCAAGCAGCGGACCAGGTAAGGCAAGCTGGATCCGCTCCGCGAGCCCATTCGGCTGTAAAAACTTTTGAACGTGATCGAAAGGCTTCGACAATCGGCCGCAAAGAAATGGCGGAGGTAAAACACGCCCGTGTCCTCTCTGCGTGAAATAGAAACGACATTGACTTCCATTTGGATGGAAAGACAGCCGGTCGAAAGTGCACAATCGCTGAGCTGCCTTTTGGAAGGCGAAAAGTTCGACGCTGATGGCGCCAGTCTCTATGCACGCCTGATTGGATACGGGCACAGCGATGTGATCAGTTCCATTTATCCATATTGCGCAAAAGTTCTAAATCGCAATTGGGAGAAAACTATCAAGCAATACGTGAAAATGTTTCCTCCGGATCATTTTCATTTGAACAGTTCTGCCAGAAAATTTCCTCAGTTTATTTCCGAACATTGTCCCGAACTCCTGGATAAGCTGCCGTATCTAGGTGAGTTAGCGGACTATGAATGGCTGGAGATGGAACTCCTGGAAATTGATACCGCCATTAGTGTCACATCAAAAACTCCGCTCAGCGAGCCGCAAGCGTTCGTATCGCTTGGCCCGGTCATCAATCCAACCTTGAAAGTTCGCACCTATAAATACCCGATTCAGCAAATCGTCGATCTGATTGATGACGGAAAAGGTTTTCGCAAGAAATTCCGCCCTGCGCAATCACACGTTGCCATGTACAGAGACCCTTACACTCACAAAGTGAGAATTGTCGATCTGGACGAAAATGCGCATACTATACTGTCCGAGGCTGATCGAAGCTCATACGGTGACATGGCACGACGCGCCGTTGAGCTGAATCCAACGCGCAACCCTGAAAAATCAGTTGCAGACGTTATCGAAATGATCGAACAGTTTCATGATATTAATCTCTTCGTTGGCGAAAGGAAAATAGGTACATAACAACTATGCAAAGTAAAAAGTTTTTGACAGCACTCGCGCTTGGTGGAACGGTCTCGACAATTCTCCTTTCAGCGAATCCTGCATTTGCAAAGCAACTCAATTTCGTCGTCAACGATGAAAAACACCGTGATTCTGTGAGCTTTACCTCGGACGCGCCAATAGAACTTATCGTTGGCAAAACCAACAAGATCACGGGCAAAATCAGTGTGGACGAAACACTAGATCTTTCAAAACCATTTACAGCAACGTTTGATGTCGATCTTGCGTCAATTGACACGGGCATAGAGCTGCGCAACGAACACATGCGCGACAATTTTCTGGAAACGAAGAAATTTCCCAAAGCCACATTCACTGTCAAGAATCAGCCGGGAGTGGCTGGCGTTCTCAAAGATAAGCAGAAAGTGACAATTAAGGCCAATGGCGACTTTTCATTACACGGAGTGACAGTCAAGAAAAATGTGCCTGTCGATCTGACCTTCTACAAAAATTGCCCCACCACCCAGGGCAAGTTCGAACAGTGCGACTTGATTCAGATCAAAAGTACGTTCAATGTGCCATTTAAAGATCACCAGATCAAACGCCCTGAAATTGTTTTCCAAAAGCTCGCAGATACGGTCATTGTGACCATTGCCGCAACCGCAAAGCGAGATCTGACTAAGTAGTAATAAAACAAGAACGCGCTGCAATTAGAACTCGCTGTAATTGAACAACAAATTTTCTACTGCTCGGCTTCTTTTTGAGCCGCCAGGTCGCGATGTGCATTTTCGACGACGGCAGATAGATCAACTTCTCTGTCCGTCTCTAAGCGAGACAGATAGAGCAAAAACTCGATATTTCCTTTTGGTCCTTTAATAGGTGAAAAGCTTAAACCGTGCAGGAATAATCCCAGCGCAAGCGACTTTTCACTAGCCATTTTTAGAACATCAAGGTGAACGGAAGCATCCCGGACCACACCACCGTGCCCAACAAACTGGCGCCCCGCCTCGAATTGGGGTTTAACAAGAATGACAAAATCGGATTTCTCTTTGCTCATCGACTCGAGCACATGAGGCAAAACTTTGAATGCAGATATGAATGAAACGTCCATACTGGCGAAATCAGCACGTTTTTCAGTCTCGCAGTAGAGCATAGAAGCGGTGAGATTACGTGCATTCACACGTTCCATTACTTTCACGCGCTCGTCTTTGCGCAAGGTCCAATCGAGTTGCCCGTATCCAACATCGATTGCATAGACAAAACTGGCACCGTGCTTAAGCATGCAGTCTGTAAAACCACCGGTGGAAGCACCGATATCCAGGCACACACGCCCGGCAACATCGATTTTAAATTCCGCAAGAGCCTTCTCCAGTTTCAGCCCGCCGCGGCTGACATACTTGGGTGGGTGATAAGAAGCGGAAAGCTCCAAGTTTGCTTGATGTTTCACAGCATGCCCGGGCTTGGTAATTGGCTTTCCATCGACCAACACCTGCCCTTCCATAATCGCCGTGCGCGCGGATTCCTTGGTCGGAAAGAGTCCTCTTTCAACGACCAGTGCGTCCAGCCGGTCTTTGCTTTGTGGTTTTGGCATCAAATGTAACTTTATCCGATTGGCTGCAATTAGGTGCGTGGGGTGTGGAGGCAGGGCTCATATGTTTCGGCTGCCCAATGCTGTTGAAAACACTGGAAACATAAGCTGGCTTTTGTGCATCTATCGTCATTAACGGGAAGTGGCGATTGAACTCCGCGAAGAAAAAAGTAAAATAGTGTACTTGGCCATGGAGCAGACCTGGCTGGATGAAGACACCGCCTTGAAAGCGGCTGCCTCGAAAGGGGTTGGGGGTTCGAGTCCCTCCTGCTCCGCCACTTTTCAATCTCATATCTCAATTGTGCGTAAACAGCGTGAGCGCGTCGTCTTTTCATGAAGTTACGGGTTGCCCTTACTACAACCGACCTTTCCAGCCTGGAACATAAGCAGGCATTGCTTTCCTCGCCTTCGGGGCTGGTCGTGAAGATTGAGGGAGCACAGGCAAAAACAGTAAATCTGGCGCCCGGGCAGAAGCTCAAGGTCACAGTCAAGGGCGAAAGCCTGGAAGTTCAAACCACAGGAAGCGGAGCGCACTTCACGGCTTCACGTGTGACTTTAGCTCCGGCTAAAGGCGGCCATTCAATTTTTGTCGATTCTCTAAAGCGAGCCCGCGCCAAAGGCCAAGAAGGCGCCGAGTACCGCGGTTACGAACTCAACATTGCTCTATCAGGCGGTCATTTGAGGCTAGTTCTGGTGCTCGACCTCGAACAATATTTGAAAGGTGTTTTGGAAAGCGAGATACCGGCAAGTTACCATCTTGAGGCCCTGAAAGCCCAGGCTGTAGCAGCTCGTACCTATGCTCTCAATCCGCGCATCAGTCATGAAAAGGACAATGCAGATGTCTGCGATTCTTATTTGTGCTGCCAATACTTCGCCGGACACAAGGCTGTCGGCTCGGCAAAACACACGCAGGCAATCGAGTCCACATCCGGAGAGATTTTGAAGTATGGAGACAAAGCAATATTGGCGCTCTTCAGCTCAAATGCAGGCGGCTACACATCCAACTACGAAGATTGCTTTTCCGATCCGAAAACCAATTTGTTTCCACCGGCTCCGATTCCTTACCTAAGGGCAGTTGTGGAAAAGCAACAGGCAGCGGCGGTAGCGCCAAAATTGGCGGCTAAAGACATGGAAGCACAACTGAAAGAAATGTGGCACAACCCGCAGCGCTCCACTTTCGACAGTTGGTCACCACACTTCAAGTGGTCCGTGCATATGCCGGCGCAGGCTCTCGAAGCGCACATGCACCACGAATTGTCGCTCCTCGCCAAAGACAAAGACACCGCACCATTCGTGATACCACCTCAGGGCGGTCAATTCGGGCACATTCAAAAATTTGAAGTAACTGAACGCGGCATCTCGGGCGTCGCCATTCAATTGGCAATCCACACTTCGACTGGGCAGTGGCTGGTGAAAAAGGAATTGGTTATTAGGAGCGCGTTCAAAAACTCCGAAATTAAGTTGGCGCGTTTGAAGAGTGCAAAGATACTTTTCGAGCATCAGCACGACCGTCTTGGACTCTTAAGCTCAGTAACCGTTCGTGGGCTAGGCTGGGGGCACGGCGTCGGGCTGCAGCAAACGGGAGCGCAAGGAATGGCATTACTCGGCAAGCAATACCGAGAAATTCTTGCCCACTACTTTACAAATACGCAGATCCATAAAATCGGTTCCTAACTGCACCTTGCTATAATCGCGACAGGGATAGGGCATTACCCTTGATAAGCTCGCTCTTGATTTCGTTTTCGAAGGGAACCTGTTAGACCATGCTAAAAGATCTGACAACTCAACTGGATCAAAAAACTCTTTCCAAAACCACGCTGACTGGACACAGTCGCTGGAGCACTAAATTGCAGAAGATCAAACGAAGCCGCCCAATTGCTTTTGCCGTTGTCGTGGCTCTGTCATTGGCACTAGGTGCCTGCAGTCAACTTCTCGGCAAGGTTGAAGCGAATTACATGAATTCGATTCAGATGGGCAACGACTATAAGAAGAACAACGATTATGAGCATGCGCTGCAAATGTACAGCGAAGCGTTAGCGATTGCCGAAAAGAAGTACGGAATGGAAAGCGGTCAGGTTGCTACGGCGCTGGGCTACCAAGCTCAAATCTATCGTGCCCAAGGTGAATGGCGACTGGCTTATATGGCCCAAAAACGCTTGATTCCACTGATGGAAAAATTCGAGCCGAATACTCGCGAAACAAAAGATCTGAAGAAAGATTTTGAGTTTGTAAAATCAAAAATCATCGAGTA
>PNLN01000087.1 GCA_013823055.1 Cyanobacteria bacterium DS2.3.42
GGTGCGATTCAGAAGAAAAACTCGCATAGAAAAGGATTGAGATGTGGGCGTTTCAAATCCTTCAAAACAGCAGCAAGCCCTAAGCTGAGAAGAAACAGGCGCATGCAATGCGCCACTACACTAGTGATATCTACGATCGCCAAGAATTGCGTTGCCGAGTTTAGAACCAGCGCCTACTGTCGCTACAGCTGATGCGACGGCTCCATAGCGCCTGGAAAAGATTGCTGTAAGTGAACCAGCAGCCATCAGAACGTCTCCACCGAGGTCTATGCCGGTATTTACCTTCTCCGCAGTCGAGCCGTTGTTCCACGCAGATTTGAAGTCCATGTAGTCGCCAGGCATATCACGCAACGCGTATCCTGCAGCCATTCCAGCACTCAAAGATCTAACACTGCCATTGAATCTCGCAAGGCTTGTAGCATTGCGTCCGACGTAAGCATTGAGTCCACTGCCTGCAGTCAGCAAAGTACCGAGTCCTCTATGAAACACGTCTTTGTCAAACTGCAAAGAGCTTGGAAATACGTAGCTTCTTTGATCTGAAAGCTGACCTTTTTGAGAATCTGTGATCATCGAGCGTACGTCGTCGATGCCGATAAATTCACCAGAATTGTCGTCATGCCTAAAATTGGTTAGACCTACGGCTCGCCCCTGACTGTCCAACAATGGTCCGCCGCTGTTGCCGCCTTGAATGCGAGTAGTCGCATGAATAAACATAGAATTGGGATTGACGCCCCTCCACGAAAATGGTGTGCCCGCAAATCTTTCACGGCTGGCAAAAGCGCCTTTGCTCATCACGATTTCATCAACCCCATTCGGATGGCCGAGAACGGTGAGTTTTTCACCGCGGGTCAAATCACTGGCACTGTCACGCAAAGGAATTGGTCTAAACTTTTCGCCGGGAGCAGCATTCGTCAACTCAATCACGGCTGATTCAGAGGCTGTGTGCCTTTGCACTACGCGAGCATCATATGTTTTGCCAGCTGCAGTCGTGACCTTTATCGCCATTGCTCCGTCGACAACGTGATCAGCGGTGGCGATTTGACCATTCTCGTTGACGAAAAAGCCGGAAGCCCAGGCATTACCAATTTTGCCGTCTGCGCCCATCTTGTTGGTCGTGATTTTGACAATCGAGTCGCGATTCTCAAGGTAAAGCTTTGCTTCCGGCGAATTGATGTCGTAAGCCTGCACTTTCGGTCTGTTTTTGCTATCCAAAACTGGATCTGACAGATCGAATGTAGGGATAAGGACTTTGTTGTCTTTCGTGATTAGAACGCCCGCGTTTGGCTCAGGCGCATTTGGACGTGGTTCAGGCTTAGTCGGCGAATCTTCGGGCGGTGGAAGCCCTGGCATCACCTGGCGGTCGAGTGGTGTGCCCTCGGGAAACGGAATGCCTATCGGAGCAACAGGCTGAACATCCTGATTTCCTTGCTGCTCGTAAGGTTTACCTCCACGATATACGTTAAACCTGCTGGTTGGAAATGTTGGCGTGCTTTCACCGGAAAAATTGCCCACAGGCACCGTTTGCACACTTCCGTCGTACAAATTGCCTACCGGCGCTTGCTGCGTAATTCCGCTATAAAAACGATGTTCTCGCCAATTCGGATTAATTTGTGCTGGGTCTCCGCCAAACGCCTGCGCATCCCTGAGCTCGGCCGTGCGATTCGGTCCTTCCGTTCCGTCCACGACATTGGCGGCTCTGACGACGGAGTTAAGGTTTGTCGCTTGCCATGTCTGGCTGCCCGCATCAGCCACCCAGTTGGGTGTTTCTGCTGATTCGTCTTTTGTGTGGAGTTGGATTTGTTCAGGGTTTTCCTGCATTCCCGTACACTATATGGAAAACGAAACAGTGCAAAGGTGGATTATACGTAATGACCGAAAAGCTAATATTCGGCGTGGACTTCAGCGGCGCCAATACTGTGCCTAATAACACGTACTTGGCGACGGGTCGCCTGGGCAACACAGGACTGGAGATCGTCGACGTCAGAAAGGTCGGCTCTTTGGCTCTCAAAGACGAGCTTATTAAGCACAAAGGTTCTGCAGTAGGAATCGACAGCCCATTCTCATTACCTGCCGAGTTTTTAGGCTACATGGCACGCTCGCAGCAGAGCGCCCCCTACCAATCGTTTCAAGAGATGGCGGGAGCTTTATTTCAGCTCGGACAAGCTGGATTCATCGAATTGGTCAAAGAGTTTAAACGCGAGCCCAAGAGAGTCACTGACAAATGGAAAGGCTCGATGGCGATCTCACCTCTGCACCGTGGCAATCCATCAATGGTGCAAATGACTTATCAGTGCATCCAGTTATTGGCAATGCTTCCGCCCGATCGTTTTTACACATTGCCTTTTCTACCCGAAATCGAAGACGGTTGCGCTGTCATCGAAGTTTATCCTCGTGACACCCTGCACTTTTTTCAGTTGAAAGAAACCGGCTACAAATCCAAGGACAAAAAAGATGAGCCGCAAGTGACAAGTGCGCGGCACGAAATTGTTCAAGGACTGCTGGAACTAAAGGAAAATCGTGGACTGACTTTTCGCAATGTACCGGCATTGCACATGAATAAGAACATGCATGCCTCTGTAATCAACAGCGATCACGCACTAGATGCGGTGATTGCCTGCTATACGACGGCAATTTTTGCACATGCCAAAGAAATGTTTGTTGATCCCTTTTCTCTCAACGATCTCGACGTACTCTTGGAAGGTTGGATCTATCGTCCATCCAGCGAGAATTGATCGCATCGGATTGAATGAAAGCATTCAAATTCGATTCTTTGGCAGGAGCGCTTTCACAAATGTTTCACGTCCAGTTGATATGACTGGTAAAGCGTTGAAATGCGTTGGCGGGAATCATAGTTTGTTTGCAGTTTAGCTGCATTTTGAGCAGCGCGTATCTGCCTGGCTGTCTAATTTATTACACCATGCGACTTTGTGGGGAGGGCGCGTGAACTTCACTATCATTACGTATCTGGCGATTGTCGGTGTGACGCTTGCAGTCGTGTTTTTCTTACTGAGATTATTTGGAAAAAATGCCTTTACTTTTGCATTAGCAGAAAGCATATATGGTGCTGTGGCAGGCTACGCCGCATTGAAAGTGGCGCACGATTTTTTCATGGTGCTTCAGTTACTAGCTATCGGTGCCTTTATTGGTGGCCCAATCTTTCTTGGCATTTGTGTGTACTTTGCGCGTCCGAAATTTAGATTTCTGGCAATCACCAACGCCATATTGCTTGGTGCAACAGTCATAGTCGGCGTGGACGCTTTTCTCATTGAGCCTCATTTGCTCGAAGTGACTAAGCATTCAATCATCAGCAACAAGCTGAATTCTCCATTGCGTATCGCCATCCTTGCGGATTTGCAAACTGACAATATAGGAGATTATGAGCGCAACGTATTGCAGCAGGTGGCCAACGAAAAGCCAGATCTTTTCCTGCTTCCAGGAGATTATATTCAGACGTTTACTCCGCAGGAATGGGCGAAACAAGCCGATAGATTTAAGCAGGTGTTTAAGGAATTGAACATTGCACCGAAACACGGCACATTTGCAGTACAGGGAGACGTCGACAATTTTGCATGCTGGCAACAGTTGTTTACTGACGTACCGGGACACACCTTCGAACAATCAGAGACCATCTCTGCAGGACCGGTGGACATTACAGGTTTGAGTTTTTACGATGGCGCCAATGGAGAACTGAAAGTCTCGAGAAATAAGGCGAGCAACAAGTTTCATATCGTGATGGCACATCGACCAGACTTTTCAAAAGGCAATATCGATGCCGATCTCCTTGTCGCCGGACACTGTCACGGCGGACAGGTGCAAGTACCTTTTTACGGTCCCCTACTGACGGCTTCCAGCGTACCGAAATCATGGGTCAACGGAGACTTAGTAAAACTTCCGTCCGGAAGCAATCTTCTAATTTCACGCGGCGTCGGAATGGAAAGGCAAAATGCGCCACGGCTGCGATTCTGCTGCCGTCCACAACTTATCTTTGTCGACCTAATGCCGGATAAGATTAAGCCACAGGCAAAATCCATGATGTCGCCCGTAGTATCAAGCTGGGATCAGAGATCCGAATATTCCGGCGCGTCATTCTAAAACTGAATAACTCGGCTCGATTACGCCTTCAATTACAAGTTGCTTTGCGTAATCGAGGTCGAGCTGGGCTAATTTCGCACACCTGCTGGCAGTGTTTATATCTTGATCGCGCATTGCGGAAAGGCACTTCTTGTAGTTGAAATTGACTGAATCAAGTTTGTTCAATGCACGTTCAGGCTCGTCAAAATTATCTTTGATCAAGCGACTTAAGATAACCAGCCGGCGAAAAAATTCTTTGCCTTTGATAGTCAAATCATCGGCCAGTTCGCTAGCGAGCACTTCGTATGCACCTTCGTCCGGCCCGGTGTTTTTCAAAAGCTCATCAGCCATACGAGCTTCCATCATTCCGGTCGTGACCATGCGCGCCACTCTGTCGGCGTCGCCATCAAGATATGCGTTGATAGCTTTCTCGAGGTTTTCCATGGCAGCCGTCAAATAGCGCTCCACCCGCGTGTAGCCGCGGGTGTGAGTGACTTGCAGCACTGTTCTGCAATGGACGATATTTTCTATTAGGGTCTTTATCAAAACCATTTCTTTGGGACTGAGTTTGACAATCGGCTCGATTTGAATAATCGGTTTATCATTGTCGAGTTCTAATTGCTTGCCCAGGTAATGCAACCACAAGAGTGCCCCTTCAGCGATGCGGTGAGCGTCTTCTTCTCCACCTTCGGCGTACAGCGAAAGGGCTTCTTCCCGCTGCCGGACAACTTCGAGAAGATGTTCCTTTACGCGATCGCTGACCAGGCAATTGCTATACTCTACGCCCATTTTTAATCGGGCAATTCCGTCTGACAATCGCTCAATCGTCTCTTCGGTAGAGCCTTCTTCAAATGTCATTTCCAATTTGAACTGGTCTTCGGAAAGCATGTGCGCGGAGGCAATTTGCAAGTGCAGCAATCCCCGCTCGCAAAACTTCTCGCAGTCTTCCATCGAGTCTTCTTCAAACATCTTTAGCGCTTTCTTGCGCGCTTCTTCAGCCATTTTCAGGCGTTCTTCCGCCAAACCGACAAATGAAGACTTTCTTGTCTCAACCGCTGCCGATGCTTCGGCAATCATCTCCAACATGCGCGTCAGTTTTTCATTGGCGTCCTTTCGTTTCAGCCAATCTCCGGCAAGCGATTTGATTTGTTCGAAAATATCCATTACTTCGACTTGCCCGCGCGTGCCTTAATTTCCGAGCGCATGTGCTTAAGCTCGCTTTCAAGATAACTAAAATGTCCTTTTGCTGCCGGTAGGAATTCCGGCTCAACTTCGGTAAGTTCCAAATAGTCTCCATCCCCCAGTTCGAATTCGACTGTTTCAGCATCGAACAACTGGCGCGCATAACTGGCTCGCAGCCAGGCAAGCTTGATATTGAGATGAGCTTTGGAAAGTTTTTCTCTGGCGAGATTTTTAAAGCCGGACGTCAATTCTTCGGAAGCATGCTCCAGCGATTGGGCAACCAACTGATTACGGCGGTATTCGGCATGCTCGACGTCTTCTCTCAGCCGGTTGAGGAACTGCTCAAGGGCGACCAGCTGAGACATCACCGAGTTTTTAGTAACTGCTTTGGACATAGGAGCCTGAAAGACCCAATTCTGCCTGGGGCACCGAGCGACGATTCACGTCGTTCAGATAGTACCACCAGCTCCTGAGATCCAGCTAATTAATAAGGAATCGTTTTATTTTTCAACCACGCGACCATCGGCACAGATAACAGTTGTACGACCGTCTTCGGTACTGTAGCAAAGGTTGCCCAGGCGGTCGAAGGATACGTTGCTGACTTTGTTGACAGGCTGGCTTTCGTCGCAAAAGGACATCGTCCACATACCGTTGACTGCCGAGCGCGTGAGTTTCATAGACCCAGCTACGTTTACCTCGATAAGAATGCCGCAGCGATTGTACTGCGCTTCGACAACTCTTCCGTTGGGCTGGAAAACGGCTTCGATGGTGCCGCGATGGCTGCGCTTTATGCCTTGCTTTGGCGGGTTGAGAGCCATGGTCTTCTTTTTGTCTCTATCATAAGCCAGAGGATCAAAACTCAATCCAAGTTCGGCTGCCGATACTGCTTCGGTCAAAGGTTCTTCGAACAATTCGGCATCCGTGGCGTCCAACGTTTCTACTTGCACAATATCCGGTGGTGGATTCGATTCCCTTGTATCCGGCTGTGGCGGCAGGTGAACAGCAGCGCTCTGCTGGAATTCGTCCATACCGATTGAATCCAAATCCAATTCATATTGAAGCGCATTTTTTGCAGGCGGCAGGTTGAACAATCTTTGGAAGCCCAAGCTTTTCGCCGCCTGAATCTCAGCCTCTTCAATCGGCTCATAATTGCCTTTGGATTCTTGAACATCGACTTCCAACTCTTGCATTGCTTCCAACAAAGGATTGCCGGTGATGACTTGAATCTCAGGCTGCGACAATTTCTTGGAAGGGTTGCCCGTAAAAACTTGAATCTCAGGTTGCGATAACTTCTTAGATTTCTTCGCTGCTACTTTCTGCATCGCCACGCCGGTCTTTTTCTTCAGTGGCTTGCCGGTGCGAACTTGAATTTCCGGCTCGGGCTTTGCTTGCTCCACGTCTTCGACAACTACAAACTCGGCTTCTACTGCTTGAGCGAACTCAGCCACTGGGGCTTGAGTTTGCAAGCTTTCGACTGTCTGAGCAGGAAGCGCTGCTTCGACTTTAGCTTGATTCTTTTGTCGCTTTGCTTGCGGACCGGCAAAGGCGTAATTGACCGGCTTTCTAAAGCGCGATTGCTGAGTACTGTCTTGTTGATTGATAAGGGGTTCGGCAAAGTCTTCCTCTTCTTCCCCGCTCATGGTATTGGATGAAATGGGATTTTTGACGCGTCCTCGATTTTTCGGACGATAAGAGCTTTCAACGCCGTTCAAAACGTTTTCCGAATACTGTTTTTTCTGGTCGGTCTTTTGAAATAACCCTTTTTTCGCAGCCATGACATCTCTCCGGCAAGCCCACCCGCACATATCGGTTTGACGAGGCCAGCCATAAGATTAGGAGGGTTTGGCCAAATTTCAGACAGGAGTCTCTATCCGCGGAGAAAGCGCGGATATTGGAGTTTTTTCGATTGTGAAAAGGAAATTTCTAGCGTCCAAATCCTGCCGGCTGGGTCATCAGATAGAGCTTTTCGAGCGTGGCATTGTTTTGGGCGGAACGTCCACGGTTGCGCCTGCCAGGGTTGCCCCATCTGTTTCCGCCGCCATCGTTGAAGGCTGTCTGGCTATACCAAGCCTGCCGAACGCGACTGACTAAGTCGTTAAGCCGGCTCACCAGCTCTTGAGAATCTTCAAAGCCCAGCCCATTTCTTCTGACTACGCGCCGTTTTTGACCGACCAGGCTGTTGAGTTCTGAAGAAAACATATTGGCATCGGAAGGCATCAAATAGCCCTGAGCAGCGCCCAGACCAATTTGTTCTTTCAAAACGGTCATCGCCCAATCGAGATTCATCGCGGATTCCACTTGATGCGAAGTACCTCGATACGGTCCGGAGTAAATTGCGGAATCAAGCGAAACACCGTTGAACACTACGGGACTCGCGCCTCCGAAATTCTGATATCCGAGCAAGCCGTTGTTGAAACTACCATCCAAATTGGTCGGGTAATTGCTGCCATCTGCCGGGTAAAGCTGAGATTGAGGTAAATAAGAGTTCAACAGACCAGAACCGACGCCGCTGTTCTGCACCAGTGGCAAAAGGCTGTTCAGTAGTCCGCCGCCAGTCGAAGGCTGGTTATAGAGGTTGTCTTGATTTGCAGGTAAATACTGATTGGCAGTGGTTTGCCCGGGCAGAAACTGACCCAGGAGCCCGGAGAGGCCCGTGGAACCAGCGCTGTTTAAACCACTTCCGTTATTGTTATAGGGGTCGTTATAGCCATATTGATTTTGAACCGCCGGCAATTGTCCGCCCAGAGCATTCTTCAAGATGTCCATCATTTGCGCGTTGGCAGGCTGCGCGTTGGAGATGGAGACAACCAGTCCTGCCAATATGGCGGCTGCAAGCAGTGGTTTTCTATTCGCCAAATTTTTCATGCTAAATCTCCACCTCTTGCAGGTCGTGCAAGCGGCAACTCTCGGGTTGTGACAAAGCTAACGACGCCTGCCCAAAAATCTTGTTCCCGGGGGCGCCTGTGGGCGGTTTTCCAGCCAAGTGTTCCAAAAGGGTAAGACCTTACTTTTAATAAACACAAAAGATACAACTGCCCATCATAATTGGAGCCAATCGCACCCCTGACGGACCTTAACGGTCCAAAAGACCATGGTTTACAAGCGTCAAATCATCGCCTTCCTATTGCCGGCCTTCTTCATTGCGGGCGGCAGCGCATTTGCTCAAGAATCGCTCCTACAGACCTTCATGACCAAAGGCGAAGAAGCGCAGGCTAAGGGTCATTATTTTGAGGCGAAAAAACAATACGAAGCGGCTGTTTTTGCGGCTGAAAAATTGAATGAAAACGATCCCAACCTAGAAAAGGCGTTGGCGGCCCTGGCAAAACTGGACATGCGGCAGGGCGCTTACGACGACGCTGAAAGGTTGTGGAAAAGGCTTCTTTCCATGAAAGAAAAGAGTGCCGGTAAAGACAATGCAGCAACTGCCTCGATCTTGATGCAGATATCGATGGTCAACCGCCACCAGCGTCGCTATGCCGAAGCAGAAGCAATTGCGGAGAAGGCGCTGGGCATCGTCAAAGGCAACCAGGCAGAACCGTGCAAAGAGATGGTGCCGTATTTAATCAACCTTTCAACCATTTACTTAGATCGCAGCCGCTTTGAAGCGGCAGAGAACATGGCAAAAGCGGCGATTACACATTGCGATAAGGGCGAGGGTGCGGCATCTCTTCAATTAGCAGACGCGCTCAGTGCCCTGGCTAACGTTTATGCAGCCGAAGGCAAGATGGCGGAAGCGGAAAAGTTCACCCAGCGCACAATTGCGATCAGAGAATCAATAGGCGGCAAAGAAAGCGGCTCGACTGCAGAAGATAGAATCAGGCTTGCAAATATTTTGAGCGATCAAGGCAAGTACGATGAAGCGGAAAAACTTTTAGCTCCTCTTTTGAACACGCAAAGCGCCAAAAACAAGATTTCCGACGATGTACGGTTGAAGATTGCACGCGCCCTTTCTGCAATACTGATTGCCCAGGAAAAGACCAGGGATGCGATTCCCCTGCTCGAACAAGCACTCAATTTGGCGGCCCGCACCACTGGCAGTTCATCCACCACATACGGTGCCGTATCGACCGAGCTTGGCATGGCTTATATGGACGCGGATGATTACATTCAGGCTGAAGCCAACTTGAAGAAAGCACTTAACTGTGACGAGCAGATCCTGGGAAAAGACAGCGCCGGTATCGCTCCGGATTTAAACAATATTGCATTGCTGTATTTGAAGCAGGGCAAGTACGACTTTGCAGAATCACTCTATAGGCGCGCTCTTGAGCTGTGTCAAAAGAATCTTGGTGAGAACCATTTGGATGTCGCTTCGTGCTTGAACAATCTTGGATTTGTCGAAAGAAACAAGGGCGATTACAAGGTTGCCGAACAGCTTGTGCGAAAAGGTCTGACGATCAGAGAAAAGGTTCTCGGTCCAGACCATACTCTTGTGGCACAAAACCTGGTCATCCTTGCTGACGTCTTGAAGCCACAGGGAAAATCTGCCGAAGCGATCGATCTGCTCAATCGAGCAATCACCATCAAGAAGGCGCAGAAAGGCGCCGACACGATGGAAATCACAGGCATCGAGAAGGAAGTCGCAGATGCGCTTCTTGCCGCAAAGAGATATCCGGAAGCGGTGGCAAGGTATCGAGAAGTCCTGAAAAACGAGCAATCCCTGGGAGGCACCGATAATGGTGCTCTGGCCAGCGACATGGCCAATCTTGCCGAGGCGTTGCGCGCGCAAGGAGAGGTCTCCGAATCAAACGAGTTAAAGAAAAAATCTGACCGCCTCAAAGCCACTTTGCCGGGCTACAACTCAACTGACGTAACGATTACCGAAGACGCGACCTTGAGCCAACCGCCCAGACCTATCAAAGACAAATGGGCGCTGATTGTCGGTATCAGCAATTTCAAAGATCCTTCAATCAACCTTTGCTATGCGGCAAAAGACGCGACAGATTTCAAAAACTATCTAATCAAAGAGGCAGGTTTCGCACCCGACCATGTGAAGCTTTTGACTGATTCGCAGGCAAGCCGAGAAAACATCGTCGGCTATCTTGGTGAAAAATGGCTTGGCCGCGTTGCCGGTCCCGATGATCTGGTCGTTTTATACTTATCCAGCCACGGCAGCGCTCCGGAAAAAGAAGTAAATGCCAACTTCATCGTCACCTATGAAGGCACAAAGGAAAACCTCGTCTTCAGCGGCATCCCAATGCAATGGCTGACCATCGGCATCAAAGATGTTCTCCATGCAGATCGAACGGTGCTCCTCCTGGACGTTTGCCATGGCGGTGCTATCGCCGGAGCGAAGGCACTCAGACGCGAATTCGATTTCAGTCCAAGCAATATCAATGTCGGACCGGGTCAATTGATTCTCGTCTCAAGTATGGACGATCAAGTTTCTTGGGAGTCAAAGCGTTATCACAACGGCGTTTTCACTCACTATTTGCTTGAAGGGCTGCGCAAAAACGGCAGCCAAGAAAAGATGGGAAATGTTTTCACATTCCTCAAAGAAAAAGTAGAAGAAGAAGTTCTTAGAGACAGAGCAGTTCTTCAAACACCGATGATGTTCAAAAAAATTGTTGGTGGCACCGAAATAGTTCTTTCCGCGCCGGGCACCAATCCAAAACCGGCCAGCATTCAACCGAATGCGCCGACCGGAAGCGCCGGCGTCGAATCAGGAGCTCGCAAGTTGCCTAGCCGAGAACCGGCGGCACGGAAGTCCATTGGAGACAAACCAAAATCCCCCCTAAAAACAAGCCCCTCTACTGTCAAGAAAAAGTAGTGGTGGAAACATATGTTTAACCGTCAAGGAGGACGAGACATGAATAAAAAAGTCGAGACTACCCGAGATCTGAAGCAGAGGCGAAGACAGGTTTCTGCTTTAGCCATCGCAGGAATCTTACTTTTTTCAAGCTCGGTGACAATTCAAAGCGCAGACGCATTTTGGCCCTTCAGCAAAAAGCACAAAGACAAAAGCGGCAAGATGCGCGATAGAAAGAAACGCGAAATTACCGGCACCTCGGTCGGACTGGTTGCCGGCAATCCTCCAGCCACAGTGTGGAAGCCTGATGGCACACCACGCGCGGCCGTACTCTGCCTCCATGAACTCGGACTGCACAAAAATGTCTTCGATGATTTTGGTACTCGCATGGCCAAAAAAGGCGTGATCGTTTATTCGATCGATTTGCGAGGATTTGGCGGCTGGGCAGAAAGAGATACTAAAGATGCCGAAATGGATCTCGACAATACATTCGACGACGTAAAGGGTTCGCTGGAAGTAATTCGTAAGCTGCACAGCAAAACGCCTGTATTCGTTCTCGGCGAAGCAATGGGCGGTGCACTGGCGCTGGAAGTGGCAGCTAAGTTTCCGCAGCTTACGGCAGGCATCATCACCGCGGCACCCGGTGGCAATCACTTCAATACTGTTTCCAACTTTACAAAAATCGGCGGTAAGGTATTGACGCTCGACGCGGGCAAAGACTCGCACATGAGCGAAGAATTGATGAATATCGCCACACCGAAGAAAGATTTGCAAAATGCATTCATGGAAGACGATCAAGTCAGACTTGATTTGAAGCCCAAAGAGCTCATGGCATGCCAGTTCTACATGTACAAAACCAAGAAGTTTGCAAAACAGATCAAGGATGTTCCAGTTCTGGTTGTGCACGGAAAAATGGATGGTGAATCAAAAGAAGTCGGATCACTGAGCGTGTACAAGAATCTGAAGACCGACAAGAAAAAATATGTCTTGCTGGAAAACGGCGACCATTACAGCTTTGAGGATGTGAAGGTTAGCGACGAAGCATTCAACAACGCGTTGAGCTGGATCGACAGCAATGTTCCGACTGGCTCTGTAAAAGAATAATAGCCAATACAAACAAA
The DNA here is from genome assembly GCA_013823055.1 of Cyanobacteria bacterium DS2.3.42. GTDB lineage: Bacteria > Cyanobacteriota > Vampirovibrionia > Obscuribacterales > Obscuribacteraceae > QKMZ01. The sequence continues at coordinate 12,121 of PNLN01000087.1, forward strand.
AACAATTCAAGCGTCATTCTGAATACGGAGTGGCGCTTGATGTTTTATATTCGAACTGAATGGCTTGCAATCTTAGATTTTTAGCTTCGCTCTCAAGAATTTGAGAGTAAGAGGAAAGGTTGCGCGCATTTCTGTCGTGTGTCTTTCCGTTTGACCGAGAAGATTGCCAATCAGTTCTGCGCAGCATTCTTCCTGACCATCTTCGGATTTCTGCAAATAGTAGCGCAGAGTTTGCGCTGCCGCGGGCTCTACGTGGGCAGAATCAAGCAGATACGCGTGCTTGAATTCGTCCGAGTGAGAAATACCATCCAGGCAGAAATCGAGAGCATGACCGGTTTCATGATACAGAGAATTGACCATCTGACCGGAAGGAAATGCTTCTTTGACTGAGTCATCACCTTCATCCATGGTGCGCTCGGCGATCACAATTTTTCTATTTTGATAAAATGCCGGGCAGCTTTTATATGTGCCACCTTCGTAGCCACGCGCTTCTTGATACTTCACTCCTGGCTCGTAGTCTTCTACTGTCGGTGTGACGAAAATTCTCACATTGTTCACCCAGAGAACTTCCTTCACGGAAGGAGGCATTTTATCGACCGCCTGCTTGATAGCGCTGACAGCCTCAGTAGAAACATTGGGCCGATCAGCGCGCGCACGTACTACCTGTACAAGCGAACTTATGGCGCCAGGAGCAGCTGACGCTTTCTTGACCATCTTCTGCACAGATTCCAATGCGTCCTTAAGTTGTTGTTGGCTATCGCCGCCACCTGCACCAGCATCTACAGTTGAATTTTTAGCCAAATATTGACCAGCCGAGGATGCCGCAGGCGTATTGGGGAAATACTTCACGATGTACTCATAGAGTTTTGTGCAATTTGCTCTGTCTCCCAGGAGATGCTGGCAGGTGCCGAGATAGTAGTAGGCATCACTATTTGCAGGTTCCCTTTTCACGACCTCTGTGAAATATCTTGATGCTTCCTCGTATCTTTTAGCGTTGTATAGCGCAACACCAGTTTGAAAGTTCGTCGATTTCGGCGTAGCAGCTGCAGCCGGTTTGGCCGCAGGGGCAGGGCCTGCAGCAACAACAAAACCATCGCGCGCTAGACTTTCTGTTGAAGGGTTAGCAAATAAAGTCGAAGCCGCAACCAAAGCACAGGCAATGCGAGTGGATTTCTTGATCTGTAGATGCACTGAGAAACTCATAAAAGTATAAGGTCGATTAAACAAAACGGGTTTAGGCAAACTAAAATTGGACACACCATAAATTATCTACCTAATCATTGAAGGCTGCAAACAATGAACGGCAAAACCAGACTATCTGTTGCTCTTGCGGCACACCCATCTGTTCTTGAATATATCATCAGCTTGAATCCACACGATTTCCAGAGATTGCGCAATCCATTGATGAATAAGGTGATGCCGCCGCGCATTACGCTGGGAAGAATTGCCGCTATGGTAGGAATTCCGGAAAAAGAACTGGTCGACAAAATCAAAGAAATAGCAGGCATTACGCAAGACTGGACGGACGATAGTACCGAACACGAAGCAATGCCACAGTCAGCAAAAGAAAAGCCCAGCTGGCTAGTACAATGCGCTGCGGGTAGCATCACATGGGTCGACGTCACGCCACTCGACGCTCACCTCGGCGATCCAATGCCACCGATCAACATTGCTGTCAACACGAGCAAACCTGGAGACGTTATTGGTGTGAAACATATGTGGGAGCCACAGCCGCTCTTTGATATTTGGCATGCTCGTGGTTTTGAATTCTGGTCAGAGCAGATCGATCCGGACCTTTGGCACGTCTACATTTACCATCCACAAAAAGTCTGAATTAGAAAAACGACTGCTTTCGTGTGCAGACAAAGCCTTTCGCCGATCCCTCTTGGCATCATTAAATCCCGCTAAGCAAGCCGGCTTTAGCGCATGACTTTGTTGCAAATTGGGCACAAGGTAAGTGCGTTGGTCTATGTGTGCCTCATAAGACTATGGAAAATTACATCGATTCCCTCAGTCGCTGGACTGATGTAGATCTCTACCAAAGAGCTGATGCTATTCGCGGTTGGCCGAGCCTGGTTTTATACGGGCGCGCAGTTTCGGACTATGGCATCAAAGTATTGGAAGGATGCCACAATCTCAAAGAGCTGCACTTAGTCGAAACGAGCGTGACAGACAAAGGACTCGCCAGTCTTGCGAATTTACGATCGCTCAAATGGTTGAGCATCGACACTGCAGATGTCACCGACAGTGGTATCATGCAGCTAAAAAATCTCAATCAATTAGAAGGATTGCAGCTGGTGAAAACAGGCTGCAGTGACGATGGACTGGCGATCTTGCTTAACCTTCCACACCTCGAGTATTTGGAAATCTCGGGCTGTACAATCGCCGAAAAAGGAGCGCTGTATATTTCCCGGGTCAGCTCCCTCAATTCTTTGAGGCTTGCTGCTCCGACAATTTTCGACGATGCTTTTCTCGGACTTGCCTACTGCAAGAAATTGTCCAAGTTCTCTTTCGACATGCCACTTGTGTCGCCTGAAGCCATTCATGAAATGCGATTGCGTTTGCCTAATTGTGAGCTGGACGAATATTGTTTCTTCCGGCCGGAAGACAAGGTCATTTACCTTGTCACCAATTTCTTCGGCAACGGTAAAACTCTGGCAAACTTTGCCGACGCATTGTCGTGCACAGATGAACTGCTGACCTACAGTCCGTTCCATCCTGCATTACACGGTGCGCGCGCCTTGCTCAATTACCGCATGGGTAATTTCGAGGCCTTCCGCGACGATTTGAGAAATACGCGCGACAACGCAAATCTATGCGGGCAGCGCGATGTGCAGCAAATGGCAACGAGCTATCTGGCTGAAAATACTCTTTTCGGACTGCGCATGTTGATGCAATCACACAATCCCGATCGCTTCATTGCCAATAAGCTTTTGACTGCCGGTGTACGCCCTACGGTTCGCAAAGAACCGATCACAGATTTGATCAACAAATTGAAAAACATGACCTACGTGCCGACCGATCCGTACCACAGGCGAATTGCGCCACCGCCACTGAATGAAGAACAATGGACGACACCGAATTACCGGCAGCCAACAACAACAATTGATTTGAGCAAAACGCACAATCGAGAAAATCAGAGCAGCTTGATTCTTCCGAAAAAACTCAAAGATGAATTGCAGGCAGTGCCCTGGAACTGGTGATCAACGCTTATTGCTTCTTGCCAAGCTTTCCGAAATCCAACACCGGTACCTTTATTTCAGAGACCGTCTCTGTCTCTTCAAGACGTGGATAGCCGGTTCGCTCTCCAGTTCCAAGCTGCGCTACTGATGCCAATGGTCCACTCAATTGTTTGTATACATCCTGAACAAACTGATCGTGACCACTTACTGTGTCACTGGTGTTGGTGTCGCATTCAATATTGTTGTTGATTCCTGACATCACATTGAAAAAATTGATTCCAGCTTCGCTGTCTCCACCTTTTGCTTTGGCATACAAATCAGATGCTGTCGCCGCAGTTTCTTTGGCGTCGCCTTCAAATGTGCAGATTGCCATACTTTCTGTCCTCCGGGATCGATAGTTAGAAGCACAAAGCTGAGCTGCGCGCAGCGTCTTCATAACGCAAGCTGCAAATTCAGGGGTGCAATTGGGAAACTCATTATGATTCCAGGCAGCGTGATTTCTGCGTAACAAACGTGAAACGCCAGTCAGACCTGGAGATACGATTGCTTGACCGGCGCAAAATGGACGCTGCCAGTTTCAACGCCATGAATAAGAAGGGAAATCAAAAAAGCAAAAAGGGAAGACTTGCGTCTTCCCTAGTGTTTGTAGGTTTCGAACCTATTTACTGAAGTACTTGCGTACCTTGTTTTGGGTTCGAGCCCTGATTACTGAATAGCCAATCCAAGTGCCTGTCTGCCTCTCCCTATCTGGTATCTGAGCAGATGTTTAAACCAGATAGTCGTCTATGGCCTCGACCTAGGAGAAACACACGCATACTGTGGCCCGAAGGCTTTCAGCGACGCTACGTGAATTGTGCGTCTTAAGCATGTTTCGTGTCAGAACTCTGTTTCGTACAAAGAAACATATCTGATTACTCCCTAGAAAGGAGGTGATCCAGCCGCACCTTCCGGTACGGCTACCTTGTTACGACTTCGTCCCAGTCATCGGCCCTGCCTTAGGCTGCTGCTTCCTTGCGGTTAGCACACAGACTTCGGGCGTGACCAACTCCCATGACGTGACGGGCGGTGTGTACAAGGCCCGGGAACGTATTCAACGCCGCGTGCTGATCGGCGTTTACTAGCGATTCCGACTTCACGCAGGCGAGTTGCAGCCTGCGATCCGAACTGAGACCGGGTTTGGTGATTCGCTCACTCTCGCGAGATTGCATCACATTGTCCCGG
>PNLN01000065.1 GCA_013823055.1 Cyanobacteria bacterium DS2.3.42
GACCAGGGTTAGAACCGTGGCGGACACTAGCCCACCGAGAACTACTGTGGCTAAGGGGCGCTGCACCTCGGCGCCGGTACCATTAGATATGATCTTCGGCACCAATCCCATGATTGCGACGAGTGCGGTCATCAAAACAGGTCTGAGTCTGATCGCAGCCCCCTCTACAGCAGCCTGAGCGACAGGGTAACCACGCCTCTGCATGTGCATGATGTAGGTGATGAGAATAACCCCGTTCTGCACTGCCACTCCAAACAGAGCGATAAAACCGATGATGGCCGGAACTGAAATAGTTTGCCGTGAGATAAACAAAGCAATAATGCCGCCAATCATGGCGAAAGGCACGTTGAGCATAATCAGCCCGGCATTCTTGAAAGAGTTGAACGACGCATACAACAAAAGGAATATCACAAGTAGAACAATCGGAACAACGAATGAAAGACGCACCATTGCCCGCTGTTGGTTCTCGAATTGACCACCCCAGACCAATCGATAGCCCTTAGGAATCGGCACTTCCTTTCCTATACGTTCCTGAGCTTCTTGCACAAAAGAACCCAGATCACGTCCACGCACATTGGCAAGAACGGCTGTCCGCCTGTAGGTCTCTTCGCGGTTAATCATGGCGGTGCCTCTAGGCATCTTAATTTCCGCCAGCTGCTTCAGAGGCACACGCGCACCACTGGGAGTATCAAGCAAAAGATTCTCGATTTCTTCTTTGGTATCCCGGAGGCGAAGCGGAATTCTTGTCAGCAAGCCGAAGCGCATATTGCCTTCAATAACATCCGTGATGACATTGCCGGCAATTTCATTTTGCAATACATCTTGCACGTCGGAAACATTGAGCCCATATCGCGCCATGACATTGCGATTGAGTTTTATAGTCATTTGAGGAAGACCAAGAATATGCTCCCGCTGCAAATCAGCGGCACCAGGAACTTTCGATACGACTTCCTCAATCTGCGAAGCCAATTTGTCCAGAGTCTCCAGATCGTCGCCGAAAATCTTGATGCCCAGATCGGCTTTGATACCAGAAATCAAGTCGTCGATCATGTCGGCAATCGGCTGCGAGAATGAGAAAATCAGCCCCGGCACCCCTTCCAACTCCTTAGCCATAGCGTTGACCAGTTGTTCTTTATCCTTTGCAGTCTTCCACTGGTCTTTGGGCTTCAACCCTATATAGACGTCGGCATTTTCGACACCTTCCAAATCAGACCCCATTCCAGAGCGACCGATCCGCGACACGACCACGGTCACTTCTGGGAACTTCTTCATCGTCTCTTCAACTCGCTGCGCAATGCGCATTGATTCCGTATGCGCAACGCTGGGTGATAGTTTTGTGCGCAGGAGAATCGAGCCTTCATCGAGTGTGGGAATGAATTCCGAGCCGAGAAAAGGAATCAGGCAAAAGCTACCGACCAGCGCGCCAATGCAGACAAAGGCAGTGGCATAAGGATGATTCATGGACCTTTGAAGCGCAGGCGCATGAACATTCTTGGCCGCTTCCACAATAGGGTTGTGTTTCTCTTTGATATCACCGCGCAAGAACCAAAAACAAAGAACAGGCACGATCGTCAAAGAAAGCAGTAGAGCACCCATAATCGCGTATATGAAAGTAAGCGCCAGAGGGTGGAACATCTTGCCTTCGATTCCTTCCAATGAAAACAGAGGCAGATAGACCGAGACGATGATGATAATTGCAAAAACAATCGGTCGCCCTACTTCTTTGGCTGCGTTTAAAACAACCTGGAAATGATTGGTATGACGATCTTCTGTTTGATGTACGTGGGCATTCGCCAATTGGCGATAGATGTTCTCCACCATAACCACACTGGCGTCCACAATGACGCCGAAATCAACGGCGCCCAGGGTCATCAGATTGGCTGATAGTCCCGTGTACTTCATCATGATGAAGGAAAATAAGAGCGATAGTGGAATGATTACGGCGACGATCAAACCGCTAGGAATGTGCAGGAGGATGGCGGTCAAAATGACGATGACGAGCCCGCCGCTGAATGTCAGGATTTCTTTGACAGTCTCGATTGTCTTTTCGACCAACTCAGTTTGATCGTAGTAGGAAACAAGCTGGACGCCCTGCGGAAGATCCTTCTTCAATTCCTCAATACGCTCGCGCACGCGCTCCACGACAGCCTTTGTGTTGACCCCCTTGCGCGTCAATACCATGCCGGTTACTACTTCGCCTTCTCCGTTCATGGACGCAGAACCGCGCCTGAAGGCTGGTCCGATTTCCACTTTGGCGACTTCGGCAACGTTCACGGGCGTACCGTCAACGGTTTTCAAAACAATCTCTTCGATGTCTTTTACCGACTCGATGCGCCCGATTCCTCGAACAATAATTTCTTCGTTGGCCTGCTCGATGAAATTGCCGCCGGCATTGATATTGTTTCTCGTCAGTGCGACAACCGTTTCGTGCAAAGTAATGCCATAGCCGGCTAAAAGACGCGGGTTGATCAAAACCTGGTATTGCTTGACGTAGCCTCCATAACTGACGACATTGCCGACACCTTGAACGGCGCGCAACCGCTTCGCGAGATACCAATCTTGAATAGTGCGCAAATCTGTCAGGTTGTGCCTGTCGCTTTTCAGGTAATAGTTGTAGACATTGCTAAAAGTGGATACAACAGGTCCTAGCTGGGGCGTAGGCGCCCAGGTTGGCAACTCGACCTGGCTGAGTCTTTGCTGAACAAGATTGCGTGCCCAATAAACATCCGTGTCGTCTTCGAAAATGACCGTGACAACAGACAAGCCAAAGCTCGAATTGGAGCGGATGTTCGTTACTTTATGCAGCCCGCTCAATCCGTATTCAATTGGATAAGTGATCAGACTCTCTACTTCTTCGGTGGCGAGAGTTTCGCAGTCGGTGATGATCTGGACTTGAATGTTGCTTACGTCAGGAAAAGAATCAACAGGTAAGCTCATCATGCAAAAAACACCGAAGGCCGCCATTACGACCACGGCAGCGCAAGTCAGCAAACGCTGTGTGAGGGCAAATGTGATCAGTCTGTCGATCATTTAGCCCTCTACTTTGTAGGGGCGACGCCATGCGTCGCCCGGTCGATGCACATCGAAAAACGGTCGACGCATGGCGTCGACCCTACAGGTTTTGGAGAAACCACGCTAAGCATTTGGCTCTTCCGTTTCTCTGTCTTTATTGATGAGAGTGTAGACAGTGGGCAAAACGATAAGCGTCAGCAATGTTGCCGAAACCAGTCCGCCCACCACAACCGTAGCCAGAGGTCTCTGCACTTCAGCCCCGGTGCCGTGAGAAAGAATCAGCGGCATAAATCCCATAATTGCCACCAGCGCCGTCATCATCACAGGACGCAAGCGAACGGAAACTCCTTCGAATGCGGCTTCGCTTACTTTGTAACCGCGCGACTCCAACTGCATAATGTAGGTGACGAGGATGACGCCGTTTTGAACAGCAACGCCAAACAGTGAGATAAATCCGATAATCGCCGGCACAGACAGCGTTTGCCTGGACAGGAAAAGCGCCAGGATGCCGCCAATCAGTGCAAACGGCACGTTCATCATAATAAGCGCTGCATTTTTGATTGAACCCAGCGAGGCGAAAAGAAGGATAAAAATCAGAAGTAGAACTACCGGCACCACCAGTGCCAAACGAGTCATTGCACGCTGCTGGTTCTCGAATTGTCCGCCCCAGACAATCCGATATCCTTTCGGTAATTGCAGCTCCTGGGAGATTTTTAGCTGAGCTTCTTCAACAAAAGAGCCCAGGTCGCGTCCTCTGACGTTAGCCAAAACGGCGGTTCGGCGCTGTCCATCTTCTCTGTTGATCATTACGGTGCCACGCGGCATCTTGATGTCGGCTAGCTGTTTGAGGGGCACCTTGGCGCCCTGTGGCGTGTCAATGAGAATGTTTTCGATATCGTTGGCAGTGTCACGATATTGATGTGGAAGACGAATTAAGAGCCCGAAGCGGCGGTTTTCCTCAACGACGTCGGTGACCACTTTGCCGGCCACTGCAGTTTCAATAATCTCCTGGATATCGGCCACGTTCAGTCCATATCGTGCGATTACATCGCGTTTCATCTTAATGGTCATCTGCGGCAAACCAAGAATATGTTCGCGCTGCATATCGGCAGCACCGCGCACTTTCGACACTATATGCTCAACTTTGAAAGCGGTTCGGTCTAAGACCTGAAGGTCCTCACCAAAAATCTTGATTCCCAAGTCAGCTTTGATCCCGGCCACCAGGTCATCGATCATGTCGGCAATCGGCTGCGAAAAAGAGTGGATCAAGCCGGGTATGCCTTCGACTTCCTTAGCCATAGCATTGACCAGCTCTTCTTTGTCATGGGTCGTTGTCCATTGATCTTTCGGCTTGAGCCCAATGTATACGTCGGAATTGTCGACGCCTTCCAAATCGGAGCCCATGCCGGAGCGACCGATACGAGAGACAACAACTTCAACCTCAGGGAATTTTTTGATCATGTCTTCGACTTCGCTGGCCACTCGCATTGACTCAGAGTGAGCAACGCTGGGCGACAACTTGGTGCGCAACAAAATCGATCCTTCATCCAGGGTGGGAATGAATTCCGAACCTAGAAAAGGCACCAGGCAAAAACTTCCCAACAAAATTCCGACCGCAATCACGATGGTAAAAAGCGGTCTGGCCATGGCTTTTCGCAAGATTGGCTCGTGCCATTTGTGAACGGCCTCAACCATCGGGTTATGCCGTTCTTTGATATTGCCTTTTAAGAACCAGAAGCAAAGAATCGGAACCACGGTCAAGGAGGCGAGCAAGGCGCCAAGGATTGCATAGATGAATGTGAGCGCCAGCGGATGGAACATGCGCCCTTCCACGCCTTCTAAGGTAAAGAGAGGAAGGTAGACAGAAACAATAATCAAAACCGCAAAGGCAATCGGGCGCCCTACTTCTCTGGCTGCGGTGATAATCACCTGGTAGTGATTGATTTTCTCGCCTTCTTTCTTGTGCTCGTTGGCGATAGAAAGCTGACGAAAAATGTTCTCTACCATTACAACACCGGCGTCGACTATGACTCCGAAATCGACGGCGCCCAAGGTCATCAAGTTGGCGGTCAGCCCTGTGTACTTCATCAGAATGAATGAAAACAAAAGGGACAGAGGTATCACGACAGCGACAATCAATCCGCTCGGAATGTGCAGCATGATCGCGGTGAGAATGACGATAACCAGACCGCCGGAGAACATCAGTACTTCTTTGACGGTCTCGATTGTCTTTTCAACAAGTTCGGTTTGATCATAGTAAGAATGAAGCACCACGCCTGCAGGCAGCTCTTTTCGAATCTCTTCGATACGGTGGCGGACTTTCTCGACGACCGCTTTAGTGTTAACGCCCTTGCGCGTCAAAACCATCCCCGTGACCGCTTCACCTTTGCCGTTCATGGAAGCCGAACCGCGCCTGAAGGCTGGTCCGATTTGCACCTTGGCCACCTGACCGACTTTGACGGGTGTTCCACCGACGGTTTTAAGAACAATGTTTCGTATGTCTTCTTCGTTTTCTATGCGCCCCAAACCGCGAATGATGATTTCTTCGCCGCCACGCTCGATGAAGTTTCCACCGGCATTAATATTGTTGTGCGTGAGGGCATGGCGAACATCCGGGATGGTAATGCCATAGCCTTTCAACACATGCGGATCGATAAGTACCTGATACTGCTTGACGAAGCCGCCATAACTAACGACGTTACCGACACCAGGGACGGACTTTAAACGCCGCGCCACAAGCCAGTCTTGAATCGTCCTCAGTTCAATGAGATCGTGTCGGTCGGAGACCAGATAATAGTTGAAGACGTTGCTGAATGTGGAAACAACCGGCCCCAGGTGAGGTGTCGGCGCCCAGGCGGGTAACTCAATCTGGCTCAAGCGTTGCTGGACAAGATTGCGAGCCCAGTACACATCAGTGTCATCATCGAAGATGACAGTCACCACCGCCAGTCCGAAGCTGGAATTAGAGCGGATTTTGGAAACCTTAGGCAGCCCGTTCAATCCGTTTTCAATCGGAAATGTGATCAGACTTTCAACTTCCTCAGTGGCGAGCGTTTCGCAATCCAAAATAATCTGAACTTGCACATTGCTTACATCCGGGAATGAATCCACAGGCAAAGTAAGCGTGCACCAGGCTCCAAACATGGCCATGCCGACAAACGCGGTGATGGTCAAGAGTCGCTCGCGCATGGCGAAAGAAATGATCTTCTCGATCATCTACTTAAAACCTTAGCCCCCTCTTTGCTCGTTTTCGGGGCAGCAAATAACGCACCCCAATCAGCCCCACAGTTACGCTCAGCGTTTGTACGTCAGCTCCGTGCGAAGCATGAGACTGCCTTGAGTGACGACTTCGTCTCCAGGTTCGAGGCCGGACAAGACTTCATAGTATTTCTCGGAATCAACCCCAAACTTCACATGCCGCTCTTCATAGCCATCAGCCTTTCGCACAAAGACAACAGGTTTGCCTTCCAATTCTTGGACGGCCGATTTCGGGCAAGCCAACAAATCACGTGAGACACCTTCCAGATCGATCTCAGCAAACATTTGCAGTTTGAAAAGTCGACGGCGATTATCAAGCCGTGCTCTTACTGAAACAGTGCGTGTTTCTGGGTTAACGTTCTCTGCAATATAGCTGACGGTGGCGAGGAAAGTTTCACTTGGATAGCTGGACACTTTCACTCTTACGTTGCCGCCCAGCCTGACGCGCGACACGTCCACTTCGGGCAAGTCCGCCTTAACTACTACTGAAGTCAAATCCGTAACTTTGAAGATGCTCTTATCCGGATGAACCAATTCGCCGACAGCAACATCGTGATGACTGACAACGCCGGTTTCGGGAGCAACAATTCTGACCATACCGCTGATTAGCCCTCTCTTGAGCACATCAGAGAGGAAAGACGTATCGGCGCCCAGAAAGTCCAACCGCTGCTTGAGCGTATTAACGTGCTGGCGTTCTCTTGCTGTTTCGGCCTCAGCCAATTGCAAATCTTTTCTAAGCATGGCTTTGTTCTTGAACATCGCCTTCTCACGCTCATAAGCAATCCTGGCTTGCTCGTATGTCGCATGTGCTGTTGCAGCCAGGGCTTTAGCAGCCAAGTAGTCTTTTTGAGCAGAAATCTTCTCTTTGTACAGCCCTTCCTGACGCTTAAATTCCACTTCCGCCAGTTCCTTTTGAACTTTGGCGGCATCAAACTGTGTTTGCGCTTCGATCAACGCCTTCGGTCTGACCAGAAGTTCGTCATAGATCATTCTTTCGCGCTCTTCATGCGCCTTGGCGATATCGTGCTTGGACTTGGCTTCAATCAGCTCAGCCTGCAGGTCGGAAATTTCCTGGCTATCCAGCAATGCCATAATCTGCCCCCGCTTCACTTCCTGACCGGGCGCCACACGAATTGCTTTGACACGACCGCTGATCCGACTTGTAACATCGACTTCTTTGCCGAGATCCGGTTCGATCTTGCCGGTCACGTGCAGTGGAATAGTCAGCGCTCGCTTTTGAATAGGCTCATGACGTATATCTATTTGCTGTGCGACTTTCTCACTAACTTTTATTAATTTCTGTCCGGCCGGCGCTGTGTGATTAGAAAGCGAGGCATCTGCAGAATCGCTTTTGGTGCCGCACGCCGAAAGACTGGTGACAGAAACTGCGGAAATAAAGATGCAGGCTAGTAAAAAGCCGGGCCGATATACACCTTGAATCGTGCCTTCGCGAGGCGTATTTATGAGGTGAAGTCTGCACATTTGAGTCTCCAATTGCGGACAATTGAATGTCCAACAGGTATGAGCATACACTATCTAAGAAGTAGACTGGACGCTTACCGCATCACGCATGTTACTAACTTAGTACAACTGGCAAACCCGAAGACAACGTGTATCGACTGCTTACAAACGAAGACTCAGAGCCATTCTTACCCCAAGATGACAAAGGAGATATCTCCAAAGAGGGTATTCGTGGTGCCTTGTTCTGGTTGTTTGCCGTAGCCCTTTTAATCCGGCTCTGGTTCTGCTTCTTTCACAGTCATGTTAATGCTTACGCGGGCTTTGATGCAGTTGGATATATAAATGCTGCTAAAGCTATTTTCGAACTTAACACTTTGCCTGCAAGTTTCGCGAAAGACTGCTTTGCGACGTTGACCGGCAGTGCCTCTACGCTAGTGGCGACGGGCGTTCACGACAAATTGAATTCGCTCCAGCCGGTCATGCTGTCAGGCCCGTCATATCCACTCTTTCTCGTACTTACCAATATTTTGACGATATCGCCATACGACCCCACCGACTGGATCAAACCGGTGGCGGCGCAATGCATGATATCGGCTGTTACAGTCGTCTTCATTGCCGCAATTGGCAGGCAGCTGTTCGATCGCAAGACAGGCGCTATGGCCGGCGCTATCGCCACCATTTATCCACCTTTCATTATCAACTGCGGACGAGCTTGCACGGAGACTTTCGCGGTATTTCTACTTTGTCTTTTCTCTTACATTTTTCTCTACACTGCGCAAACACAATTGCGATCAAATGAAAACCAATCAGAACCGATTGCGCAATTCCAAAAAATTGCCGGAGCGGCAATTGTACTTGGCATTGTCGCAGCGCTCCTTTCACTGGCTCGCACGACCCTGTTGCCCGTTGGAGCAGTTGCCGTTGTTATGCTGTTTTTCAGGCTGAACGGCAAAATGCGAATTGGCGCTATTAGCTCCTTTCTTGTCGGCTTTGCTCTTGTGATTGTGCCCTGGTTCGCTGCTCAACAATTGATAGTCGGGCGCGCCAGCCTGGTTGTCGATCGAGTCAGCCGTCTCAATTACGGACTGGGCACGCAGTCGGTGACGCAGGGCTGGACAGGCTTTCCGATACAATTCAAGCCGATTATGGATCGCACCATAAACGCGCAGACAATGACCCATCTAAGCGAAGATCCCGGTCCATATCTATGGCTCCTGCAAGACAAATTGCCACGCATGCTGAAGTGCGGATGGAACGATTTTAAGACTTGGCTGGGACTGTTTTCACCGGCAGCACAAGACGTTCTCCATCAATTTATTATCGCCTTTGCCATTGCCGGAATTATTCTCGGACTGGAAGGAGTGAGAGAAAAAACCAATCAGTGGCGCGGTCGCGTCACCGGAATAATTTTCATGTTGCTCGTGCTGTTGATGCATTTGCCCTACGTTTTCTTCATTACAGTAGGCAGATACAACCTCACTGCCATGCCCTTTCTCATGGTTTTTGGAGCATGGGGATTGCGTCGACTCAGGCACCTGGGAAATTGGAGCAGCGAGAGAACAGACGTATTGGAACTAGCTTATCCGTCTATCTATCTCTTCTTTGTCATCTTCGTACTGGCGGATCCCACAGCAATTCTCGTCAATGCTTTCGGTGAGCGAGGAGCCGCTGAAATCGGCATCATGACGACAATCGGCATCAAGTCGGTATTGTTCTTTTTCCTGGTCGGCATGACTTATGCGCTGATCAATAAGACTCAACAGGGCTTCTATTCGCGCTCTTTGACGAACCTCATTCTGACCGGCATCACGATCCTGTCATTTTCTTCTGTGTGCCTGCCTGTTCGCGCACACGGCAGATGGTACGAAAGACCTAATATTTTGGACAAGCAAGGCGAAGGCATTACCTTCGAATTGTTTGCACCGCCGGCAGTGGCTAAGGCAGCCAGAGCAGGAAACGCTTACTTAATGGTGGATGCGGAAAGTCTGGACAGTATCACCAACGGTCTTTCTATTTCCATTGATGGAAAAACATTGAAAGGTCCCTATTTACCGGGACTGTCTTTGCTCGACGATCAAAATCATTTCGAAAGGCGAGGAAATGAATTGACTCGAGTCGCCGAGTGTCTTTTTGAAAGTTTTTCCAGCGTAGTCGGCCTTGCCAATAATGATGTTCGCCAGTGGTTTCTCATTGCCATTCCAGCGGACACAGGTCCGTCATTGCTGGCCGGCTCCGGAGCCAGCCAGGATACCAAGCACTCGATGCGTATAACGATCAAGCGAACAGCACCTGGGCGAACACGACTTTTCAAAGCTCTGGCTCGAGATGACCGTGAGCTTATTGTGCCGGAATGGCTGTATTACAGCTGGGACAAAGCCTTTTACGGAGTTGAGCGGCGCGGCGGTGTTTGCGACCCACGCACTGACAGAAAGATAGACGCTCATAAGGGCGACGACGGCTACTACGTACGCTTGCTTTTACCCTCGCCGGCGGAAGCCACGATCCAGCCATTCAAAACATTGTCATTTTTGGATGTTCACGAAGTCAACGTCGAGCCGAAATTGTCACTTACCAACGAACAGTACAAATCGATCAAGATGGGTCCGGTGCCCAACTACTCTCCTAGCGATCAATGGTTAATGAGAGTTTCCGGCCGTTACAAAACCATCGGCAAATTACCGCCTGGTGTCGAGGTTATCTCAAAGTCCCTGGACAATGGTCAGGAACACTATTACAACGCACCATGGGCGCCAAAAATTCTTCAACCCTCCGCTAGGTGGCGCAACTTTGATGTTGCCTGCCCAATAAAACCTCAGGCATTTCCGGGACACTTGAATCAGATTGAAGTCCGACTGCACGTGCTTAGCCCAGCACTAAAAAATTTGACACACCCGGTAGAATCCGAAGAACTGAATCGATCAAGCTGCCAGTTTGAAGATGTAAGAATAGAGATTAACGCTCTGCCGGGCAATCCGCTGGGTGAAAAACATTCAGTCTATTAGGCATGAATTTGGCTTTGGACAAAATTCAGCCAATTCTCCGGGCGCTCAGATATAATCCGCCTCTTGAGACTCGAGCAAGCGAAGGCGCAGCAAATTCATATGAGACTGGACAAGTGGCTTAAAGTATCCAGACTGATCAAACGTCGCACTGTGGCGCAAATGGCGTGCGACCAGGGTCGAGTCTATGTCAATGAGCGCCCGGCAAAATCAAGTCTAGTGTTGAAGGAAGGCGACCTCGTCCATCTGGAATTGGGTTCGCGCGCAGTCACGGTCAAAGTTTCCACCGTTCCTCAAGGGGCTGTAGCCGCTCAAGATGCTTCCTCTTTATATGAAATGGTGGAAGAGCTCAGACGCCAGGCAGAGGTTCTGGAGTGGCTGGAGGAATGACTCAGGAGACTCAGAAGTATTTAGCCGTCCAGTTGGACGAGGAAAGCCGGCAGACTGTGCAAAAACTGGCTCTCTACGAAGAAATTCGCGGCGACCATGTGACTCTGGCTTACGCCCATAACGGTGAATCCTTTTCCCCGGACTGGATACCTGGGGGCAGGTTAGTCGGCGATTCAATAGAGTTTGAGACACGTGGATTTTCCGTGACTGAAGACATCCAAGTTTTGGTCATATCAATCGATGGCACAACAAAGCGCCCTTTCGATGGAGGCACTCTTCACGTTACGGTGAGCAAGCGCACAGGGGTGCCGTCCACCCACGCCAACGAGGCGATTTTGAATGTCACCCTCGTGCCTTTCACCCGACAGCTAAAAGGTTCCGTCACCTGGCTCGAACGACGTGGAACGACCTAGATATTTTTTTCAAACCCCTTTGCCAGTCTGAGTTTTCAGGTTTTTCCAAATCCTAACAAGCCGGTTGGCCTCAGTTTGGAATTTAGACTGAGATCAATCTAAATTCCAAATTGAAAGCGCTCAAAAATTCTTGCTGTTTACAACTTGATAACAACACCCGGCGTTCGTCGCCTTATATTTGAGACATCCTCAAACGAACACCAGCGGCAGCGAAGCGGCATGGCACACGAGGAAAGAATTTATATCGGAGGGGCGAGAGGGGGGGAACCCTCTCTCGTTGTTTCTAGGGGCTTTTAAACGAGCAGGGCCATGCGGTAAGAAATATTGATATCGCGTCATTGCGGGCACAAGATACCCAGTGGAGTCTCCCTAAAAGTAGCCCCAAATTCAGCTTCAAAAGACTAAGCTTAAGGCATATGCTCGATTCAACCAGCAGCACTCAACCTGTTGAAAACAGCGTCAGCGAGCATCGACGCGGCGTTCTTGACGCGACCGTAACAGCAAGCTGGCTGAAGAAGCTGAAAGCAAAATCGATCCATTCAGGGGGCAAGGAAGATCTCCTGGAGACAATTTCCCAGGTCTTTCTCGACGCTATCTTCTCGACGGACTTACGTATGCCGCGCGACTGCGCGGTAGTGCTATGTGAGCTTTTGGAAAGCATTTTATTTGAAAGCGAACCATGCTTAAAAGCAATTTCCAGCCTCTACAGTGAAGTGTGCAAAGAAGTCTGCACGGCAGACGATCTCAATATCGATACAGAAGTCTTGCTAGACCGGGCGACCAACCTGATGACGCTGACCTGCATGCGCATCAAAGGCATTCCGCCGTCGCAGGACGTGGAGTACGGAGCCCGTGACGCGCTCAATCGTATTCAATGGTTGCTGCAAAAAAGTCTTGGCACTACAGATGGTGACAGCCGCTCGCAACAACCGTATGGTGACCTGTCTTTGCTCAACACAAACCGAGTGATTTTGGAAGCCGCTGGTGATTCACTGCTCAAGGAAATCCTGGATGACGGCTTGAATTTGCTGGAAACTTCTGCGGCAATTCTTGAATCAAACGGCGATTGCGCACTCAGTATCAAAGCCTCACAGTGGTGCCGCTTCATGGATGAAAAATCGCGGCAATTGGCACCCGGTGACAATCAAGAAGCGATCAAATCAGGTCAATGGCATTGCAATCAGTCTTGCAGAGAAACGGCCCTGGCTGCAGTAACTAGCGGCATGCCGGTCGACCAGCCCTGCAACGGCGGCATTCGCATTTTCGCCGTACCGATCAAAGCGGGCAACGATATTGTCGGCTCGATCAATATCGGTTATGGGGATCCGCCCAAGGATGAAAACGTTCTTGGAGAATTGGCACAAAAATACGGCACCACAAAAGACGAATTGGTAAATCAATCTCAGAAGTACCACAGCCGTCCACCCTTCATCATCGAACAATCGAAGAAGCGCTTACTTTCAGCCGCGCACCTGATCGGTGAGATAGTCGAGCGCAAGCGCAGCAAAATGGAAATCCAAAAACTCAACAGCATGCTGAAAGAACGCATCACTGAGTTGGAGCCGGCTGAAAGAGAACGATTGAAGCTTGCCGATATCGTAGAACAAAGCAACGATGCCATATTCAGTGTAGACCTGGAAGCAAGGGTAATGAGCTGGAACAAGGGCGCCGAAAAGATTTATGGATACACGCCAGAAGAAATGGTCGGAAATTCCATTTACAAAATCTCTCCAAAGGGGCCGGATGCACAGACTGAAGAGATCAAACGTTTGGTTGAAGAGGGCACACCGCCTCAGATGTTTGAAACGATGCATACGAGAAAAGACGGAGTGGAAATTCCGGTTGCGTTGACGATCTCTTGCATACGCGATGAAAATGAAGAAACCGTTGAAGTGTCTGTGATTTCACGTGACATTACCGAGAAAAAGAGGTCAGAAGAGGCTCTGAAGAAGTTTTCTCGAGACCTGGAGCGCTCCAACAACGAGTTGAAGCAGTTTGCATTTGCAGCCGCACACGACCTGCAGGAGCCGCTGCGAGCAATGTCAAATTACAGCGATTTGCTTACGGGCAGATACGCTGCAATGCTCGACGATCGAGCGGTGAAATACATAAATCGCATTGCCGAATCATCGGAAAGAATGCAAGCGCTCATCCAAGATTTGCTTCACTACAGCCGCGTCGACACGCATGGCAAGCCATTTACCGTCGTCGATCTAGAAGAAGTGTTTCTTTCCTCCACAAAGAATCTTCGCATAGCCATTGAAGAAAGCAGTGCTATTGTCATTGCCGGAAAGCTTCCCAAGATTCAGGCAGATCGCTCCCAGATGCTTCTGCTATTCCAAAACCTGATAAGCAACGCCATCAAGTATCGCGGCAAGGATACGCCGGAAATCTCTATTGACTCTAAGATTGAAAACGGTTTGATCACGCTCAATTTCAAAGACAATGGCATCGGCATTGAGCAAGAACACTTCGAGCGCATTTTTATCATTTTTCAAAGACTGCACACTCGCGATGAATACCCGGGCACAGGCATGGGTCTGGCCATTTGCAAACGAATCGTAGACAGGCATGGCGGCGCAATTTGGGTTGATTCTCAGGTTGGCAAAGGCTGCAATTTCTTCGTCCAATTGCCTCAAGTTCAAACCAAGGAAACTACGGAGGAGTCCTCAGCCCATGAACATTCTGCACGTTGAAGACAATCGCGCAGATTCAGACCTTTTGAAAGAGGCTTTCGATAGCATTGGTTTCGAAGCTTCTGTTGAAGTGACGCACGACGCCAAGCTCGCACTCAGCGGTCTGGAAAAGAATCTGGAGACTCATGGCGCCTCCAGCCCGGATATCATCGTTCTTGATCTAAACCTTCCGAAAATGGATGGCCGCGAAATGCTGAGAAGACTGAAAGAACATCCCCAATTGAGAAGGATCCCAGTTGTGATTCTGAGCACGTCTAATCTGGAGCAAGACATTTCCTACTGCTACGACCATCACTGCAACAGCTACATCGTCAAACCGATCCGTTTTGATGAATACAAACGCGTGGCGAAAAATATTCAAGAATATTGGTTTGCCACAGTGGCGCTGCCGCCATATGCGGCGCATTCCTAGGGCATCTAGCGTTCAGCTAAGACACAGTAGCGCCAAGAACCAATTTTGTTTCCCGTCTTTATTTGAGACCTGTGACTTTCACTTCTATTGGAGCAAAGTCGGTGTCTTCAATTATTATTTTGTATTGACCCGGCTTGGTAGTGACAGTCACAGGCGCCCGGTCACCGGATTTGATGAACACTTCACCGGGAAACAATCCATCCGACTCGAATTCCAATGTCGTAGATTCGGAGTTCTTGATCACGATATGGCTGCCTGCAGGAACAGACACTGATTTACCGGCCGATGCGCGGGAGAAATCAATTTCAATGGCATTTTGCACGCCGCCCGAACGGCTGGAATTGGTGGCGGCTTCCACCGCAATTTCGGTGTAGATTCCAAAGAGCAGTCCGATACTGAGAGCCAGCATGGCGCCTGATGGAGTCAGAGATGCAAAACGCAAGCGCATTAGTTCGCGGACTACATATATAAGAGATCCGACAGCAAGCGTGAGAAACAACAGCGTGATGTATTCATTGACGAAAACACCACCCATGAGGGCACCAACGGCAGTCGGTCCACCACCGATTAATCCAAGCAGGGCGATGCGCCAGAAGCCTATTGGCTTGCCCGCCAGTGGCGCAGCAATGCCGAATCCTTCGGTGGCGTTGTGCAGGGCAAAACCGACAACAAGCACGATACCAAGACTGATTGAGCCGCCGGCAAAAGATTGCCCGATGGCCAGACCTTCTGCAAAATTGTGCAAGCCGATGCCGATAGCGATCATGGTGGCAATAGAATAAGGATCTGATTCGCCCTTCATTCCACCGCGTCTTTCTTCCAATTTGGCCAGTCCCACCAGACCGTACATCAAGCCAAGAAAAACAATGGCAGACATAATTCCCAGTTTGTTCCAGTTGGCGTCCATAGCGGTGCGTTCGAGCGATTCGATCACGTTGTAGCCAACATCGACTATCAACAAAAGAAGAACACCACATGCAGCCATGGTTAAACTGCCGCGTGTTTTTTCACCAATACCGCGCAAGAAGGCTACGGGCAGCCCAAGAAAGATGGTGGCGCCGGCGATGATACCCATTAAGAGATTAGCTGGTGCGCCTGTTTCCATCTAGATGACAAAACCTCAAAACCTACGTGTTCGATTTTAGTCCATGTATTCGCGCAAGCGGCGACTTTTATTGGGATGCCTGAGCTTGCGAAGTGCCTTCGCTTCAATCTGTCTGATTCGTTCTCTGGTTACGCCGAACAATTGTCCGACTTCCTCAAGCGTACGCTGCCTTCCATCATCGAGACCGAAACGCAATCTCAGTACATCTCTTTCTCTGGGCGAAAGTGTAGCCATGACTTCAATGATGTCTTCGCGCAAAAGTTCTTGTGTTACCGACATTGCCGGAGTTTCACCGTCGCGATCTTCGATGAAATCTCCCAGCTTGCTGTCATCTTCCTTGCCCACAGGTGTTTCAAGCGAAACCGGTTCCTGAGCCATTTTTACGATTTCGCGCAATCTGCTGACAGTGATTTCCATGGACGCTGCAATTTCTTCTTCCGTCGGTTTGCGTCCTTTGTCTTGCGCCAGTTGGCGCGTCATCTTTTTGAGCTTGTTTATTGTTTCCACCATATGCACAGGAATGCGGATGGTGCGTGCCTGGTCGGCAATTGATCTGGTTATAGACTGGCGAATCCACCAGGTGGCATAGGTGGAAAATTTGTAGCCGCGCTCATGGTCGAACTTTTCAGCGCCTCGTATCAGACCGAGATTACCTTCTTGAATGAGATCGAGGAAAAGCATTCCCCGTCCCACATATTTTTTTGCAATCGATACAACCAGTCTCAGGTTAGCTTGCACCAACTTACGCTTGGCAAT
>PNLN01000090.1 GCA_013823055.1 Cyanobacteria bacterium DS2.3.42
GTTCGTGATGAGAACCAGGCAACGCACGGCGTCGCCTCTACGCATCTAACGAAAGACCGGTTTCTTTGCAGTGAGAAAGCACGATGTCGAGGAACGTCTGCCCAAGGTCGCGCAGTTTCGAATCACCAATGCCGCTTACCATGCGCATTCTTTCCAATGAAGAAGGTCGAATTCTGGCTAGCTCACGCAGAGTGCTGTCCGGGAAAATAATGTATGGTGGCACGCGTCTTTCGTCGGCAAGTTGTCTGCGCAATTCGCGCATGCTTTCGAATAGGTCGCGGTCGACGCCATCCCAAGAACCTGTCTCTGCTTTGGAAAGTTTTGCGCGTTCGCCTTTCTTTCGCTCTGCCGGTTTGAGCAAGCGAATGTTTGTGCGTTCTCCGCGCATGACGTTCCACGAACCGCCATTAAGTTTTAAAATGGGAACTGTGCGGCCATAACCGTATTCGACGTTTTCTTGAACTAGAACTTCTTGGCTTATCAGTTGATACATCCAGTCGCGTAAATCGTTGACATGATATTCCTTCAGTAATCCGTAAGTGCTTAGAGAATGGCCGCCTCGATCGCGGATTTCCTGCGAGTTTTCTCCACGCAAAACTGCAGCTACGTATCCGATGCCGTATTTTTCTTTGAGTCTGGCGACGCAAGAGAGTATCTTTTGAGCGATTACGAGAGCACCTTCGACTTCAACTGTTTCTCCAAGACAAATGTCGCAGGCTCCACAATTGTCCTTGTCGTACGTCTGGCCAAAATGCTGGACAAGAAGTGAATGACGACAAGCGGCACCTCGGCAATAGCGGTCCATTAAGTGCAGGTGCTCGTAAGCTGTTTCCAGATAGGACATGTCATTATCTTGATACTGCCCCTGGTTTTGATCGGCTGCCGCTTTCTGCATAATTGCTTTCCATGTGAAAACATCAGCACCGGAATGCAACAGCACGCACTCTGCTTCCAATCCGTCGCGCCCTGCTCTGCCCGTTTCTTGTTGATAAGCTTCCAGTGATTTCGGCATTGCCGTGTGGAGAACATAGCGAACGTTCGATCTGTCAATACCCATGCCAAAAGCGACTGTTGCAACAACAACATCGCAATGTTCTTCAGAGAACGCTTCTTGTGTCTTCGATCTCTCCTGTGCGGTCAGACCAGCATGGTAAGCCATGGCTTTGATGCCGGCTGCTTTGAGATCTTTAGTCAATTCATCGACTTCAGCTCGGCGTATGCAGTAAATGATGCCGCCTTCTTTTTTGTGACGATCGATCACTGATTGAACTTGCTTCAATACACCGCCGCGTCTTGAAATGATTCGATAGGAAAGATTTGCGCGGTCGAAATTACCGACCAATATTTCCGGATCTTTCAAACCCAATTGCTGGATTATGTCTGTTCTTACCTGTTCTGTTGCAGTAGCCGTGTAGGCGTGAACAGAGGCTTTTGGAAACATGGTTTTGAGCATGCGCATCTGTCGATATTCTGGGCGGAAATCGTGACCCCAGTGACTGATACAGTGCGCCTCGTCGATCGCAAAGGTGCGAACGTCGATCTTGCGCAACAGATCTTGCATGTCTGTTTGCACCAGGCGCTCGGGTGAAACAAAAAGCAGTCGTATTTTGCCGTTGAGTATGTCTTTCTCGTGCCGAAATCTCTCTTCAGGTGTTTGCGAACTGTTCAACGCAATTGCCGCGATGCCTGAAGCAATCAGACCATCAACCTGGTCTTTCATTAGCGAAATCAACGGCGAAATTACAACTGTCGTGTCGCCGCGCAGCACAGCCGGTGCCTGAAAGCATAATGACTTCCCACCGCCTGTAGGCATCACTACCAGGGAATCGCGCCCTTCAAGGACGGAACACATTGCTGGTTGCTGCAGTGGTCGTAATTCATGAATGCCCCAGTGTTTTGCGACGATATCGTTGAGTTGAGATATCTGCGATGGAAGCGTCTGCATATAGGATTCCGCGTGACACTGGATCATAGGGGACGGCTTGATCATAAGCTGGCCGCCGCTGGTTTTTCGTTTTGGGCAGCTAGAAAAGAAGTTTACTTGACGGCAGCAATTGCCTCGATGTCCAGCAGGTCGTACATTATCTTTGGGTATATCTTTTTGACCTGCTCCTGCAGTACCGATTTATGCATTGTTGTTTTGGCCCCTAAGGCCCTTTTTAGAACTAAGTTCATGAATTTTATGGAAAGTATTTTGTGCAAGAATAACTATTTAGACATTGATTCCAAGTAGGAGGCACCGTATGTCCCGCGTATTCAGCCGCAGAAAACTCTTGGGTGCCGCAGCACTTGGCGCGGCAGGTATGGTCTTCGGTCGCAAGTTGTTTTCGCAGGCAGGCGAGGGCATTAGCAAATGGAGTGCCGGTGGGGTCGGGTCAAACGAGCTTCCTGCCAGTGCTGAGATCGTCAATGCCGGCAATCTTAAGCAGTCATTTGAGCAACTCGGACAATACATCTACTTGACACCTCAGAAATTGGGTGGCGGGACACATGCCATCGATCTCAATTCCGGACGAACTCTGGCCTGGATAAGTTATTGGAATTACGGCGATTCCTGCCCTATTTCGCACCACCTGGCCGCATATCCGTCCCCGGATCCGTACAAAGGCTTTGAGTTTATCAACTCCACGCAGGGCGGCGATAACGTGATGATTTACGGTTTGCCCACTCGCATAAAGGAGCGCGGGTTGACTGGAAAATGGGGGATGGGCAATCACATTTATCGCGTTCAGTTTGATGGACAGTCGATGAATCTAATGGAGGACATCGCTGAGACGACCGGTGTCGGTCTGGGTGTGCACACCACAATTTATCCTGATGCGTCCGGCTTCGCTGGGGCTGATGGGCAAAAGGATGTCTGTGCGTTTTTCAATCGCGCAGTGGGCAATGAAAAAACACAAGTGCAAATGGCATTTCGTGCCGATTGGGTTGGTGCAAATGCTAATGGTGGCATGGAAGAAAACTGGTCCAAGGGTGGAAAAATTCGCCTGGTTAGGTTGAATGCTGCCAAAGAAACTGGCAGATTCGAATTGGAAGGGTCGAAGGGCAACAAGATCGATTGGGAAATGGTGCCCATGGCTGAGTATCTCGTGTATACCGGACAATTGCCGGGCGATGCTCCTAAAGCTCTGACCGGATTGGACGCTGTCGTGCACCATCCTGGTGGTCGCTATTCTGCTTTGATTATTCGCATGCTGTCATGCGCGATCATCGTAGACAGGCACAATTGGGAACCGGTTTGCTGTCTGCACTGCCCGGAAGGATCGCCGGGCAATCTGCCGATCAACAAAGTCAGCTCCGGTCCGGATACTTGGGAAGTAAAACTGGACGACGTCAAATGTGTTGGGCATGAAGCCGGATTTTCTCCGGATGGAAAATCCTTCTTGATGATGAACAACATCAAGCAAAATAATATGGCTGTGTTCGACACGGCAGATGCGGATCCACGCAACTGGAAGAAAATTACTTTCGTCAAAGATCCAACCTGGAGCGGAGATTACCCAAGTCCATTCCACCTCTGCTTTTCAGTGGATGGCAGCAAGATGTTTGTTTCTGTCTTGTATCCAAAACCAGCCAATAGTGGTTGCTGTGTAGTTGATACCAAGACGTGGAAAATCATCAAGAAGTTTCAAAATATTGGACCTGATTGCCAGACGATGGCGGTTACTTATGACGGTAAATACGTCTTTCAGATTTTCAGTGGATTTCAAAGAATGTCTAGTGGAGCATTTATCTTTACGCAGGATACGCTCGAGCCAGTGGGATATCTTCCTAATTTTGGCGGGCACCATGATTGTGTAATCATTCCTACTAAAATTGAGCAGCTCAAGAATAGCCGCTGCACGACTCTCTAACTGTACGTCCAAATTTCGAGGCAAGATACGGTGTCGCCCGAACAAATAGAGAAAACATCCGGACGTCGGCCCGGTGCGAGACTCTTTTTGTTTACGCGTTTGGCGCTGCAAAATTTATTGCGCAAACCGGCACGCACTTTGATGCTGGTATTAGCCGTGACCCTGTCCACCGGCGGAGTCTTTGCATCGTATACGGTGGCAAGCGGCATCAAAGACAGCATGGACAGAAGCTTTTCTCGAATGGGAGCAGATTTGATCGTAGTGCCGTCGAAGGCTATGGTGAACATTACCAGTGCGCTTCTTACTGTACAGCCCACTGATGAAGTCTTAAGTGGAAACCTAGTCGATCAAATAGAACATTTGGATGGAATTGCCCAGGTTGCTCCGCAAACATACTTCCAGATTCCCATAATGTCCGGGATGCCGGAGTGCAAAGCGAATTTGATTGCATTTGATCCGAAGAAGGACTTTACTGTCATGCCCTGGATGGTGGCACATGCAAATCGGCCATTCAGGACCGGAGATATTATTGCCGGTAGCCGTCGATCGGAATCAATTGGCGATGAAATTGCTCCCTCCAACTTTCCTGTCAATGTTTACGGAAAACTTGGACGCAGCGGAGTGGGACCGTTAGACGACTCGTTTTTTACTACTTATGAAACTATCGAACTTTTGCACGCGAAAATCACTGAAAAGGGGACAACGAATTCAAGCTCGAAGACCGATGCGCAGGATGCTCTTGCTAGCTTTGACCGCTCCAAAATTTCGGCAATTTTGGTGAAACTGAAATTTGGTGCTACCCCAGAGCAGGCGAGATTTGCAATTGCACGGTTGCCCGGTGTGAAGGTTGTGACCGGTGCCACTATCGTAACTTCTACAAGGCAAGCTACTACTGCGCTGCTTGCCGGCATGCTGGGATTTACTGGAATGATGTTGGCAGCAATGCTGATAATGGTCAGCCTTTTGTTCTCCGGAATTATTTCTGAAAGGCGCCGCGAAGTCGGTTTGTTACGCGCTATAGGATCAAGACATGTGGATGTGATGCGAATGCTCTTAGCTGAAGCATTCTTTACCACCGCACTCGGTGGAGTCACCGGCATCGTATTTGGTGCTGGTCTTCTACTGGTTTTCCAGCGTTCGCTTGTCTATTATTTGGAAACATTACACATTGATTTTGCCTGGCCTGAGCCAGCGATAATTTTGACAGTGGCTTTGTGCTGTTCTCTAGCTTCGGCCTTTGTCGGTCTGTTAGGAGCATTTGTGCCTGCCTGGCGCGCAAGTCTGGAAGAGCCGTACTTGTTGATTCAAGGCGAAGGTGGATAATGCTTTCTGTCCTTTCTCTAGGAAAGAGCTATGCAGGTGAAAGTACTGTCGAGGCTGTCAAAGATGTGAGCCTTGATTTAGAGCAAGGCCAATCGCTGGCAATTGTTGGCCGCTCCGGATCAGGCAAGTCGACTTTACTTGCAATGATAGGTGGAATTAGCCGTCCGACATCAGGGCAAGTTTTGATTGATGAAGTCGATCAATGGAAGTTGGATGATACTGCCAGGGCCGATCTGCGCAATAAGAAACTCGGTTTTGTTTTTCAATTTGCCAGCCTGCTTCCTACACTGCGTGCAGTTGATAATGTTGCGCTGCCGTGTTTGATATCCGGAACACTTTCCGCCCGCGAAGCGTATGCAAGAGCGCATGCATTGCTTGATCGTGTTGGATTGTCGCATCGATATGATGCGTTTCCCGGACAACTGTCAGGAGGAGAACAGCGTCGTGTGGCAATTGCACGCGCACTGGTAAATTCACCGAAATTGCTCTTGGCGGACGAACCGACTGCCGATTTGGATGAAGCGACGGAGGCAGAAATTCTCAATCTTTTGATTGACATTCATAAGGCTTTGCAAGTGACACTGGTTGTGGTGACACATAATCCGGAGATTGCCGAACGCGCGGATCATGTCATTGAAATGCGCGGTGGAGAAACCGTATCGAAAACAGAACGTTCCTCAAGCGAAGTCGTGTCCCAGGCAATAGACATCGTCCGCGAAATTTATGATGTTTCTCCAGAAAAGGCGGCCGTAGAAAAGGTACGTCTGGGAGAAGGACTCGAACGTTTTGTCGGACGCTTTGTCATGTGGGTTGTACCGGTGGTCATTATTGCCTGGTGCCTGAACTGGGCAGTCGCCGATTATGAGCGCAGTGAAATTGAAGCCAAAGCACAGCGGCGGATGGCGCTTGAAGAATTAGCAATGCAAGGTTTGCGCGCTGATTTGAAGAGTGTGGAATTTGGTCCAGGAAAGACTTACATCGTCACCATTTACTTGCGCAAC
This sequence comes from Cyanobacteria bacterium DS2.3.42, assembly GCA_013823055.1. Classification (GTDB taxonomy): domain Bacteria; phylum Cyanobacteriota; class Vampirovibrionia; order Obscuribacterales; family Obscuribacteraceae; genus QKMZ01. The sequence continues at coordinate 6,179 of PNLN01000090.1, forward strand.
ACCAAAGGAGACGAACCTTTATATGTCATGTCTCCGCTGGTAAGAGGATTTGTACAGGTAGGCACAAGCTGGCTGGAAGTGCCTATGAAGTCGCTCGAATCGGCAAGCGCCCAGGTCTTGAAGGTCTCCGGAACGCAAATGCTGCGCTACGAAATGGAGCCGGATGTGCCTGAATTTACGCAATTGCTTCCGTATTACATGCATGTGCGGTTCACCAATGACATGCTCATCAGTCCACGCAGCCAGCCGAAAGATGATCTTGTCGAACGAAATGATAGTTATTACGTGTATTTGAAACCACATGATGCTGATGACAAGGCAATCTTGAGCAAGATGAAGTTTCCAGGAAAGCCACCGGTATGGGTTCCGATGCCGCCGCACTAGAGGCGATGCCATGCGCTCCCAGATTTTTGTAGGGGCGATGCCATGCATCGCCCGGCAATGCAAAAAGAAAAATGGGCAAGTCAAGCGACTTGCCCATTCAATTAATAGCTCAGCAGATTTTTAGTATCTGCGTCCGCCGCCGCCTCCGCCGCCTTTTGGCTTCGGTTGAGCGATGCTAACGGCGATTTGACGACCTTCGCAATCTCTTCCGTTGAGGCCTTTGATGGCTGCTTCGGCTTCTGCCTGGCTGCCCATTTCTACGAATGCGAATCCCCGTTTTCTACCGGTTTCGCGGTCGGTGGGTATGGAGCAGGACACGACGGTGCCAAATTCACCGAACATGGATTCGAGTTCTGCTTCTGAGAGTTTGAACGAGAGGTTACCAACGAAAAGTTTATTATTCATGCGAATTACCGGAAAAAATTATTGTGAACACTGAAGCGTCATTATCGCACGCCTACGACCATCTTCGACGTTTTACCCCTTTGATACCGCTTTCTCGTTTGGCTAATTTGCAACCCGAAAACCTCGGCCTGGTTTCAATCCCGCAGTGGGCGGCACTTTTCGGAAGCCAAGCGGCAAGAAAATTTCGGTTAAAATTCGTTTTCACTTTGTTTGTCTCCAAACAGGCGAAAAGGCTCGCAACCTGGTGCCAGCCTACTGGAGCCTCCTAAGCATGAGCGGGTTTGTGAGCAAACTGTTAGACTTTGCCTTTATTCGGTTTTGGGTGGAAATGATGGTTAGAAACAAAAAGTACTATGCGGCAATGGCTGCCTCCCTGGCAATCTGCGTGGCCGCGTGCGCTGGAAGCTCTTTGCAGGCAGCATCCATCAGTCCAAAAGCACAATCAAAATCCGAGTCTAAGGCTGAAACCAAGCCAGAATCAAAGTCGAATTCCAAGGGTGTATCAAAGCACGATAAGGCACTTGGCGTTCGTTCGTTTTCTGCCAACCTAGATAAGAGCGTTTCGCCGGCGAAGGACTTTTACCAATACGCCAACGGAACTTGGCTCAAAAATACGCCTATTCCCAATGAGTACGACAAATGGGGCGTGCTCAACATCATCAATGACAAGAATTTGACGCTTGTTCGTAACCTATTAGAGGATTCTGCCAAAAAAACATCCAAGGCTGGAACCATCGAGCAGAAAATCGGCGACTTCTACAGAGTGGGAATGGACACTAAGAAGTTGGAGGAGGATGACGTCAAGCCTCTCGCCGATGAATTCAAGCGCATCGACAGTATGAAGACCCTGGATGATTTGCGCGCTGAGCTTGCACGTTTGCACAGCTTTGGCGTCAACTCGCTCTTTGCTTTTAGTTCGGGTCAGGATTTTAAAGATGCTACCAAAGTTATAGGACAGGCCAGTCAAAGTGGTTTGGGTCTTCCTGAAAAGGACTATTACTTCAATCAGGCGGATCGATTCAAAAAAATCCGCGCCGAGTACGTCGATCATGTGGCGCGCATGCTTGGGCTTTTGGGTATCGAAGCTGCTGGTGCCAAAATTCGCGCTCAAAAAATCTTGGAGATCGAAACGCAACTGGCTGATGCCTCAATGGCTAACGTTGACTTGCGCGATCCCGAGAAGATCTATCACAAGATGAATCTCAAAGAGCTGACTGAAATGACGCCGCGATTTTCGTGGTCTCTTTATTTCTCCGAAATTGGTTTTCCGGGCATCAATGAAGTCAACGTCGGGCAGCCTGATTTCTTCAAGAAGTTGGATCATCAGATTTCAGCTGTTTCTATGGACCACTGGAAGGATTATCTGCGTTGGCACTTAATCGATGCCGCTTCTCCTTATTTGTCTTCCCGATTTGTGGATGCTGATTTTGATTTCCACGGAAAGGTTCTGACTGGAAAGAAAGAAAATCTTCCTCGTTGGAAGCGCGTAGTCAATGCCACCAATCACGCAATTGGCGAAGCTGTTGGACAAACTTATGTGAAAACCGCCTTCACGCCTGACGCTAAAGCAAAGGCATTGAAGCTGGTGAAAAAGCTCAGGGAGGTTTTGCGAGAAGATCTCGGTACTTTGGATTGGATGGATGACACCACGCGCAAGAATGCTATTGCAAAATTGGATGCATTTGTCGCGAAAATCGGCTATCCGGATAAGTGGCGCGATTACAGCTCATTGAAAATCAATCGTGACTCATACGTGTGGAACGTTATTCATGCAGAGCAATTTGAGTTTAATCGCAATCTTGCCAAAATCGGCAAACCAGTCGATCGAACAGAATGGCTGATGAATCCGCAAACAGTAAATGCCTATTACTGGAGCGAGATGAATGAGATAGTTTTTCCCGCTGGAATTCTTCAGCCAACTATCTTTGATCCGAAAGCTGATGATGCCACCAATTTGGGTGCTATGGGTATGGTCATCGGTCATGAAATGACGCATGGATTCGATGATTCAGGAAGCAAGTTCGACGCTCAGGGCAATATGAAAAACTGGTGGTCATCTGGCGACGAGAAGCGCTTTAAGGAGCGAATTTCGTTGATTGAAAATCAATATGACGGTTACACAGTGGATGGTGACACCCATTTAAAAGGAAAACTGGTTGCTGGAGAAGCAGCAGCAGATCTCGGTGGACTGACGATCGCCTATAAGGCGCTTGAAAAAATCCTTGAAGGAAAACCTCGTGTCCCAGATGCAGAAGGATTTACTCCGGAGCAGAGATTCTTCCTCTCATTTGCACAAGCATGGGCGACTAATATCCGGCCAGAAAAAGAGCACATGATGGCAGCGACAGATCCGCATCCGATTCCGAAATACCGGGTCAACGGAACCCTGGCCAATATGGACGCATTTGAGAAGGCTTTCGATATTAAGGGAGACAATACAATGATGCTGCCGAAGAACAAGCGCTGCTACCTCTGGTAGAAAGCGCTCAAGTTTTTGCATATCGGATGCATATATACGTCCGCAGGATATTCCTTATAGGATGTGAATCGCTGCCGTCAGCGAGATTTTTTGCATTGCTTTGTTTTTCAATTTGCGAGATAAAAATCCTGATGTCAAGCGGTTTTCGCTTGGAACTTTATCATGTCACTCATGTCATTAAGTACAGATGAGATAAGGCTGCGTTGAAGATGACGTTCCATCCGACAAAACGAAGCAAGGAGGTCCAATGAGAGTTCTGGTGAAAGATCAAGAAATACATTCGATGAGTGTTGAGCGGTCATCCTCTCATTTGTTGGACTCGCTCACTAAATTGTTTGCACAACTGTTTTCTTCTGGTGAGGCTTCGCAAAATAGAGCACTTAACCTGCTTCAAGACTCAAAGGGTTTCGACCCACTGAAAAATCCACAAAGCTTGGTTTTTCCTAGGAGCGTTTCGAAGGAACGAGTTGCCGATAGGCGCTTGCCCCAACGAAAAGCAGCTTAGTTTTCCAATAATCCATCAATTTAAGCCGGGCTGCGTAAGTCCGGCTTTTTGCTGTTAGTAGGCTTTGCCAATTCCATCAATTCAAGAGCCATAATTCCCGTAGGTTGGGACTTCCGCCGAACCAAGGACGATTTGGCTGACTGATAATACTCCTTCGCGGCTCCGGGCTGCTAAGCTTGAAGTGTAGGTGTCGCCTACGATGGATGCTTGTGCCGTGTGTCTAAATGAGTACTGAAAGCGATCCAAATGCCGTTCTTCGCGAATTGGAGAACGCAAAACAGGTATACAGCGGTGGAAATTATGCTGCTGCAGAACCTTTGTTGCGCGAAGTTTGCGAAAAAATAGCGCACCTTCCGGATGAAATGGCTTACTGCACGGAGTGCCTATCCGAGATCTATACCGCCTGGGGCAAATTTTCAGAAGCAATCAAGCTCAATCAGCGCCTGATCAATGTTACGGCATCAAATCCGGCAGTTAGTTTGAATGCAATTGGTGGAGCGCTCGAGAGAATTGGCGCGATCAGTTTGAAAGTCGGAAAGCAAGAACAGTCAGAAAAACTGACTCGACTGGCCGCGGCAGTTAAAGCTGGAAAGATCGATGTTGCGACTTTGGTGACCGATAAGGCAAAAATACCGATGGCGCCTCCGACAACAGAACACACCTTTACATTCCGTGCTGTTGCACCAGATGCGCCTGCGCCGCCTGGTATGGAAACGGCCGGCGGGCAAACGCAGGGCTTTGCAGCTCCTGCGCCGGCACCTCCGCCGGTTTCACCTCCGGTGCCTCCTCTTCCAGCACCGCCAAAACCTTCAGCACCAGCACCTGATCCGTTGGGCAAACCGATCAAAGAAACTGCAATGTTTTCTCGACCGAATATATCCGCAGTAAATAATGTGGCACCGAATGTGCCACCATCGATGCCGAATGTTCCGCCAGCGGTGCTCAAAATCCCCCCTAATATCAACAATGCCGACATTCCCGCACATCAACTGGCGGATTTCGACGAAGAAGTTTCTGTTGATCCTGCCTATTTATCGGGTTCACACGCTCCGGTTTCGGAAGCACAACCTGAGATACCGGCTGACAATTCTGAAGGAGTGATTGATTCTGACTCATGGGGACCACCTCCTGAAGATTTCCTGGAATCTGTTGCTGAAACTCAATCCCCCGTTGTTGAGCAGAGCGCAGAGACACAGGCGACGCCGCTTGCACAGTATCCGACTCCACACACGCCGGATGCGCAATTAGCCGCTCCTCAGTTCTCTGCACCTTCTGCAGCTCAGCAGGTTCAATTCCCGGCCCAGCCGTCAGCAGCACCAGCATTTGAATCCCCTTCACCTGCGGCGCAAGCAATTCCTGATTCTGGTTCACCTCTTGCTTCCTCGTCGCATTCTGAAACACACGCTGAAGAACCTGTACATTTGCAAAATGAATCTTCGTCGTCTCATGCGGCTTCCAGCATGAGAAGTATGAGGTCCATGTCGTCTCGCAATATGGCGGCGCCACCGGTTGTCAGCGGTCCTGATATGGGTGGTGTCATGGGTATGTTTGCCAGCTTTTTTGTCGGCAAAAGAAATCCAGACCAGCCTGTGCAGCAACTTGAAGATCCAGGCTCCAGCTCCGCGAGAGCAGCCGGTGTTCTGGTTTTAATTGCTGCTCTTGTATTGGGCGGAATTTACGCTGCTTACAATCTCACTCCTCGCAAATTAACTGCGGAGCAAGCGTTCCTTGCGACACAGCACAAGTATGTCACTGCTGATTCAGCCGAAACATTCACACTTGTTGATGCTTCGAGTTGCGAGTTTGCGATTGGCGACGCGAAAATGAAAACGGCGTTGCGCTTTTATCTGGATGATTGGCGCGATGCAGTAGACATGGCACTCGGACGAGCTGGCCAAAAGCACTTCTGGATGTACAAACACGATGACTGTATAGTCGATCAAGACGAGACGAAATTCTATTTGCATGGTGGTCCTGAAATTCAGATTGCCAACAAAGTTGAGATTCTCAGTCAGTATGCAGGGGTGTACTTCCAACGGACAAGGAAGTATCCGGAGCGCAATGATTCTAATGGTGCGGCCGATTTAAGTTATCAGAATCCGTATACGAAGAAGAGGGAAGTGCCTTCCTTTCATAGAATCGTCGTCGGTAAAGGTATTTCTGCTTCGCTTGATGCCGATGGTGCGCGCACAAAATTCTACGAAGAATTACTTTTGGGAGTCATTCCTAAAGACACTCCTAAAGCACATCCCGGCGAGATTCGCTGTTATGTAGTCGATTTCCTGAGTCCGCGCGGAACCATTCAAGGATTTGTCGTTCAACTAATTGGAAAAGACGGCAAACCCGTGAACGGCTCGCGACCAGGCACGAGTTATGTGTTTGCACTGGAAGATGGAAAGGAATACAAGCCGACCCAACCTCCTCAGCTTCCATTTAAAGGTAATCCTGGATTAAGACCGGTGACTGTCTGGCTTCTGATGGACAAGCTTGATCCGACATTCGTTTTAGTTCTGACGGCGGGTCCTGCAATTGTTTTTACAGCATTGTCATTTTTCTTCTTGATAGTGACTTTTGCTATACCAAAAGGTTTAGGACGGTTCGTCGCAATTATTCTTTTGGTCTCTTGCGCAATACCCGCTCTGCTTTTCGTATTAGTCAAAGTAATGCCTTAAAGAAAGCACGTTATGGTGTTTTCTCGATCATTACTGCGGTTCCGTAGCAGACGATCTCTGTTCCAAAGTCATTGTTGCCGCCTTGAAACGCATCTGAATCATATTTGACTCCAACAATTGCATTGGCTCCGCGAGATACTGCATTTTGTACCATAGCGTCGTATGCCGCCTGGCGACCGATTTCACAGTTGTGTATGTACGCGTTCACCTTTCCGCCGAACATTCCCTGAAATCCGGCTTTGAATGATTGAACCGCGCTCGGCTCACGAACCATAACACCGCGGACGATACCACGATACTCGCGGATTCTATAGCCTTCCACGTTATTGGTTGTTGTGACAATCATGCCACCTGCGGTATTCGAAGTGTCTACTGCTTGTGCCTGGGCTATTGCAGGATTCCCTGTCGTCTTTAGCGACTCTTGAGCCCAGATTGGCAATACATAGAGTGAAGATGATATTGCTAAAAGGAGAGCAAAACCGGATTTTCTCATGCCGACACCCGCTAAATCTAATGTGAGGTCGAAATTATAAGCTATTGGAAAGCATCAGAGATCAACGATCTTTGTCACTGTGCCAGACTACTTTTGATCCCGGAATTCGGAAAAAGCAGTCGGGCGAGAAAACGTGGCGACTGTGGACCAGTCGCTGTTCTACAGGCAAACCTGCATGAATGAGAGCGCTGGCGACCAACCCGTTGCAATTTCCCGAGTGTTCGTGAAAAGACGGATCATAAGGAGTTCCAATTTTGCTGCGCGCATACTCTATTGCAGCCATTGATTGCTCAGTGTTTTGATAGGGAGGTCGGATCAGAGCCAGCCGCGTGCTGCCCCAATCAAGATAAATTTTCCAGTCGGTTTGAATCGCAAGCTTATGAACAGTGAGAATTTGTTTGTTTTCATCGATCAGTGCTGCATGCACCCACGAAGTGCCAGTGGTGGCAAGACTGAGTGCCATCCATTGCCAACCGTGCAAGTTTGACTCGATCAGTACATCTCCGGGCCGACTCAGATGCCGTATTGTTTCGAGTTCCTCTTCATTTGTGTCCCACGGTAATTTCCAGGGCCAGAGTTTCGTGCTGAAAATCTTATCTCTTACCGGCGGAACGAACAATGCAGTGGACAGGACGCCGGCACCGACTGCGGTGCTTAGAGTTAGTAGTTTAAAGACGGTGCGAGTTTTCAAAATGATTTTTTATGCAAATCAATTGTCTTTTGGACGTCTGTAATAGCGTTTTACTTCGCTGCCCTTTGGAAAAAGAGTGACGTCTTTGTTGATACCAAGCTTTTGTTGTTTGTCAGGCGATGATCCTGAAGGAGGATGACCCAATCGCATGCGTATCTCACGCCATGCCAGAGGGATTTCTTTGAAAAACGGACTTCCACGTTTTACACCAAATGCGCGATATTTTCCATGTTGTACTTTTCCCTTATCCCGGACAAAGGAAGAAAATTTATCAACCCAAGCATCAAATTGCTGCATGAAATCATTCTCGTTGATCATGTCCTCAGATTGATTGTCGCTATAGACTTTTCCAGCGCCACCGACAGCATATGCCCAAAGGTGGTCAGGGACTTCAATCCCGCTGTACCGGCATTGCCAAACCAGCGGTGCGTATGTGTCGCGATTATTTTGAAATGGTTCCTGGCTGGGATCGAAATAATCTTTGTGGTGCAGTAATTTTGGCCTGCCGTCCTCACCCATTTCGTCGCCGCCGGCGTCTCCATAGCAAAAGAATGCGGCGGTGCGTCCTTCCAGATGATTTGCCGACATCTCTTTCCATTGTGGTGACTTTTCCAATTGCATAGCGATTTCGGGGTTCTTGTGCTGAATCGAATCTTCATCCGGATTGCCGCCGCTCATGCAGACAAGCCTGTCGAACATCAGCTTCAAGCTGCTTGTTGGACCATACCAATTCACAGGGCCGATTATTGCCCAGGCGTCTGCCAAATCGAAACGCGCATACATATCGAGATTCCACATCAAATCCGGCTCAGCGCCATCATTGGGCCGATAGCAATTGCACGGCCATACACAAAGAGCCATCGAGGTTGATACGCATGAATTGCAACTCTGTATGCGCTCTTGGGCATAGACATTGCCCAGGTCTTCAATGTCGATCTCCCAATCTTGAGGCAGCCTTTCCGCCATCCTCAACATCAGTGCGCGCGACTTTGAATCGACTCCGGGACAGTTGTATTGCCGCCTGTTGGAACCGGCGATCACAAAGACCCGATATGGACGTTTGTCTGCAGGCAAATTGCCATTTTTGTCGTCAGGCTTCATGTGCTATTTGCGCGGCGCCGTCATATTGCCAGACCTGTTTCTGTTCTTCAAATGGTAGCTTGATCATTGCTTCCAGAGTAGTTTCACTTTCTCTTTGGTATGCCGGGACTCCAATCACAACAGACGAATCTTCGCTGAATGGGCGGAAGGTGCCGTGTAGTTTATCCCATATTGTCAGCCCGCTCGACCAGTTTGAATTTGTTTCTTCCTCGATTACCGAGTGGTGAATTCCGTGCATGCGCGGTGTGACGAGAAAACGATTTAAGCTAGTTTCTGTGGCTATAGGAAGGCGAACATTAGAGTGGTGAAAAAGTATGCAGAACATCAGAAAGTTTTGCCATGCCAAGAGGTGCGGCGGGTTGATTCCTAAAAGGCGGATTTGCATTAAACGCCAGAGGACCGAAATAGCCATTTCGCCAAAATGAAATCGAAGCGCTGTTGAAGCATCCAGGTCGAGATCGATGTGGTGAACAACATGAAAACGCCACAAAAGCGGAATCTTGTGACTAATGACATGCCAGAGATAGAGGGTGTAGTCCAACAAAGCGATGGATGCAATTGCGCGCAGAATAGAAGGCATTGGCGCTTGGTTTAACAAACCCAATCGCCGTTTTTCCACGCGCCTGCTCAACCATGCCGTCAGCGGCACTTCCGTAAGCTGAAGCAGAACTCCCGACAGTGCGGCAATCACCGCATTTCTTGCCACGCGCGGCGTTTTCGGTTCCGTACTTTTGCGCAGCGGGCGCTTTGCTTCCCCAGCTAGAAGCAGTAAAAACCACACTGTTAGTGAGATACCGAGGATAGACTTCAGTTTCATAACTATGCCCGCCAACCCGTCTGGAAGTAAGGGACTGGACAGATTGTTCCAGGTTCCAGCAGTCTTCACCCATTGAGCTTGAAATTTGCACGTCAGAGGGCTGACCGTCGCTACCTCTAACGCACGAAAAGCTAAGCTCTGCTAGCATTAGTAGGTTCCAGGGCGCGGCCCGCTGCCGTCTAGAAATCACATCGTCGTGGTCACGTTTAACTATGGCTTTGCCTCACCAAGTGCCTTTATATAAAGCTCTCGATGCCGTGGACAGCCAGGATTTTGACACGGCCGAACTTGAGGTCAATCGTTTTTTCGAAGCTCTGGAAAATGATGCAATTGCCAAAGATTGCCGCCGGCAGCATTTCGAACGTCAGGTTTTTGAAGCTGATTTCCTGAGCATTTTGACCAAAGAAGAAATTGACGCCTGGGGAATTCTGGCCACTGTAAAGCTCAGCCGCGATGATTTAGAAGGGGCTCGAGCCGATTGTTATCGGATGATCGAGCTCATTGACCAGTACTATGGATTTGACACGCCATCCTGGGAATCACCTGAAGCAAGAATTCCGATCAATCCCGAGTTGATGAGCCGCTACTTTCAAATCGCTTCTTTTTTGGCGGACATCTACGAACAGCTGGATGACATGGAAATGAGCAAGCGCTGGGCGAATGTTAGGAGAACTGCCGTCTCCGACATTCAGCAACCTGAGGAA
>PNLN01000025.1 GCA_013823055.1 Cyanobacteria bacterium DS2.3.42
TTTTGCTTTTTCTAGCCAAGAAGTCACCAGATCTAGAAGATGCTCTGAAGAAAGCACAAAAAAGAATGTGGTTGGTTCTAGTTTTGGCAGTTCCCATTTTTGCGGCCGAAGCAAGCACAGATGTGCTTACTTTCTTCACGACAAAACTCGCGGAAGCAGCAGAGCATATGAGCTTTCACGATCCGCTGATGCTCTGGAGTCTTTGGCTCAGCGGCGCAGAATTTATGCTGCTTATTCCCTTCCTCTGTATTGGTATGCTCAACGCTTTTTATATTGCAATTCTGATTTTTGAAGACCTGAGCATTTCAAAAGCATGCGCGCGCTTCTGGACCTTGCTCTCTCAGAGCTTTTCGTTCACATCAATGTACATGGTACTGATGGGATGTGTATTTGCACCGACGCTGTCACTTATTGCCCTGCTCATGCCGATAATAATATTTCTGCCGGAGAATGCAATTAGATTTCTAATATCCGCAATTGCGACAACAATATTGCTCACTCCTGTAGACGCCTTCTGGGCAATCGCAGTTGCAATTGGCGGTGCATTGCTCTACAAGCAATTAACGGCAAAATTAGAAGGGCGCGATTTGTTAGACAAACTGGCGCATCTGGAAGCAAAATAGAAGACTACTTCTGCAGCCGTTCTTCAGGGTATTCAACCCATCCGGATTTTTGCACCTTAGGCAAATCAGCCGCGATCTTTGCATAATGCTCTCGCAACCTGGCGCTTTCTTTTACCTTGCCTGTGATGTCCCATTTTGCAAAAAGAATTTGAATTACCTGCGGATCCGTTTTCAAATTTTTGTAGATTGCAAATCCCTTATCCGCTTCTGCTGCGGCTTCCTTCGATCGCCCTTGCAAATCGTAGATGGCGCTCTTATAGAACAAAAGATTCGCCGCTTTGAGACTGTAATCACTGCCAGCCGCGCGTCGCCGCCGAAGGTCCGCTAGACCCTGGTCAATAACTTTCTCAGCCTTTGCCCATTCTTTTTGATCACGGTATATTTGGTAAAGCATATCGATGCAGATCATGACCTGTGGAATTTCCGTATCGTTGGCGTCGCGATAGCCTTCGAGCGCCTTCTGCAGCATTGGTACTGCCTTGGTAAAGTTCTTGTCCGCGTAAAACTCGCGACCTCGCACCAACAGGCTTGGTTTGAATCCCCTTATGTACTGATTTTCTTTATTGCCTTGCGATCTGCGCAAAGAATGTATTGCATCGATCTTGCCTTGCTTGTGGAGCGCGTTTTCCAGCTCATGACGCAGAGCAATTAGAATTTCTGAGTCGAGTGCTTTGGCTTTGATACCGATTGAATAACCTTTGGAAAACATCTGTTCTGCAAAATCCCACTGATTAGTCGACTCATACACGCGCCCGAGCCATAAGTAAGATTGCGATTGCATGGCGTCATTGTTTTCATTTTGCGCTTGCTTTAGAGCCGACTTCAATAACTCCTTGGCTTCGTCGAGCTTGCCCACAAAATGCGCCTGACGACCGGCAGTCATCAATTCCGCCCAGGTAGGCGTAATAGCTTCACCCGCCCGGCAAAAACCCGAGAGGACAACGCACAAGAACAGGGCTAGCAAACGCTGACGGCTCATACGCGAATATGTTAGCGCAATCCTTATATACATTGCGGCCAATTTGCCAGCCCAAACAAAGGCTGCAAAACCAGCAACTCGTGACCAGACTTGCCTTTCAGGCAATACCTCAGAAAGGGACAGAATTAGACGACCGGTCTAATATAAACACATACCGACGAGGACAGGCAAATGAGTTTTGGAGACCTATTAAACTTAGTCGAGGCGCTGTACAGAGCCGTTCAGCAAGACCCAATGTCGTTTATGGTTGTTTATCCAATGGCACTAATGACGAGTAGCGTGTTGATTTATGCACTAATGCAAGATTTGCACCCAGTTCGTTTTCTAGTTGACAAAAGTAGACGACCGGTCTAATATTAATACTAAACCACTTGAGCCAGAGGGCAAGACAATGTTTCAAACAGCAGGCCGGGGCGAGAACTTCAACTTCGTAGATACTAGCTTCGACACTGAAGCTAGCGCAGACAATCTTCGCTGGCTGTGGGTTGCCCACATACTCAGAGACGAAGACAACCGCCCGCATAGGGATGAATTGCCTCAACTGGCAAATGATGTTTTTTATGCCGCATAGTAGACGACCGGTCTATTAAAAAAATGGAGTGCGAGAAATGAACGCTAAGGTATTGACCAAACAAGACACCAGACAACTTCTAATTGAAGCTGGAGCTGAGGTGATGATCGAAAAGGGATACACCAATTCCGGCATCCAGGAAGTGCTTTCAAAAGTAGGCGTACCAAAAGGCTCTTTCTATCATTATTTCCAGAGCAAAGAAGATTTCGCACTGGCAATCATCGAAGAATTCGATCGTGAGTTCATGGCATTCTTGCTGCCGATTCTCAACGACAAGTCTTTGAGCCCGAAAGAGCGATTGCGCTCATTCTGCCACAACAAGCGCGAATGCATGCGTGCATCGAACTGCCGAAGAGGATGCTTGATCGGAAATTTGAGCCAAGAAATGGCCGATCAAAGCGAAACGCTCAGACAAGCATTGTCGGAAGTTATGGAAAAGCGGTTGAACGTATTCACCACCTGCATCGAAGAGGGTCAACAAATTGGGGAATTCACAAAATCCCTTGATTCCAGAATCATTGCAGACTTGTTCTTATCCAGCTGGGAAGGAGCAATCATGCGTGCAAAAACGACAAAAAATTTGGAGCCCTTAGACGTTTTCATCAATTTGATCTTCGAGCTAGTGCTCAAAAAATAAATACAACAAACCGCTAAGCAACAAAAACGAAACCACCCAAAGCCAAACTACCGAAAGCCAAAGGGACCAAAGCCAAACCAACCACCCCCATCCCTGACTCATCGACAGGGCGTATTGAACACATCGAGGTAACCCGCCATGCTATTCAGTCTTACATCAAAAGCAAGATATCTTCTCGCCGGCAATCCGAATGCACCAGTGCAACTGCTGGAGGAGTATGCGGAATCAGAGGATGCTCACATAAGAGCGCGTGTTGCAGAGAATTCTAGAACGCCACTGCGCCTTCTTCTCAAATTCGTTCACGACTTAAGTTCGGAAGTACGAATCAGTCTCGCATACAATCCTGTGGTCACTGACATTCTGCTTGGCGAACTCGCAGAAGATGAGCACATCGATGTGCGATATGCACTAGCGGAAAATCCGGCGGTACCACATGCGATACTGCAGAAATTGAGCAAGGATGAAAATCCCTACGTCGCACATCGAGCAGCGAAAACTCTCGATAGCATTGAGCCAATTTTCACAACGGTGAAACAGGCGCAAACTCAGACGCAGAATCAGGCGCAGGCGCAGGTGCCGGTGCAGGCGCAAGCACAGCCACACGCACAGGCACAACTGCAACCACAAGCAGCATAGGGAGCCACCTAAGTTAAGCAAGAGGCGCGGGTAGTCACGTGCCGATCAAAAGTTTGCAATCGCCCGCGTATTAAAGGAAGACCACTACCACTTAGTGTTAAATCATGACACTCAAAGGAGATCATAATGACGTTAACTCAGCAGCAACCCAAAACAACAGGTGCCAAGCGCCTTGCCGGAAAAATCGCACTGGTTACAGGCGGTTCCAGAGGCATCGGCGCAGCAATCGCTTTGCGCCTGGCAGAAGAAGGCGCCACTGTCGCCGTCAATTACAACAATAACAAGGCCGCAGCCGACAAGGTTGTCCAGCAAATCAACGATCTCGGCTCAAAAGCAGTCGCCTTCCAGGGAAATGTCTCATCGGCGCAAGACAGCAAAAATTTGATCGCAGAGATTAGCAAGGCATTGGGCAAGATCGATATTCTCGTCAACAACGCCGGTGTTTATGAAGAACTGCCAATCGCAGACGTGACGGAGCAACACATCGACCATCTCCTGGACGTCAATGTAAAAGGCGTCATTCTGACCACTGTCGAAGCTTTGAAAAACTTCGCTGACGGCGGACGCATCATCAACATCTCGTCGGGCGCAGCGCGAATGACACTGGCTAACTCCAGCGTTTACTCATCGACCAAAGCCGCTCTCGATACGCTTACTCGCGTTTGGGCACAGGAATTAGGAGAGCGTAAAATCACAGTCAATGGCGTCGCGCCAGGCACCACATTGACAGACATGCTCAGCGCAGGTTTGCCGGAGGAAGTGAAGCAGGTCTTCATCAAGAAGACGGCATTAGGAAGATTGGGCGACCCCGAAGACATCGCAGCCGTAGTCGCATTCCTCGCGTCCGACGACGGTCGCTGGGTAACCGGTCACACGATTGCAGCAGACGGTGGAATCAACGTTTAGTGCAGGTTAAACCAGACGTTGAGAGACGACGAACAGTCTGGAAAACAAAGGGAGGCACTTCAGCCTCCCTTCTCTTTAGTAGATTACTTGAGGGTTCTGCCGCCGAATACGCTGTAGTCGAAGGTAAACAGAATCTCGACCGGGTCCGGAGCGCCTTTGGGAAGTGGCGCAAAAGGTGACGCAGTCTTGACGGCCGTCATCGCCGCTTCGTCGGCAATCATAATTCCGGAGGAAGCTTTGAGACGCACGGATGATACAGCTCCCTGGCTGTTGATCTTGAACTTCAAGATAATCTTCTTAGTCTCTTCGCCTTTTGGAGGAAACCAAGATTTACGGATCTTCTTCTCCATCTGAGAGACGTAGTCAGAGAGATCGACTTCATTACTGGTGCCGGTCCCGGAGTCACCCGTGCCTGTACCAGTGCTCGAACCTTGCGAACCTGTACCGGTCGCAGAACCAGCTTCCGGCTGCGTCACCGGCTCGGGTGAAGGATTGTCGGCAACGGGAGTTTCGACCGGTTTGACAGCAATCGGTACCGGTTTGGGTGGCTGAACAGGCGCTTTGACAGGCGCAGGTTTCTCAACCTTCGGCGCCTCGGCTTTTGGTTTTGGCTTCGGAGCCGGAGGCGGTGGTATCACCACAGGTGGTGGCTCGAGTTCGATCTCGATGACCGTGTCGGTCTTAATCGGAACTTTGACGATGAACAGGCAGGCTATTGCGCAAATAACCAGCAATGCACAATGCACCAAATAGGAAAAACTTGTAGAGCCGGTAAAAGTCACACCCAGATCCGGTTTGAAACCGGCGGTTTGGCGCGACTTTCTGAGCGCTTGCTTGTAAGCGTCTGAGGCGAAATACGCACCCAGATAGAGAATGGTCAGTATGTAGAGTGTCAGCGCAATCGGGCTGGCGACGACTTGAGGTGCTCCGGCGGCTTTATCGAGATGAACCCCGAAAGTTGCCGCGATAGGGGCGACAATTGGGAAAAGACTCTTGCCGGCAACTATTGTGGCGAGGAACGTCAGGCTCAGGAAGCTGCTAACTAAAACAAGCGAGCCGACCACAGGCTGCCCAACATAAAAGTGACCCAGGCCCGGAACGAGCGAAAGGACTGCTGCTTTGCCCGGCTGATAGCGTGCCGCATTTTCCGGCTTAACTACGGGTTTTTCGTCTGGTGGTTCAGGCACTTGAGCAGTTTCCGGCTCGCGGCTCTTGACAGTTTGCATACTCGATTGATGCTTCGTTTTCGGACACGTAGGGGGTATGTAATTCTCTCACATTCCTTGCAACCCTGATTTCGCTTGACATCTGTCGCTGAATACTGAAGTGACGGGCGTGAAGGGCGCCGGTTCCCGTTTTTTCCTAACCTTTCAAGAGGTTTGCTGTTGAAAGCTTCGGAGAATCTTATCAAGTGTTAGATAAAAGAGATATCAAGAATCCGCAGCATCCTCGTGCATTCTTTTCCAGACCGGAGCCAACCCCTTGTCTCCTTTGTGAATTCTGTCGATGGCCGCTTCGGCTTCGAGACGCACCTCGAATTCCACATCGTTCAAAACCGATTTCAGAGGAGAGAGGGCGTCCTTCGTTCCTACTTCAGCAAGAAATCTGCAGGCGCGCCACCTTACTAACTTGTTCTCGTCGGCTAGCGATTTGCAAACATCGTCTTGCGCAGAAACATCCCCAATATCGGACAATGCATCACCGGCGGTGCGTCTAACGGCCACGGCAACATCGTTGAGCAGTGCCCGGCAAAGTGCCGCAACCGCTCTACTGCTGCCAGTTGCACCCAGACCCGCTGCGGCAAATCGGCGCACTTGCATCTGCTCATCGCACAATGCACGCTCAAGCAATGGAATGTCGTCTTCTTCAAGACCCAATTCTTGCACTGCGCGCAATCGAATATGCCAATCTGGTGACGCCAAATCCACTTCACTTTCCGCTCTTGATGCCTGTTTCACAGCCTCGATGACTTTACCGGTAGCAACATCACATATACGTTGGAGCGATTTCTCGTCCATCGTACCTTCAATTTCATCGGCGACCTGGGCGGCAATCTCGTCTACATCGCCATATCGAACACCCCAATCCGCCCAATAGCGTTCTTTCAAAAAGTCAGCATTCGTTTCATCTTGAACCTTACGAGCGGCCAGCGAGAACCGCTCCGGAAGCGCCACTCGCTTCTCAATGTTGTCTGCAAGAACTTTGACTTGAATAGGTATGCCTTTGAAAGTTTGCACCACGACTGTTACCTGACCGGACTTTTCTGCGCTGCTTCGTTCCTTTTGTCTCAGCCCTTGCGAGGAGTCATCGGCATTACCAGCATTACCAGCATTACCAGCATTACCAACCGTTTCAACCCCACACACCTGCTTTGCCGCGGCAAGAATTTTGTCCCAAACTGCACCAGGTGCACGATTGAGCGTGATGAAATCCTGGCAAACAAAGATGCTTTTCACCCCATCAATACTGAGCAAAGCGCGCACGAAATCCGGGCTGCCGTCGGCATTCTCCAACGTATAGGTAATTGGCTTTCCCAAGGACTCATGAAAGTTGAGCTTCATGCTGTTGGGATTAGGTGTTGTTTCGACAGACTTGAGATGCACGATCAGTCGATGTATTCGGACCAGTACTCAGTGCGCTCGCGCCAATCACAATCAGCATTCCCGCAGGTAAGTGTTACGCGCGAAGAGCGCGAGTCGACTTCAACAACGTTGAATCCGTCGCGCACAGCATCGATTGTTTCCGAGTATTTTTCGTACTTCTGAATCGGTTGTTTGCATTTTGGGCATCGCATTTTTGAACTTGCGATCGCATCCTTTATAACTTGCTCGGACATGTCAACCTCTATCGCTTTCAGGCTTGCTTGAAGTGCCTTGATTTCAACGCACTGATTTTAGACTACCTGACTGCCCAACGCCAGCAATAGAGTATTTCGCCTTCATGGCAAAGTATTGCTTTCCTTCGATAAATGAGACCCGCTAAGCGTTCCCCAGTTCCCTGCTCAGAAAAACTTTTAATGTTGCGAGTGTTCTCAACCCCGGAAAAGTAGACGCATTAAGCATTACCAGACTGTTTTTTACGTATTCAACTGGATACTTCAAAAAAGTTGCAACCTTTAGACCTTAGCTGCGTCTAGCTCCCGGAGGTATGCAATATGGCAAACAAACGACCAAATCATAATCACTTATATCGCTGTCTGGGTGAAGTCATCAATGCGCGGCGCAAGCGCTTGAAACTGACTCAGGATGAGCTTGCAGCCGAGTCCGGTGTAAATAGAGCCTTTATCAGTAATATTGAGCAGGGCCGCAGAAATCCAAGCATCGGCGCCGTAGCAAGCATTGCAAAAGGATTGCGCACGAGAGTGTCAAAAATGCTGGCAAAGTGCGAAGAGTGCATGATCGATCAGGAAAAGAGCGCCTGAGCGCGATATTAAATCGGCCGACCAGGATATTTATCGGGAACCCTGAGGGATTTCACCTGTCTCTCTGCAAACACGCATCGTCACTGCCTTTTGGGGCTTACGACGGGAGGAGGTAACCGATGTTAAAAGACAAGTTTGCAAAGTTGGAGTCCAAGGCACCCAACAGAATCACTCCAGTTGACCTTGATTCCGCCTGTGAACAAATCGAAAGACTGAAGCAATTTGCCAACATGAAAGAAGGATGCGAGAAGGCTCGCACAGCCCCCAGCCTGTCTGCGGCTATACAACCAGAGCCCCGACAGGCAACGCGCCCTCTCACTAAGCAAGATATTCTCCATACCGCTCGACTGGCAGGACGCAATCGCGGTACTCAAAATGCTCTTGTGAAGGTTGCCGAAACAGCCGATGCACCCTCTATTCTGGCTGACCTGGCCGGCGAATCGCGCACTGAAGTTCGTATGGCAGTGGCAGACAACGTGCACACACCTTGCTACGTTAAAGCAGCATTGGCTTCGGATAAAGATGCCGATATCAGGTTTGCGCTGGCGGAAAATCATTCAACACCGCTTGAAGTCTTGCAGTCGCTGCAAGACGATAGCAATCCATATGTTGCAGGACGAGCCAAAGCCACCCTTGAGCGCCTGAAGATGAAGCATCTTCTCAAAGGACAGTTCCTGGCGCCAGTCAAGCAGCTGCGAAAACAAGCATAGACGAAAGCGCACGCCTACCAGGATATAATTGTCGGCTCATCGTTTGAGGGGCCGGCAATGACGCAGTCAATTTCTACTTACAAATGCTTCGATGTGGACACCAGCAATGGTATCTCGCATGTGGTCATGAATCGACCAGAGCAAATGAATTCCATGATCAAGGAATTCTGGGCGGAACTGCCTGAGCTGGTCAAAACGATAGAAACTTCCGGACAGACCCGCGTAATCGTGCTTTCTGCAAAAGGAAAACACTTTAGCGCCGGCATGGATTTGAGTGTTTTCGAATCAGGTGAAAATCTAAAAACAGATACGCCTACAGACAGGGAAAAACTCAAGCAGCTGGTACTCTGGCTTCAGTCCAGCTTTAATGCGCTGGAGCGCTGCCGGGTTCCGGTCATTGCAGCAATTCAAGGTGCCTGCATCGGCGGTGCATTTGATATGGTGGCCGCTTGCGATTTACGTTATGCGACGGCAGATGCCAGCTTCAAGATTCAGGAGATAAATCTGGCCATGATGGCGGACCTGGGCGGTTTACAGCGTTTGCCGTACCTGTTGCCGGACGCCGTCGTTCGCGAACTTGCTTTTACGGGCGAAGCCCTTACTGCAGAAAGAGCATTGTCGTTAGGTTTGATAAACGAAGTTTTGCCTGACCACGAAGCATTGCTCAAGAGGGTAATGCAGGTCGCCGAACAAATTGCTGCCCGTGCGCCTCTGGCCATTTCGGCTTCTAAGGAGGCAATCAATTATGCCCGCGACCATAGCATCCAAGACGCACTTCTTCATTGCGCCAATTTGCAGGCGTCAATTTTTTCCGGCGCCGATCTGGCCGAGTGCATGCGAGCCAGAAAAGAGAAGCGCAATACCTCTTTTGCCAATCTCCACGGACTGAAGCAAACTCTCTAAGGCGCACTGGTCGGCTCGCTCAAAACATTTTCGGCAACCACCCTATTTTTTTTCGACCTCGCGTTATCCCCCATGTGAGGACAAGAACCGGCGTAGTTTTTTCAAAAAAACTTTTAGAAAGGTGGGAACTTATAGGTCTACGCATTGTCTATTGATGCATAAAGGATATAAAACTCGGGAACTGTGCAATTTGGATAATTAGCCGCTGATGCGGATATAGTAGAACCAGTAAAGTCACACACCTATATGAGTTTCACCGGCAGGGAATTCCCTGCCGGTTTTTCTTTAATGGTTTTCGAGGATTCTCTTGCCATAGTCGCTCCGAAACTCGATAACACCGCCAGTGGTGTCATTGCCCCTTTGTTTCGAAAACAATCAAAATCTAGACTACGAACATTTGGCGAGAAACGGTCCAGCCGGGTCCGAAAAATTTAGAGCCATCTTGAATCATGATGATGTGCTTGTCGTTGGTTTTCTGCGAAACGACCAATTTCATCTCGCAATCAGGCACAGCGGCCTTGATGCCGTTATTCACAAGCTCAGCCAAAACAACGGCCCCTTCATCGTGAATGCCCAGGGCGGTCTCACGATACAAGCCCATAAACTGCTCGAAATGCCCACTGGTCAATAGCCTGACCAATTCAGAGGTAACGTCCTCGGGGACAGATATGGATTCAGAAGAAGGTTCTTGCATTAAATCCTCTGGGTGCCGCTTGTGTAATGCATGCCACAAACCACAAAAACTCAATCGTAGCTATCGATAAAAGCAAGAATCATGCGCGTTTTCGGCGTTTCATACACGTTTTCGTGTACGCGAAAATTTCCCCGCGAATATGCGAATTTACTTTGCCTCGGTTTCGTTGCATTATGGACTCAACCCCAGACAACAGTCCAAATGAAGCCCCTTTCGCCCCTTTAAGCTTCCACCCAAACTTCACCCACCAGACCGCCCCCCCCAAATTTCCGTATCGTGCGCTAGCCGCCAACCCCATCCCCCCTTTCCTGCGGTAGTCAAAAATGAATACAACCACCTCAACCACCGGTTCGTTGGTTTATCTCTCCACACAGTTGCTCGAAGAATCGATGCACGAACACCCCTCCAGCCTGTCGCCGGATAGTTGCCCTTCCTGCTGGACTCGAAAAATGGCGCTGGAGCTTATTGAGTGGATGCGCACCTCTGCTTCCAGAGCGTGCATAGAGGAGCGCCAAGCCGCCTAGACTACCCCAAAAACCTTACAAAACAAACGCGAAATCAGTCAACAGCCCGGGTCTTCAGCCCGGGCTTCTTGTCCCCGAGCACCAGACTACAAAGCCGTAAGCGAAATCACCAAAGCCTTGCCTTCCAGAGCCTCCAAAGCCCCGCAGACTGACACCGAGCGAGCCAACATTAAAAACTTCACAGGGGAGCACATAGATTATATATGCACAAGTAATCAAGTCCTCTTTCCAACAACGGCTAAAGTTCAGATACCGCCGACGGTGCCTACTCCACAGTCCCATTCGACCTTCTCTAAACTTGCAAGGAGCGCATCCTGACTAGGTTTGTTTGCTGTAAAAATCTCTCCGCCGAGCCTATTTTGTCTTTCACTTACGCGTCGTTACTGATAAAGTTTGCTTACGATGAGCGATTGTTGCGTTATTGGTGCGCGGTTGACAGCAGCATAGATTTTAATGCCTGCTATTGATATATAATCTGCCCTTATTCAATCCCTTAGGGGATGCAGATTCGGTTCGTTGGAGGAATACATGCAACTCGCACGCAGAACAAAACAAATCCTGGGCGGCTCACTTTTGGCATCATTGCTCGTAGCAGGCTCGCTCGTCAGCCCTGCGTTTGCGCAAAAGACAGCCAGCGCGACCAGTATGAAAATCGGCTATTTCAATCTTGCACTGGTTAAGGGTAGCGGCACCGGCGGTGACGCTGAAGCATTGAAGAATCAAGCTGAAAGCCAATTACGTCGTGACATTGAAGCAGGACAAAAGGCCATTCAAAAAGCACGCGAAGAAAAGAAGTCCGATGATGAACTGAAGAAGATCGTTCAACAAGTACAAACAGAACTGGCAGCTAAGCAACAAGCATTGGCTCAACTGGTTCAAACACAAAACCAAATCGAAATCCAACGTTTGATGGGTGCAGTAAACCAAGTCGCTAAAGACAAAGGTCTCGATTTGATCGTTGATGGCGCAGGCGTTTTCGCCGGTGGTCAAAAGGTTCTCGACAGCGGTGTTGATGTAACCGAAGACATCGTGAAGACTCTCAACCCTGGCGCCAGAAAAGCTGCAGCACCTTCTGCAACTACGGCTTCCGGGGAGACCAAGACATCTACGAAGTAGAACTGGTTTCCAAAAGTCTTCTGAAGTGGCGAGCAATAGGCGTGGCGCTTATTCTCGCCACTTTTGTTTTGGCACCTGGGGCGCGAGCTCAAGGTATTAGCGTAGGTGGTCAGGGCCGATCAACCGTTTTACCCACAGACGTTGTGCCTCTTCCTCTGGCAGAGGAAAGGCGCGCAATCGGCGAAAGCATGAAGCTACGGCTGTGGCAAAAGTTACCTGAACGTTTCTATTTAAACGCCAGCTGTGAAACGTCCGGTCGTTTTGAAACCAACGTCTTCCAGTTTCCCACCAAACGCACCATCCTCAACGGCGCAACCTTCAACCGAGGCGTGACTTTCGGCTCTCTTTCCGGAGAAGACCAGTTGGCACTTGGCGCATTAGTAAATCGCGCCAGCCAACACGACAATATTTTTCGGGTCGTACCTAATATCACTGCCGGCTGGTCACTCACGCCCAGCACACGCATCTATGGCAACTATTTCTACTTGCGTGACAAACTGGCGCGCTTTAATTCGCTCAATACCTACATCAACCAGGTAGCGATGGGAGTAGAGCAGGATATTCCGCTGAACAAAATAAACAAGCGACTCGGTGGAGAAGTGCAATTCCAGGTTCGAGAACTTTTTCAAGCAAACAGCGATCCTGTCTTCGACTACATGCCCAGCGCCACCATTACTTGTCGAGTCAGACCGGATACTATTGCGTACTTCAACGCGCTTGGACAGTTTCGCTCGCTCAAGTTTTTTGGCGGCGTCGATCGCGAAATCAGTCCTTTCTTCACCCTTGGGGCACTACATCAGCGCGGTCCCTGGTCGTTTTCCGCCAATATGACCTATCTATCCAGCTTCCGCAGAGGCTTTAAAGACGCCGCCCTTCAAGTCAACAGCCAGACAATCATTTGCGACTTCGAAGTCGCCAAGCAATTGTTCAAGAAGATCCCAGGGTTCCAGGGATTTCTTCGAGCAGAACCCGTATACAACTTCGGCACAGACAATTTACCCGGTCTGGCCGGCATGGACTTCCGTTTTTTCTACGGGGTTAGAGGGGCAGTTTCGAAACCGTCGCTTATAGGTCTTACAAGTCAGCTAAAACAACGCTATCAGCAAGATCCAAGCAGCAAACAGCAAGATCCCAATAAATCAAAAAGCAAAAGCAAAGATCCAAAAGGAAAAGGTGCCAGCCCGAGCGATCCTGCAAAATCGCAACCAGGTAGCGGCGACGGGAAATCCGAACCACCCAAAGATGATCTGCCGGGCGGTCCAAGCGCAGAGTCATTGCCGGGCGAGCAGAGTCTAGGAAATGTTGCTGAACTGCCTGCCGACAGCCTCGAGTCCATCACCAACACGGCCGCGCCGATGCACGGATTTATCACCGAGACCGGCAAGGAAGTCGCCAATGCATCGCTGATTTCTGACCGAGCAAAAAATACGGTCAACTAGAGAAATCTAGAATAGTTTTGTTCTTTCTTTCCTTCCGTAGAATTCAACTTCGACGTGCGGCTTGCCGTCTGCATCCTTGGTGGTTATCAATTTAGAAACCGACATTTTCTTTTCAGCAGTTATGGAGGTCTTAATTCCTACCTGCAAGTCGCCTTCCTTGAAATTGAAATCCTTTCCTGTTGGAGTATTTTGAATGTCGAACTTGAGCTTCCCATCATTGAAATACAGCTTAGTCGCTTCAGCATCCACTAACTTGTAAGTTGGATCATCGAGCTTCTTATTGAGTGGAATCTCACTGGCTCTAGGATCGAACGAGCCGTGCAGATTTCCTTTCGCGTCCTTTTTAAATTCTAGACTGTCGAGATTGTCGCGAATTTTTGCCAGACCGTCTGTGAAGTTCTGCTTCTTAGAGGGGTCAGCAAGCACATCTCCGAACATTCCTCCGCGCATATTTCTGGCAGTCAAATTGACATTGGCTTTGTCGGAGCGAGCAATCAGATGACCTTCACCGTTTTGATCGCTGTACATAGTCATTGAATTGGTAGAACCTGAATGAATACCGCGCGGGCGCCCGCGTGGTCCGTAAGCCTGGCTTTCCCCAGTAAATCCGCGCATATTCACAATGTCCACTTGTCCGGGATTTTCCGGATGCGTCACAATTGTTCCGCTAGGATCGTTGATGCGCGAACTGATCGGACGAGCTGATGCGCCACCGAATGGTCCCAGTCCGGTGACTGTCACATTTGGCGGCGGCGTATTCAATGGTCTGTCCAGGTCGGCTGCAAAATTTAGATTATTGCCCTGGCGATTCAGCGCGAATGAATTGACGTGACTAAACATTGGATTCTTGTCGAAGTCCAGCATAGAGCCGAGCGCTTCTCGCTTCTTGCGCTCTTCTGCTGAAACAAACTTGCCGTCCTTTTTCGTTTCATCAAGCTCGACACTGCCCTTTTCGCCCTTGCTGTCAGTAATATCGACAGCAGAATTACGAACAATCTTGCCCTTTTCAAAGTGCGATGTGGTGGCAAGTTTAGTATTGTCGTCCAGAGTCGTAGTGGTATCAAATCCCTTAAGCACGCCCTTTTCGACGCGCGGATTTGTCTCAGTGTAAGTGCCATCCGGCGAGCGCGTATACATATTCCACTGCTTCGGTCCGTTACTGGCGATAATGTTGTGCACGCCTTTCTCATCGACAACGGTTTTTCCGTGCCAGGTAGACGAATCGGCTCCAGAATATTTGACGAGCTGACCTTGCTTGTTGGTGGCCTGCCATTTTCCATAACCATCGGCATTCACGTCGCCGACGCGAGTATGCGTCGTGCCCCACGGTGTTTCGAAGCTTTTGATGGCGCCTTTCTCGTCGTATTTTATATTGCTGTACTTGGCGCCTTTGTCCTTATCTGCAGGTGGTGTGGACTCAAACTCAGTGACCTGACCTTTGTCGTTCAATTTCACAGGATTTTTGAAGTCGCCATCTTTAAAGGTTTTCTGCTGATATGGCCCCTTCAGTTCCATAAATCCATTTTCGCTTTCTGCGGCCCGCTGATGTCCCTTGGCCGCTTTTTGCACCGGCGTCATCAACGCGGTGTCGGAGGGAGGCAACATCTCCTCTTTTTTCGCAATGCCGAACTGCGCCAGCACTCCCTCTCCGAGATTGCCTACGCTTTCGGCTATCTGCGCGCCGCCTTTCCAAAAATCAGCGGCGTTAAACCCGCCCTTATTTTCTTTGGCGGCGTCCGGTTTGCTTTCGGGTGAGGTGGTCTGATCGCGACCACTGGTAGTTGAGCTATCGGACTTAGGAGCTGTGTGATCCTTCTCGACTGGCTCAGATACAGGCTGATGAAATGGGTTGGCGGCAGCTGGGGGCATTAGCATCCTTTCTCGCGCTGAATCACGCACCTACAGATGGCACGCGGGCGCAAGTAAAAATCGGACCAGCGCGCATGAACATGCGTCGCCGGACGTCGGCAAACTCTAAAGGTCCAATTACAAGGCGGTCTTAACTACGAAGTTGTCTTAGCTAGATAGATGAGAGATGGTCGAATTGAGGCGCAAAAAACCAGGGCGATGCCCGAGTTCTTGTAGGTGGTCAATTCTGAATCTATATTACAAAGCTTGCAATTTTGTGGCTTCCGCAGCACGCTAGTTCACGGGCTGTGAAACAACGGGCTGGATGCAATGTATTGAGGGTGGCTGCAATGGGAATGAAAAACTCAGAAAGGGACCTTTCGCGACACGACACCGACGCCTACAATTCATGAAACCGACAGTTACCATTTTGATAGTAATTGCCACCTTGGCACTATCAAGCAACGCGTCCTACGCTGCCAGTGAAAAGGTTCTCTGCCTCACAATCGACGGCGATTTACTTGATACCGCCGAGATTTTGCTCTGCAATAAAGGTCTGAAAGTTAGAAACAGACTGGGGTTGGTTTGCTGGTCTCCGGAGAAGCCGTCGATTGTTTATATGGCCAATTCCGAAAACCACACGTATTTCGCACAGCCGGCAGGAGATTATCTAAAGGACCTTCGCGAGGATTACCCTCCACTCAAGTACACACGCCTTGAGCGCAAACCGAAGACATTACCTGACGGTACAAAAGCTGAAATGGTAACAGCGTTTTGGAGCAGTCCGAAAGGACAGGAAATGAAAGTAGCCGAGATCACGTGTCTAAAAAACACAGGAATACCGCCGGCAGTGAACCGTATGTGGTGCGCATTTCTTGGAGTTCCGGAAAAGGATTTCTCACTTCCGATTGGTGCGTTTCAAAATGCATCCAAAGTTTGGCGCCCGGAGGAAGCATATAGAGGAGGAAGAAAACGCTGGATTGTTGTGGCTTTGCCGAAGAAAGTCGTAAGAAAAACAATGGATGAAAAACTGCTGAAACTGCCGTCCAATTATAGGAAAGCAAAAGACAAAGCATCACTCTATTTATCGAGCGATGGAAATTTGAATCAGAAGGACCTGGAAGATTTCTTCATCAGTCCGAAGAAGTAAGCCTACGCATTTACACATTGACATCCTGGAAATCCTAAGTTAGTATCAAATCTGCCTTCCCACATACCTTCGAAGCGCAGTTTTTGACTGCCAAGGCAATTTACTATGGAAACGAACACCACCCTACAACAATGGGTTGTCGGTGATCGT
>PNLN01000092.1 GCA_013823055.1 Cyanobacteria bacterium DS2.3.42
TTGCTTTTTCTCTGGCACCAGGGACAGTGGCATGCAGCTTTCTTGGATTCGCCTGCTTGCCAGAAATGGGATCTTGATTCGAGCATGAGCGGAGAGGCACTAGTTTCGCTTCTGAGCCGCAGGGGGTGGCAACTGTATTTATTTGGGCAGGCTCCGCTGAAAGATCTGGTGGCCGCCTACACTGTGCTCACTGGTCGATCCAAGCTGCCTCCGCACTGGGCGCTCGGGCACCAGCAGTCGCGCTGGAGTTATCCGGACGAAAAGACTGTGCGTGGTGTTGCTCATGAGTTTCGCGCTCGTTCTATCCCATGTGACACCATTGTTCTCGATATCGACTACATGGACGAATATCGAGTCTTTACGACATCCAAAGAACGTTTTCCAGACATGAAAAAGCTGGTTGACGATCTCGGCAAGGACAAATTTAAAATTGTCACCATCGTCGATCCTGGCGTCAAAAAAGACCCCAAGTTTTCGGTTTTTACTGACGGCA
This sequence comes from Cyanobacteria bacterium DS2.3.42, assembly GCA_013823055.1. Taxonomy (GTDB): domain Bacteria; phylum Cyanobacteriota; class Vampirovibrionia; order Obscuribacterales; family Obscuribacteraceae; genus QKMZ01. Next base: position 494 of record PNLN01000092.1, read on the forward strand.
AGAAACAAGATTGCTTTGTCAAAAAAGCTGACGGAAAGCTCTTTACCGGCAATGTCTGGCCGGGTGTTTCGGCGTTTCCGGATTTCTTAAAACAGGATGTTCGTAGATGGTGGGGCGCGCAGCATGGCTTTTACACCGACCTCGGTGTGAAGGGCATCTGGACCGATATGAACGAGCCGGCCATCTTCGATGCAAATGAGCCACTGGAAAATATTACCGACGAATTGCCGCCGGCCAGAGAGCAGCTGTTTATGCAGGAAGCGCCGGAGGGTCAGGTTGCGCATATGGAAGTGCGCAATCTCTATGGCATGCAGATGTGCCGTGCTACCTGGCAAGGCTTGAAGGCATTGCGTCCGAAAGAGCGACCTTTTGTTCTTACTCGTGCCGGTTATGCTGGCATGCAGAGATATACTGCCGTTTGGTTGGGCGACAACAACTCGTGGTGGGAACACCTGCAGATGAGCATTCCCATGCTGGTCAGCGTTGGACTGTGCGGCGTGCCTTTTGCCGGTGTCGACATTGGTGGTTTCGCATTTGATACCACAGGTGAACTTCTGGCACGCTGGTATTCGGTCGGGCTTTTCTATCCGTTTTTTAGAAATCATTGTGCGTTAAGCGGTCGTTTGCAAGAACCCTGGCATTTTGGGGAACGGGTCGAGAATGCGGTGCGCAAATTCATCGAATTCCACTATCGCCTGCTTCCATATCTGCAAGCGCTCTTTTTCGAGCACATGATCAACGGCTCTCCGATTATGCGCCCACTGGCTTATCATGCCGAAAACGATGAACACGCATTGGACGTAGACGATCAGTTTTTCTTCGGCAAAGACATCTTGGTTTGTCCGATTGTTCATCGGGCAAAACGATCGAGACCCGTATATCTGCCTGAAGGTAAGTGGTATCGCTTCGAAGCAGGACCGGATGCGCAACCACTTGAAGGAGGCAGAACTTATGAGATAGCTTTCGGTTTTGACGAAGTACCTGCTTTTGTCAGAGAGGGCAGCATCATTCCACTGGCCGCCTTGCGTATGACTGCTGATGAAGTACTTACGGCACCTGTCACCTTTGTCGTTTTCGGCGATCGAGCAGAGGGCAGTTATTTGGAAGAAGACGGCATCAGCTTCGACTATGAAGCCGGTCAATTCAATCTCTTTCAAATGCAATACCGAGATGGCGAAATGTCTTGCCAGCCGTTGGCTTTGGGTTACCGCGCCCCTAGCCGTGAATTTTTTGTAGCTAATAAAGATGTCAGGGCGAACGCCAAAAAAACAAATTTCGCTATTTCTTATTGAGCCCCCATTTACTAGCCTTCCGGGGTTTTTGTTAATGGCTCTTAACAAGCTCAAACTGAAAATAGATTAGACTTTACGCGCCCTTTCACTTTACAGAAGATAACCAAATGAATTCTTGGAACGTAACTTCAGCTTCTTCAAAGCTGCCAATGTCCCAGGGCCAATACAAAAATGTGGCGGAGATTCTGGCCTTCCAGGCAGAGTCCCAGCCAAATAAGGTAGCCGTGCGCTACCAGGGATCCAGTTATACCTACGGGCGCTTGTATGCAACCAGTCTCGATATTGTCTCTGCGCTTTTCAGAGTCGGTGTGGTGGCGGCTGACAAAATAGGCATTATCTTTCCCAATCACCCTGATTTCATTTCGGCATTCTTTGCAGTCAGCAGTTTGGGCGGCACTGTTGTGCCGATCAACCCGCTTTTAAAGGCCGACGAAGTCAAACACATTTTGTCCGACTCTGAAGCGAAAGTGCTTATCGTGCATGAGTCGACAGCAGGCGAAGTAGCAGATGCGGTGGAAAACCTGCCCAATCTCGAGCATGTTTTCGTCCTTACCTACGGCGAGAAGGGTGGCTATACCGCGGTATCCTTGAGTGAAAAAGCAGCTGCTCGCGTCAAAATGACTCAGCTGTGTATGTCCTATGTTTCTCAGTCTGCTTGCAGTGCGAGTTTTTTCGGAAAGATCGCTGAAGTTTCGCCTTCAGAAGACCTGGCTGTTCTTGTATATACATCAGGCACCACAGGCAAGCCGAAAGGCGCCATGCTCACCCACAACAATTTGCTGGGTGCAGTAACAGCCGCCCATGCTGCATTTCCTGTCGGACCAGATGACCGTCTTTTGGGGGCACTGCCTTTGTGTCACATTTACGGACTGACTGTTGTGATGCTAGGAACCATACACAAAGGCGGATCACTCGCGTTAATCGAAAAATTTGAGGTCGTGCCTGCTCTCAAAACCATTGAAGAGGAGAAGGTGACAGTACTTCCTGCGGTGCCCACCATGTATCAATACATGATCATGCATCTGGAAATAGAGAAGTTCGACCTTACTTCATTGCGTCTTTGTCTGGCCGGTGGCGCGCCACTCTCTAAGTCACTTTTCGAGTCTCTGTCCCGCTTTGTAAATGCACCACTCGTAGAAGGCTACGGACTTACTGAAGTTTCGTGCGTTGCTACTCTCAATCCTGTTGATGGAAAAAACGTTCACGGCTCGGTCGGACCGGCAATTCCTACGGTGACGGTAGCAATTTTCGATAAAGACGGAAATCAGTTGCCCCCCGGCAGCGAAAATGTCGGCGAGATCGCGATTAAAGGACCGAATGTAATGCGCGGCTATTACCGCGCGCCGGAGAAGACGAGCGAAGTTTTGAAAGACGGTTGGTTTTTCACCGGCGATCTTGGCTATTTGGATACGGACGCATATCTCTGGATCGTTGGCCGCGCCAAGGAATTGATCATTCGCGGCGGACAGAATATTTATCCTCGTGAAGTGGAAAATGTGATTGCAAAACTTCAGGGTGTAGTTGATGTCGCTGTTATTGGCGTTCCTGAGCCGATCATGGGCGAGCGAGTCAAAGCGCTGGTGGTACTTGCTAAAGACGCAAACATAACTGAGAGTGAAGTCAAAGATTTCTGTCAAAAGCGTTTGGCAGATTACAAAGTACCGCGTGTCGTCGAGTTTATTGAAACGATGCCCCGCAATTCCACCGGTAAAATTTTGAAATCTCAGCTCGTCTAGAAACAAAAACCATCCTCGTCAGGTCCAAAAATCACTAAATTGTGTGAATATCACACTTTAGTGTGATTTATCTGATCGTCAATCTTGAGAATACCGCTCTGTGCCGTTCTTCGAGAGTGGTCCCAGGCTTATGGTACTCATTCTGTCTGTAAAGCCCATATATGGGTTTTGATAAGATAGGATTTAAGTTGAGTCATGCTACAGGCTAACAAACGGATTCCCGGTACCCCCGTGTGAGTTTCAGTTTTTTCAGTGGGCGGCAAAGGCCCGCTGGTACCCATTTGTTGCTCCGGAGTGGTTATTTTTCCTGTTCTTTCCGCAGGGTTTCAATTTTTTACGCCGGGTAACTATACTTACACGGATGTAGTCGCTTAGCCCTTTGCAGATATAGGAGTCCAAGAGCCATGCAATCGCCGACCAGGCAAGATACCGTAAGCGTCTTCATTGCCGAGGATCATGAAATAACGCGCGTCGGTTTGAGGTTGACGCTTGAGCAAATAACCGGATTTAAAGTCGTCGGCGAAGCAAATGATGGACGCCTTGCGGTGGACAGCATTCTCACCATGAAGCCGGATGTGGTGTTAATGGACATTGGACTACCGACTATGGACGGCATCGAAGCCACGAAGAAAGTGAAGGAGCTTGCTCCTGATTGCAAAGTAATCATGCTCACATCCCACGACAGCGATCGCGACGTCTTTGCGGCTCTAGCGGCAGGCGCGGACGGTTATTGTCTCAAGGAGGTTTCCGGCTCTCAGTTGGCTATGGCGATTCGTTGCGTAGCTGATGGGGCGGCGTGGCTTGACCCCGGCGTCGCCAGTCGCGTTCTTAAAGCCTGCGCAGTAGGCGGTAATGTGCCCCAAACCGCTGTCAGCATGACGAATAAAACGCAGTCCGGTGCGCAGCAAACCCTGTCGCAAAGAGAGCTCGATGTATTGAAACTGGTTGTAGATGGATTAAGCAATCAGGAAATCGCCGACAAGCTCGTGGTCAGCGTCGAAACAGTCAAGACTCACATGCGCCACATCATGGAAAAGATGGCTGTGTCAGATCGAACACAGGCGGCCGTAAAAGCGATGCGCGAAGGCCTGGTTTAGAGGTTACTGTGCATGCGCCGTTTTGTGTGGCGCATTGCATGCGCCTGAAATTAGTGCGTGTGCATTTTCCTAGCCATTTGCTGCAAGCGAAAAATGCGATCTTGTGTAGGCGGGTGCGTCGACATTAGTTTGAATAGCCAGTTTTGTGGAAACGGATTGGCGATGTAGAGAGACGCATAGGCAGGATTACTGTCCGTCATCGGTTGGACTTGCGCGCCGCGTTCTATTTTGGCGAGAGCATCTGCCAACTCGAGCGGCTTGCCGCAAAGTTCAGCGCCGGTAGCGTCGGCTTCGTATTCGCGCGATCTGGAAATTGCCAGATTGATAAGAGACGCTGCAATTGGTGCAAATATAGCGGCGGCAATCATGACCAGCGGGTTGGGCCCGTCTTCATCGCGCGAGCCGGCAAAATACAAACCGTTTTGCGCAATCATCGTCACGACGCCTGCTAAGACTGCCGCGATAGTAGTCAGAAGTACATCGCGATTTTTTACGTGACCGAGTTCGTGTGCAAGCACACCTTCCAACTCGTCTTCGGAAAGCATCTTGAGAATTCCGGCTGTTACTGCCACGGCTGAATGCTCCGGATCACGACCGGTTGCAAACGCATTAGGAGAGTCTGTGGGAATCAAATAGATTGGCGGGACAGGAATATTTGCTTTGGCAGCCAGCCTTTCTACGATTTCGTAAAGCACCGGAGCTTGCTCTCTTTCGATTGGTTGAGCTTGATGAGCCGCCAGCGCAATCTTGTCGGAAAACCAGTAGCTGCCGATATTCATTACGCAGGCGAATCCGAAGGCAACCATCATGCCTGTCTTGCCGCCAAAAACCCCACCAACAACCACAATCAGCGCCGTGAGGATGCCCATAAACACAAGTGTTTTCAGTGTATTGACGAAATGCATACTGGTTACCTGTCGCCCCTTTTAGCTACCTACATTCACTTTATGCACGCAGAAAGTAAAATTCCCGGTTAATAGCGATTTCTTAAACATCTTGCTTGCGGCCACACTATAATCGACAACCTGTTGAAAGTCTTGTCTCAAATAAGGAAAGCTAGATGGTTGATACGCGCAAGGAAAGAGACTCTATGGGAGAGATGGAAGTTCCGTCTGCGGCCTATTATGGCGCCAGCACTCAACGCGCGGTCATAAACTTCCCCATCAGCGACCTTCGTTTATCTCGCACATTCATTCGGGCTCTTGGTCTTATAAAAGGATCTGCAGCGGAAGTCAACTTAGAATTCGGAGATCTGGCTGAGAAGACCGCCAACGCAATTGCAAAAGCTGCGCAAGAGGTTGCAGAGGGCAAATTTGATAAACACTTTGTCGTTGACGTGTTTCAAACCGGCTCCGGCACATCCACAAACATGAATGCCAATGAAGTCATAGCCAATCGAGCTATGGAAATTCTCGGCGGCAAACTCGGCGATCGTCACATGGTTCACCCAAACGATCATGTCAATTTTGGGATGTCATCTAACGACTGCATTCCCACAGCCATGCACATCGCGGCCTTGATCGATATAAAGGAGAAACTTAAGCCTGCATTGGAAGAACTTCAAAAAGGTTTGAAAGCAAAGAGCGATGAGTTTATGCCGGTAATTAAAACCGGTCGCACTCACTTGCAAGATGCTACTCCGATCCGGCTTGGGCAGGAGTTCCTCGGATATGCCGGACAGGTAGAGCGCGCTATTGAACGTTTGGAATATTCAATATCAAGGCTTTCCGAAGTCGCATTAGGAGGCACCGCCGTTGGTACCGGCATAAATAGCCGACCGGATTTTCCTTCTAAAGTATTGAAGAAAATATCTAAGGATATTGGAATTGAACTTAAGGAATCCGACAATCACTTTCAAGCTCAAAGCACTTTGGATGAAATTGTGGATTGCTCAGGCCAATTGAAAACGATAGCTATCAGTTTGCTCAAGATCGCCAATGATGTTCGCTGGCTAGGATGCGGACCTCGCGCTGGAATTGGTGAAATAGCATTGCCTGAAGTACAACCTGGATCTTCAATCATGCCTGGAAAGGTTAACCCCGTTATTGCCGAATCGTTGGCGATGGTGTGCGCGCAAGTTGTCGGCAATGATGCCACCATTGCACTTGCCGGTGCATCCGGAAATTTTGAGTTGAACGTCATGATGCCTGTTGCCGCGTACAATCTATTGCAGGCGATAAACCTGCTTGCCAGCGCTGCTTCCAATTTCAACAGGCAGTGCGTCAATGGATTAACCGCTACAGAAAAAGGTCCGCATCTTGTTGAGCAAGGACTGGCTCTTTGCACAGCGTTAGTTCCCGCAATCGGTTACGATGCCGCGGCGAATATCTCTAAGGTGGCTTTCAAAACGGGAAAGACAGTAAGAGAGGTTGCTCTTCAGGAAACAAAACTGACAAAAGAGGAACTTGATGTCTTACTCGATCCCTTCAAGATGACAGCACCAGGATTGGGTTAAGCGATTCATTTTTCGTCGTGGAAGCGAATAATACAGGAGCGTAGAGTATGAAACCTAGAATGTTTGTAGAGAAAGGTGTTTTGATGATCTCGCTGATTGTCAGCATTGCTGCCAGCAATGCTCCTGCATTCTCTCAGGCTTCAGCAATTGCACCAGTACAAACTCCGAGCATCAGTCCGACTCAGGCGACCTCAGCGCAGAAACTGGTAGCACCGACACCTGAAGAATGCCTGGTTCGAGTTCGTAGTTTCGAGCCAACGTTGATGAGACTGAAGGACACATGCAAATCCACCATATCTGCAATCATTGCTGATCCAGTTGCGTATGAGAAAACATTGCCGGCCATCGATAAGGTGATTGCGGACAAAGACTCGAAGAATTTCCGAAACTATGGCGGACTGAGCGAGGCATTTTATTACGCCGGAGATAAGGCAAAAGGAAAAGAACTCTTTTCAAAGTTTGAAGCAAGTGCGGTGAATGTGCTGGGTGCCGAAGATACTTTTCCTGGGCTAGTTAAGGGCGACATTGGACTACTTTTCTTTTTCGAAAACAACTATGCAGACGCTGAGGAATATATTGTTGATGCGCTCAAGAAAGTAGAACCTCATCTTACCGCTGCAAATTCCAATAATGTTCTGAGCTCGTTCATGTGTTTGGCACTTATCTACGATAAGACCGGCAACAAAGAAAAGTCTCTGGAGTATGCGAAGAAGGCGGTTGATCTGGCGATTAGACAGCGCCAGGCACCACTGAAATAGGCGAAAATTCTAGTATCACTCGTTGTCGCTCATCATCTTGGCGTACATCCATGAAGGCATTGAGCGACCTGAGCCGGCGGTTGCGAAATTCTCGCGCGCCTTTAGTTCTGCAATTTCGTATTTTTCTTTGTTTGATTTGATTGTCTCAATTGCCTTTTGGAAATAATGGAATGAATCCTGCAATTGTCTTTTTTTCGCTTTGTCGAACGCAAAGAGGATTTTTGTGTCATCGATCAGTCTTCTGAGATCGGCTCCTGTCAATCCGTCGGTTTCATCGGAAAGGCGATTTAGTTCCACATTCCGCAATGCTTCAGGCAGGAGTTCAGCGCGCTCCTTGAGAATTTCCAATCGAGCTTCTCGATCGGGCAGTCGCGTTTCCAGCCATAATTCAATTCGTCCGGAACGCACCAGTGCTGGTGGCACGCTGGCTACGTCCATTGTAGTCATCATCACGCAAATGCGTTTGTTGCTTTCCCCTTCCAATCCATCTAGCATTGTGAGCAGATAGCGATAGAGTCCAAAATCCTCTTTATTCTCGAAAATGACGTCACTGTCATCGATAAAGATCACAGATGGTGCATTGTTTTTTGCAGCCTCAAAAACTTGCTGAATTCGGCTATAGAAGTCGCGGCTGCCCGATATGTAGGTTCCATCGATCAAGAAGAACTTGCTCTTCAGTCGGTGTGCCAGAGCCCGACCGATAGTTGTTTTACCAGTGCCAGGCGGACCTGCAAGTAGAACCCCGCGCTTAGGTTTGATTCCGAATTCATTTGCCAGCTCGTCTTCTTCCAATGGAATAATGATGTTTGCTTCCAAGGCTTCGATAACGTCGTCAAATCCTTTGAGCGAACGAAGATCAACTTCTTCCACTTCCTCCAACTCGACATTGCTCGTCATGCGCTGGCTGCGCAGGTAGTCGATAAAGACGTCGGTGTCCAGTCCTTCTTCATCTTTGATCCACAAGCAAGCTGATTTGAGTTGGTGTGCATTCAACTTGGGAGCAAATCTGAACACTTTAGCCAGGTCAATGTTCTCGACTCGTTTGCCAAGGAAAATGCCACAGAAGTGTTCGTAATCTTTGAGAGTAAACTTCTCAATTGTCGCCCAATATGTTCTCGTTTCGATTGCGTGCGGAGTTTGTCCGTTACTGCCCAGGACAAGTTTTTTCCCACTGTCGAGGACCAGATTGACGATGTTGGTGAAAATTGCTTCCACAAATTTAGGACGTGGATAGGCTTCTCCATACCCACATCCACAGATTACGTCGTAGAGGAGGTTGATATCGTCGAGAATAACAAGGTCCGCTTTAGAAAATGCGTTGCGAACCAAAGACTCGAGCACTTCTTCCATTTGAAAAGGATCTTTGTGTTTCAAATCCTCGACAAAGTCGCGCATGTCTAGAAATTTCGACTTGTTATTGGCGTGAAGTTCTTTGAGAACGGTCGTTTTTCCACGTCCTTCTCTGCCGTGAACGACGACAAACTCTCCAATTCCCAATGATTTGATCAGGCGGTCATAGGACGACTGCTGGGCCGGACTTAGTTTTGCCATGACATTCCCCTGGTACTTATATGCGACAATCTTCCAGCTTAACAAGCTTGCTCATTGATAGCAAGCTTGTCCCATTACGACCTATAGGCGACAGTACAGCTAATGTGCTCAGTCGAAGCGCTTTTCTATCGGCGGACCTTGCGACCGTGCAGGAGTGGTTTTGTCCGTTTTCTTAGATTTGTCGCTGAGATCGAATGTGTATTCGATTTGCACGTCCGGTGGAGAACCGGCGCCAAGCTTTGGCAGCGGGCTGACGTCGGAAATCGCTTTCAGCGCAGATGCATCGCACGCTTTGTCGCCAGAAGATTTGACGATTTTTGCATGAGATGTCTTGCCTGATTTGTCGACTGTGAAATGAACTATCACTTTTGTTGGCTTAGTATTTGCAGGTGGATGCCAGGCTCTTTTTATCTTGCCTTGAATCGCTTGCATGTAAGTGTTTCCGTCGAAAGGCTTATTGGTTTCAAACGTTTCACTCGGTTCATTCGGTTCATTCGTTTCAGTAGTTTTATGCGGTACATTCGTTGCACTCGGTACGTTCGACTCATCCGCATCTTGCTGCGAATTGTCGCCGGCTCTTTCTTCGACTGCTTCTACCTGTGGGGTGTGCTTGTATCTGCTGTGGTGGCGCGGCGCTAAAAACCCGATGCCGACGCATCCGGCGAACAGAGTCAAGCAAATGATTATGCCGACGATCCCTGTCGATTGACGAACGAGCCGTGTAGCGTTTCTTTTTTTTGCTTTGGCGATTTGTTTTATGATTTCAGTATTGTTTGTCGCCTCGGCGATTGCCGTGAGAAAATGTTCGTCTCCGCAAATTAGGGTGTCACCCGTCTGAAGGGCGTAGAGAAGGATTTTATCCTCAGAGGAACCCCCAACTCTCACCTCCCATTCGTCCAGTGGAACAGCAATTGGCTCGTTGCCGTTCTCCTCAAGGTAAATGAGAATCGTATCGTCTTGAAATGACACTGTGACGGGGATGGATTCGCCCGTTCCGCGCTCATAGAGGCGAGCGAGAAAATTCATTTGCCGGTCGCCTAACTGTCTGCTGCCCATTGAATACCTTTCGACCCTGCCCTTTCAAATATTCCCAAATACTAAACAAGCTCATACGCTTTGATTGCTAATTTTCAGTTTGACTTGATACCTGCGCGGGTAAGTGGACCAAGTCACCTGGGAGAGTTTCAATGCAATACGACGTCTTGCACGAGGGGTCTAATGCCGTCCTTTTGGTCTCCTTGAAAAAGGGCGAAACGATGAGAGCCGAAGCCGGTGCGATGGTCGCCAAGTCGCCAAAGCTTCATATCAGAGGCAAGATGTGGGGCGGCTTTTTCGGGGCTATGCAAAGATCAATTCTGGGCGGTGAGACCTTCTTCTTCCAGGAAGTCTCCGCCGAAGATGGTTCCGGCGACATCCTCCTTGCTCCGAGTTTGCTCGGTGACGTGAAAGTCATTTCTCTTGCTGATGGTCAGGATTATTACGTCCAGAGCGGCTGTTTGCTGGCAGCGCTGGATCATGTGGAGATGGGCACCAAAGCGCAAAAACTCACAGCCGGATTATTTTCCGGCGCCGGATTTTTTGTCTTGCATTTGAAGGGGACCGGACATTTTGTGATCAGCGCCTTTGGCGCAATCATGGAAATTCCCATACCGGCAGGTCAAGAATACATCGTTGACAATGGACATGTGGTTGCCTGGTCCGGAGACACTCAATATCACATGGTCAAAGCTGGAAAGACCTGGTGGAGCAGTATGACCAGTGGCGAAGGGTTGGCATGTAAATTTCAGGGTCCAGGAAAAGTGTGGATTCAAACCCGAAATCCGAGAGCATTTGGTGCATGGATGGGACAATTCGTCAGAGGTCGCGGCGGCATTTCACTGATCGGATAAGAAGCATGGACACTTATCAGGCAAGGTTTTATGACTCATCAGGCAATGCGCCTGACCTCGTGCAAGTGCAAGTCGGCACCGGCAAGATTCTCGTTTGTGGTACCGCATTTGGTATTCCTTTTGAAGATGTGCAATTGCAGGTGGGCGGGCATGATGGAGATCGTTTTAAACTTGTTTGCGAACGTCAAAATGTGGCGATAGTGTCAGAAGACCGTGCGCTTTTGCATGCTCTAGCTGAAGCTGCCTGTGGCACGGAGTTGGGAAAACAGGCTGCTCATGCCGATCAAAAGATAGGAAAGCGCGGCACAAATAATTTCAGATATTGGGCGACCGTTGTCGGTGCGGTTAGTGCAATTGCCATTACCGCTTACTTGTTGCTCGATCCTTTGTCGGCAGCTGTAGCAACCATGATCGATCCTTCCTTTGAAGTAAAACTCGGCGAGATGCTGGCGAAAACCGACAAGCTTGATAAGAGGTCGGTTAATTTCAAACGGGTATCCAAAATAGGAAACCAGCTTACAGCGCAGCTTGAGAAGAATCCATATAAGTTTCGGTTTTTTGTGAAAAAAGACAAAGAGATAAATGCATGCGCATATCCCGGCGGCATTTTGATCGTCAATTCCGGACTGCTTGAGAAAGTTTCCGATGATGATGAGTTGGCTGGTGTAATGTCGCACGAAGTCGGTCATGTGATTCATCGCCACACTTTGAAGCAGGCATTGCACAACTGCGGACTGATCACTTGCTTAAGTCTAATTTCAGGAGGCGTCGGTGGCGCAGGAGATGCCGAAAAACTGGAAACGGCATTTGCACTTGCACAAAAGTTGGAGTCTTTGAATTTCAGCCGTGCGCAGGAGACAGACGCCGATCTTACCGGCCTGGAATTAGAAGTTAAGGCGGGCTACAAGGGCGACGGATTGATCAGCTTTTTTAAACGTCTGGAGAAAGAAGAGAGTGCTTTAGGCAAGGGGGCTGCTCCATTGTTCGCTCTTCTTTCCACTCACCCGATGAGCGCAGACAGAGCCGCTCGTATTGAGGCCGAATTGAAACGATTGAGAAAGGAAAATGCGAACGTTAGCCCACGTGAATGAGAGGGCGGCGTTTCGAATCAGGTTCTGCCGAGCGCAAAATTTCACGCGTCAATGGTGCTGTTTCACCCTCGCCCAGGAAAATGTATTTGACTACGTATCTGATCGGGTGACCTTCAGTCCAGCCTAGATAACAATGCGGTACCTTATGCGTGCGATCGCGCACATATAGAAGCAAGGCGGCCAGCGCGTTAGGAACAGCTGACGAAGTGCATTTCAAAACCTGATATCCATTGATGACTTGTCCTTTCACTTCCAGGCAATCATCGATGAATTCCGAAGTGTCATCGGTGGTGACTTCGAAGAAAATGAAGTCGCCTTCAGGGTGCTGGATGCTATGAACGTGCCGCGCCCATTCTTCTTTGACGCCATAGTTTATATCGTCAGGGCGGTGCGCCAGAATGCGAATTTCACCCCAGTGCTTGCTGGTTGCTTCGTCGATAAACTTAGATGCATTTTCATCAAATGATACGGAATGGATACGTAATTCAGTTGAGCGAATGGCTCGTGAAACCAGTGAACTCACTAAAATCGCCAGGATGAAAAACGAAGCGATTTGCAGACCTTCGGTGTTCTGCAAGGTATTGGCTACTAGTGTGTAAACGAAGACTGCGCTGATGAGGATGAAACCTACCCGATACATCCAATTGCGATTCCATCTGGCAAAAGTCGCAGCTATTGCAGCCGATGTCATCAAGACAAGGACTCCGGTGGCATAAGCTCCGGCCTGCGCGTCGACATTTGCTTTGAACATGATTGTGACTGCTGCCGAAACAAGGAAGAAAAAGATTACTAGAGGTCTTGTTGCCAGCGCCCAATCCGGAGCCATACCGTAGCGCGGCAAATACTTGGGCACCAGGGTCAGGAGTCCGGCAATTGCTGACGCACCGGCAAACCACAATATAGAAATTGTGGACAAATCATAAATTGAGCCAACCAAATGGCCGAGATACTTGTGGCAAAGATAAGAGAGGGCTCTGCCGTTAGCTTCTCCACCTTCGGCAAAAAGTTCGGGTGGAATCAAAAGCGATGTTGTAATGCTGCTGAACACTAGGTAAAAGCACATGATAATTGCGGCAGCAGCTAAAAGCTTTTTCGAATTTCGAATGCGTCCCAGAGGGCGCTTGGGATCGTCGTCCGGTTCTCCTTTGACCAGAGGCATGACCGCAACGCCGGTCTCGAATCCCGAAAGTCCTAGTGCCAGTTTTGGAAAGAGAAGCATTGATACGAGGAACATTTGGGCAGGCGACTGATATCGATTCATGAGCGAAGTCCAGGCGTTTTCAAAAACGTGTGGGTTGTCCATTAAATGCTGGCTGGCCACAAATAGAACATAGGCGTTTAGACTCAGGTAAATGGCGACAATGACTGCTGCTACACCAATTGCTTCTCGGAATCCTTTTAGAAACACTCCGGATAGCAAGCTCAAGAGAAGTAGAGTCACCAGGACTCGATCTTTGTTATGCATCCAAACCGGTATGACCGGACTTTCAATAATGTGAGCGGTTGCGTCTGCTGCCGAAAGAGTGATGGTAATGATGAATGCGGTGGCTGCGAATCCTAGCAGAATAAGTACGACTGCCTTGCCTTTCCAGCCGCCCAGAAGGCGCTCCAGCATAGATACGGAGCCTTGACCGTGCGGGCTTTCGGATGCCACAACGAAATAGGTCGGCAACGCAGCAAATAATGTCATCAAAATGAGAACTAGTGTCGCCAGTGGTGACAATAGACCGGCGGCCAAAAATGCAATACCGGGTTGGTATCCAAGTGTGGAGAAGTAGTCGACTCCTGTCAGGCACATTACTTTCCACCAGCTATCCTGATGCGCAGGCTCAGCCGTATTGGCCTTGGCGCCTTTCATCAGCCACTTGGAGAATTCAGTTGTTTGTTTTTTAGTCACGGGGGTGGGCCTGGACAAATCCAGAACATACTTTACTTCCAGGGTTGAATCGTTTCAATCCCGTTGCTGTCAATTCTGCCAGTCCCGCCATGCTTTTACTACCAGCTCTTTTCATGCTTGTAGAACTAAGTTTGTGGAGTCGAATTGATGACGCATGCATGGACGCCCGTATTCGTCTCCAGTTCCCGTGCAAATTCGCGAGCCTGGGTGGGATCTTGACCAGTGCCGAGGAATATTTTTTTGAACTTTCGATAGCGTTTTAGTTGGATCATGCCGTCAATTAGTGTTTCCGGCAGTACTTTTACAGTCAAAATCAAATCGCGGTCTTTGAATTTTGGCGCCACCTGTTGCGATACCACTCTTTGCAACAGCTCAAATACGACGCCTCGGCGTGCGGCTTCTTCTTCGGCGTGGAAAATGACCACTTCTTTTTCGCCAGGCTCTTCGTGCTCGAGGAGGTCAAGTAGTAAAACGGTGAGATTACGCGCTTTAGCTCCTGCGGTGCAAAGGACGTAAGTAGGCAAATCTTCAGGCAGAGTATCCATTGTCTGGAATTTGCCAAGACCAAGTCTTAAGTCAGGCAGATGCTGCAATCGACCTTCCAGCACCCCTAGGCGGTAGAACGCAGTCACCATCAATACCAGTAGAAAAATAGAAAGTCCAAGAATGCGTGCCTCTGTTGCATAGATAAACAAACCGACCTCGGCAAAAGCAAGAGCGATGAGACCAAGGACCGCTGGAACAGGCATGCTTGATTCACCAAAACGCCAGATCCAGCGCGTTCGATAGGGAGAACGCGCCACCTTTAGCGGCATTCGAGCACGAAGCAGAATTACACCCAGGCAAAATGACATCATTACCGCCAAAAACGCCATTCCGTACACTTCGGCAAGTGCTGTGACTTCTCCTTTGAGCAGGCAAATCATCACGATAGTTACCATCATGAATGTGAGTGCGCAGTTCGGATAGCCCTGGAAGAAAGGCAGCCGTTCTCGGAATTTGCTGAGAGGCCACGGTGCATCGTCTGCCCATCGCCTGAGAAAGAAGCCTGGCAAATTGCCTTGTTTTGCCATCGTTGTACATAATCCTATGCAACCTGCATACGCAGTGTTAACAGCGGCAAACAGGACGAGGCAAGCGTCTAAAACCAAAATCACCTGACCGGCATGTCCAAATTCTTTGAAGGCCAGAACGCTCAATAGATTATCTGAGTGGGCTTTTATTTCAGCGGGTGTGAGCAGAATGATGCACAGGTAGGAGGTCAGAGGCGCGGTGATGCCGACAAGTGCAACAACTACCATGTAGACCTTTCTGAGAGTTAGCCACGTTGGTGTCTTCAGCTGCTCCACAATTTGCGCTGCCGCCTCAAAACCTGTGATTCCTAAGAATGCGACTGCATATCCATGAATCATGTTTTGCGGCGAAATCATTCCAATTCCTTGAAACACCTTGCCAAAATCGGCATTGGTCAAGACCGCAATCGTCAGCCCGTACACATCCATGACCAAGAGCATGGTGAAGTGGAAAATGGCAACGGCCAATACGATTTTTGCTGGCTCTTTGATGCCGACGATATTCAGCAATCCGAAAAATATGACCGGAATCAAAGCAATCGCCACCAGATTTGGAAGTGGAAAGTTGTTGATACTGTCAAATGAATCCAAATAGTGAGCGCCAGAAATAGCACTGACAGCGGCAGTGGCCAAATAAGACAAAATCGTAAGAGCGCCGACCACCATTGCCATACGTCTGCCCACTGTTTGCAGCACCATCATGTAGGCACCGCCGTTGAACGGGCTGGCTGCGCACCCTTCCTCGTAAGTGAGTTTGAAAAGCCACATCAACAAGCAGACAATCAAGATCATCAGCGGTGCGGCAAACCCGACAATTTCGTAGGCAATTCCAGTTGAATAAAAGACCGAAGT
>PNLN01000232.1 GCA_013823055.1 Cyanobacteria bacterium DS2.3.42
TTCTGTTTCCGGATTAAGCGGCCTGTCAGAGAAGGCATTGCGGACCATCTGCGCAACCGTCGGAGACTTTGGCATTTCATTTCGTCCGGCGCTAAATTCGAGCACGCGACGCAATTCTTCACCCGTCATTTTATAGACGTGCAGTTCGCCCTTCTCAAGCTCCGCATTGCCGCCACTCTTGAACAGGTCGGCGACAGTCTCGCGCGTAACTGGTCTGACGACTTTTCCGGTGACCGGTTCGACATTTATCTCAAGACCTCTGCGCACCCATCCAGAGTGCGTTAGGACCGCGTCTGCTTGCACTTGAGCGTCGATGGCGTCTGATACCAGGTTGCCCAGTTGGCTCTCGCCCTTGCGGAGATTATCGGCGGTTACATCAGAAATAATGCGAGCGTTGTAATTCGTGTTTCTGAGCGCGTTCAGTTCCGCTGTTTGCGATTGAACAAATGAATCCATAGCCGCATCTCTCGGCGCTCCCGGAGCAATTGCGTGCATTCGTCCTATGGTGTTGAAGCGATGCGCAGAACCATCCGGACGAATGGCAAGATCGAGCTGACCGAGCCAGCGTCCGTTTGAACCCGCTTGCACAATAGGAATTTCGTATCCACCCTGAGTGTTTCTAAAAGTCGAAAGTCCGCCTGACGAAACACCATTCTTGCCGACCCAGACCGGTGCCGCAGTGACGTCGTGTGTATGAGCGCTGAATATCGACGCAACCTTCAAGTTTTTCGCTGCCAAACTGCTGTCTTTGACTAGCGCTTGAGCCAGGGCTTGATCTTCAGCCAGTCCAAGGTGCGACAAAATAACGAACTTGTTGACGCCGTGATTATTCGCCAAATCGAGCATGGTCTCTACAGTCGACTTGGTTGCGTCCTTGTAGCCGATGCCCGCAACATCACCAAGGGCGGTGCCTTCCTTAGTGACCAGTCCCAATGTCGCGACCTTCTCAGGACCTTTAGGTCCTTGAATCGTATCGATGGTGAACCTGCGCGCTATCCTCTGATAGTCAGGAAAAGCCGATAGGTCAAGGTTTGTCGCTATCAAGTTTGCGTTCGGGTTATCACCAAGCAACGTAGACATTGTGCGAGCATAGCCAGGGACGTTAAAACCGCTGCCCAGGTCGTAAGTGTGGTTGCCGGGCACAAATTTGGTTACGCCCATTTTCATGAACGCGGAATTTTCCGGCATTCCAGCCTTGGTGGAAATATACTGGACGTTGCATCCTTCCAAATCGCCTACCGTTACGAACTGAGACGGCATGCCGCGCTTGCCGGCTTCAGCAGTCAACCGGTCGGAAACAACTTTGATAGCAGCCAACTGATCGTTTTGGCTGTGGAAATCGTTTAAGTGCAAGGTCCTTATTTGCAAAAGATCTTCTTTAGGTTTAACTGCATTCTGCGCGCGCGCAAATAATTCACTACCGCGGAAAACGCTTGTTGCAGCCCCCGAAATAACACCACCAAAAGCGGCTCCAATTGCGGTGTCAAGCACTACTTGTTGAGAAACCTTTAGCGCGCCGGCGGTTGGGTTTTCTTTTAATTCTCCAGCGTTTTCGACTACGCGATGAGGAACGCTCCACGCAAATGTTCCAGCGCTGCCTCCAGCGACACCTCTAACCACGCTGTGTTTGATGCCTGTGAAAACATTATCGGCAATGAGCTGCTTGCCTGCTGTTTCTCCAATCTCTTTGGAGATGTTGGAGCCAAGAGCCTCACGCGCAATTGCCTGTTTAAATTTGCTGGAAGCAAGTTGGTCCGCCTTCATGCCAGCGATACCGGCGAGCGCATCCACGGCACCCCAGGCGACATCCTGTACGCCGGCGGTTCTGTCTTTCTCGTCTACGAATGCCTGTTCAAGCCCTGACTTGACAGCGAGTTTTGTCACGCCGCCGGCCAACAAAGCAACTGGAATAGCTAAGGGCGTGCGCTTTGAAGCGGCAACAACACCGAAGGTCACGGCCCCGGTCACACTGGCAGAAAGACTGGATGCGAACTCGGACGCGGACTCAGCATTTAGCCAGCTATTGCTGCTTTCGGCCTTACCAGAGCTTTTATGATTGCTTTCCGGGGAATCGGTCATGTTGCACGAGTAGAAAAACGACTAGGTTGATCTCAATTATGCGTAGGATCGTCGGCGCCCCACCATGGTGATCCTCCCAGCCAGCCGTAGTTCTCCCATCTGCGCGGCGGCCACGTTGTGCTCTAATTGCCCTAACCGTAAACTCGGGACAACCTGCATGGAATTTGTCATCAATTTCGAACGCCGCCCTGATGTGCCGCTTTACCGCAGTCTCGCCACTGCAATAAAGTCAGCCATATCGGATGGACGTTTACGGCCTGGAGAAAAAATCCCTTCAGTGCGGGTTCTTTGCGAACTGGCTAACGTGTCTCGCAATACCGCGCACCAATGCTATCAAACGCTTATCGATGAGGGTTGCATCGAGGCAATCGTCGGCAAAGGCGCCTTCGTCCGAAAAAGTTTGGCCCACGCTGCCGACACGGGTGGAAAGTCCATTGTGGCGCCGGCGGAAGAGAAACAGCTTATTGAAACCATCCGTCAAACACCAATGATTGAAACGGTATTGCGATTGGAAGCAGACGTACTGTCACATCAAAAAACCGCACAAGCACTCAAACACCAGATGCCGTCACTGGCAGATTTGCCGCTGCATGCGATCAAACGCGCCATGGCCAAACACGCCAGATTTGAAGATCCCAGCCTGCTTGCTTATTCCGGCGATCCATTCGGGCATCCCAAACTGCGCGAAGCAATATGCAAATATGTTTTGCGGGCGCGAGCCATCAAATGCAGCCCTGAGCAGATTGTGATCACGTCGCGACCGAGTCAGCAAATGCTCGATCTCTTTTGTCGACTCTTTTTGACGCATGGCGATTTGGTCGCCGTAGAACATCCGGGTTATTCGCAGCCCAGGCAGATATTCGAACTGCACAACGCGCGCATTTTGCCGATACCGGTGGACGATGACGGACTGCAAGTAGCAGCATTAACGGCTTTAGAAAAGCCGATCAACATGGTCTACGTGACACCGTCCCACCAGGATCCGACCGGCGCCATTTTGTCTCTGTCCAGACGAAAACAGCTTGTCGCTTGGGCACAACAAAGCAATGCCACGATCTGGGAAGATGACGTGGAAAATGAATATCGATACGGCAGCGAACCCATACCCGCTCTTTATGCGCTTGATTCAGGCAATCACGTCATATACCAATCGACTTTCTGGCGATCGCTGTGCCCCTTGATTCGCATGGGCTTTGTGATTCTGCCGGCTAACATGTCCACCGAAATTGTGCGTGCGGCTAAGTACATGCTCGATCGCGATTTACCGATTATCGAGCAATTGGTACTGGCTGACTTAATCGACGAAGGTCACTTCGAACGTCATGTTAGAGAGATGCGCAAAAAATTCACGTCGCGCAGACAAACAGCTATGCACGGCTTGACGATGACGCTCAACGGACTGTTGAACATCAACCGAAACACTTCCGGATTGCACCTGCGCGCCTTGTTTGATGCCCAGATTCCCAGGGAGCTTATTCTCCATTGCGGGCAAATCTCGGGTTTGTCGATCACTGGAACTCAGGCGTATTACTTGAACGGTGCGCCGCAAAATGAGTTTCTCATTCAGTTCGCTCACATCGAAGAAGATGAGTTAAAGAAGCAAATCGAACTGTTCGCGAGCCAACTAAAATCCGCATTCAAAATGCAAGTTGAAGCATCAATACACGCGCAGATTTTCACACCGCCTGTAGCAAACAGCAACTGCCTCACATAAGACTCACGTCCTTTCAAGAGTTCTCAAAAAAGTCGCAAATGCTTTGCGGCCATAAGTTTACGCGACTTTGAGCCGGACCTCGCCGCTCAATAGTTTGCGCAGCTGTATGCCAATCTCATCTGTTCAAAACGGTGAGAAAAGTTGTTGCTTCCCGACGGCAATCGAAACAAGGGAAGTACTAATTCTAGGCGCTTTCGATAGTTGTAAAGAGATCTTCGCGCGACATCTGCGAAAGGCTACAAAGTTCTCTTCAAGATTAAAGCTGAGAGCCCGGCCTTTTATCAAAGCAGATTAAATCCTGTCGGCGTAGAACCTGTTGAGCGCTTAGGTTTTCCACTCATGATCAGGTCTTGTTTGTTTTATATAGGGTCATTCTGTTACGCCAGGTTATCACTTCAACAACTCAACAAAACCCAGGCTTTAAACACGACAACCATCTGACTCGACCAATCGAAACATGCTCATGCAGCAATCTAGCTGTTTGAGAGAACGCTGGTTTTGATTTGTCGACTCAGATCTTGCAGGGACGAATTCGAGAGCGGCAAAGCGCTTTTTGCCTTTCTCGAATTCGCCTCTTCGTCGTGCCTTGCCCGGGCGCGTGAAGCTGACCTGTCTCGCCAATCCCGGTGAGCAGAACTATCTATAGAAAAAGGAAACTATCATGAGCGCACTAAAGGCAGTTGCGTTGTGTAACAACGCAGGTGTCATGATCGTGTGGTTGTGGGAAGAACTGATTCCGAATTGCCTGGGCTTTTCGATCCGTCGGATCGACAAGGCTACGGGCAAGAAGACGGTTCTCAATTCTCGCCTTGTTCGTTTCAAGGGAGAGGAATCCACCGCCACCGAGAGTGATACCGACTCGCATCCCATTCAGGGCTGCAAATGGTTCGATGGTGTCGACGAAGGCGCCACCGTTCAGTACGAGATCGTCCCCCGCGTAGGCAAGCCTGGCAACCTCAAGGACGGCGAAGCTGTTCTGACCAACGAGGTCACGCTCGGCTTCGACTACGGTCCGTACGTGAAGGCCTGCTTCAACCGCGGCCATCTCGTGTCCACGCAGTGGGTGGCCGAAAAACTGCCGAAGCTGGCAGACGGGAAACCCGATCCGGCGGCACTCATCGCTGCCATCGAAGACCCGGAAAGCGAAATCGCGAAGTTGCTTGGTGCGAGTCTCCCGACTTTCACTCGGCTGCCTTACGAGGACGCAAAGCGCATCGCCGGTCACGTGTTGGCTCTGTACTACGAGCTTTCATCGCCTGCGATGGTGCAGTACCTCAAGGACAACAAGGATGTTTGGAGCATGGTCCTCGGCAACGCCGGTAAGGACGATGCGACGAACGCCGAAGCCCGCGAGGAGCTGCACGCCATCGGTGCGGATGTGACGGACCGCATGTTGCCGTCTTCCAACCTGCCGCACAACAAGTCGGCAGTTCTGGTTGGTCCGGATGGAAAGCCGGTCTCGTGGATGTTGCAGAGCGCCAACCACACGAAGACCGGTTACTACACTCAGGCCAATCACGGCTTGTACATCACCTCGGAGCCCTTCGCCGCGGTTGGTGTCGACTACTACGACCGGACCAAGGCGGACTGTGACGACGTTCAGTCGCAGAGCGCTGCATACCGGAAGGCAAACGCGGCAGTCATGTCGCCGGTCGATCTCGGTGATGGCACCGAGGTACAGGCAATCTTCTCGCCGTCGTCGGAAGTTCGGAGCAAGCCGAAGGTCGAAAAGGGCCAACGGACGTTCCCGCTTCTGGAGATGGCAGCCAGCACGGCGAAGGTGAAAGAGGTGTTGCTCAAGGCGAAGCAGGGGGTTTACTTCCTGGCTTTCTACCCTGGGGCGCCCTCGTTCCTCGACGTCGCAACCTGGTTGCAGAAGAAGAAGCCCCATCTCTACATCCGAGGCGCGGTCAGCTCGGCCCAGGCGCTGCCCAAGCAGCAAGAGGGCATCGAGGACGACGCGTTTCCGGATATCCAGCGTCTCAAGACACAGGGTCTGACCTCACTGCTGGATGTCTCTCACCCGAGCGAAATCGCTAACCCGCAAACGGCGGTGGCTCTGTTCCGTCCTCGCAAGAAGACGCCGGCCATCATCGCTGCGGCAGCGCTGGAGAACGGGTGGGAAGACTGGCACGCGGAGTTGCTCAAACTGCCTGATGCTCACGCAATCATTCACTCGAAGGTGATCGTCGTCGATCCCTTCGGCGATGATCCGTGGGTGTTGGGTGCGGCGAGCGACAACCTCGGGCTGAAGGCGGGCATCGCCAATGACGAGACGATGCTGGCCATCCGCGGTAACAAGCGGTTGGCTCAGGCGTACTTCGTTCACATCATGGACGTGTACAGCCACTTCATGTGGCGGTACCTGCTCGCTACCGGGCGGAGCACGTTCTCGGGTGAACTGTCGACGACGTCGACCTGGCAGAGGAAGTATCTGTCCGGTCGCACGCACGACGAGTACGCTTCGTGGCTGGAAGGGATGGAGGAGTAACACCACTATCAGGAGCTGGGAGCAGGCAACTGTTGTCCGGTTTCCCTTAGTGGTGCGGTTGCGCAATTCGAGTCGCCTGGAGCAATCCAGGCGGCTCAGTTGCGTGTTTTTTCAACAGGGCGAGCAGTTGGGGAAAACGGTTGTCTCGGGCGATTCAGCCCGGGATGGTCGCCCTCTACTGTTCAAAAATAAACGGAGAAATCTCATGAAATGCTTCACTGCAATTGGTGGCGTGGTCACAGCCGGCATTCGCCTGCGCACGGATCAACCCACCTCCGCTGACGGGAAAGCCCGTTATTTCGTTCATGTGAATCCAGACCACTTCGGAGAAGTGCTCTCGATCGATGCGCTTCTCTCAAGCGGCTGCGCGCACTTCGACGGCGACGATGTCGTCGTCGACCGCTGCACCTACGTCGGTGGCGACCTGCAACCGGAGACCGCGCCTGACGGCAACGCTCTGGTGCTCGGCGTCATCGACCAGCGCCTGGCCGACTTCGGCTACTTCGAAAAGCCGGAAAGCTATCGCACGGCGATCGGTGTCAACGTCTGCTGCTGGGCAGTCGTGAGCCGCCACAACAACCGCGTGATGGGCAAGACGACCGGGCACGAGGACTACGCGTTCCTCGGCATCTTCGAGGAAGGTGACTGCATCAAGGCCAACATCATCTTCGAAGACGAGCGCAACCAGCCCATCGACCTCTGGGCCGACGGCGAACTGCTGACGTACCGTGGCGGCGACCTTCGCTTCCAGCCGGCGCCGGTAGGTCTGAAGTCGCAGCGCTGGAGCCGCGCAGCGTAACCAACGCACTGTGAAGATCGGCGGAGTAAATGAGGGTCACACCTCATCCTCCGCCGACTTCCTTTTTTGCGCGTTTATACTATTTGCTATAGTGTTTGCCGGCAAAATGAAGAAGGGCGGATGGACCAGACCAGCCAATCCAGCCCTTCTTCGTGTTTCACAAAAGCTCGCTCAATACGACGCTCTAGAGACTTTCAGCAAACGTTAGTTCTTGCTCGGGCGAACATCACGACTGACGACCTTGGGGTCGATGAATTGCAGATAGAAGAAATCAACGATGAAGAACAGAACAGCGCCGTTGATCATGCAGGCATTGAGCACCTCACCGCCGAGCACGAAATAGATGCCGCCGTAAGCAGCACCGATAATGGCGCAGAGAAACGGCTCGAGAGCGCGCTCAACACGCGTACGGTCACGCGGACCACGCTCGGGATACGGCGTCAGAATTTCGATCGGAAGGGCGAACTGGATGCGCATGACGAGAAAAATGGACGTCAGCAGAAACGCTCCGATAATGCTCCCGAGAAACGCCGCTTCACACACCCAGCCGAGAACCAATCCCCAGAACGCACCGACGAACGTGAAGCGAGAAATACCATTCAGACTCTTGCAAGTTTTTTTGCTCATGATTTTTTGTTGTAACTGCGTGGTTGTTGCTTTCGACCACTTGAGTGCCGATGCTCACGAAAAGTTGAAACGAGGCACGTCCGCCACTCACTAAGAGCGTTTTGGAACGACGTGGTTCGTGTTTCATTCAACTATTTCGGAGAATCCCGATCACCCATCCGTTTGATTTTCAAAAGCAAAATACGATTCACACTAACACCGGACCCTGCAGTGTTCTTCTGAACTTTTTCTGAACTGCAGGAAAACCTTCTCAAATCAAGCTCACACGAGGTCTTGCTTCGTCAAATTAAAACCTCGCACAGCTCATGTGATGCACCAAATAATGACGCATTCGAAAACTTCTCAACCGGTGCCCTGACACCAGACAAACTCAGGTTTTGTAGCGAACCAAAGTGACAGCGACATTTGAATTCAGAGTTGCAAACGTCTGACGCATGATTGTTTCAGCTTGCTCCGAGTTGAAACGACCGGAACCGGCTCCCAATATCGGAAATGCGATTGATTCGAAACCAGACTCTTCGGCAAGTTTCATCGCATTCACCACAGAATCAGCAATTGAAGATTCACTAGCGTTCCAAAAAACATCAATAGAAGCAACGTGGATAATCGCTTTGAATGGCAAATCTCCCGCCGATGTTTTGCGGGCATGACCTAAAGGCAATGGTCCAGTAGAGCCAATCTCGTGAAATGGTTTTGTACCACCGCGTTTTTTTATCGCTCCGGAAACACCGTGAGGTATCAACATCCACCAGGGGATTCTGTTGGTGTTCCAGGCGTTGACGATGCAGTCTACACGCTGTTCCAGCAAGTCGCCAACAACAACGCAAATGTCCATCGAAAACAACCTCAATCAGCAAAAAAATGCGGTACTTGTAATTCCAAATTCTTCATCAAATACTGGTTCATAAAGAGTTCATGCCCTTTCTTAGCCAGCTCCCGGCGCCGCTCTGCATCCTCGATCAAGTTAACACACTTGTCAGTAAAATCCTCTACTTTGTCTGCGATTTCCAGATGGACACCGTCCAGAAGTTCCAGTCCCTCGGCGCCAATGCTTGTGGATACGACGGCTCTCGAGTGACTGAATGCTTCCAATATCTTGATGCGCGTCCCGCCTGCAGAGCGCAACGGCACAACGACGATATCGGTCTCAGCGTAAAACGGTGTTGTTTCAGCGACCGCACCAACAAATTTGACGCCCTGATAAAGCTCCGCATCGCTTGAAGGGTCAACCGCTTCTTTCCAGCCGCCACCTACGACGACAAGTTCCACAGGAACAGCCGTGCGTTCTTTGATGAGAGGAAAAATTTCTCGATTGAAGTATTTGACGGCGTCTTCATTAGGGAAATATCCAAGGCTGCCGACGAACAAGAGTCGCGCTTTGCCGGTAGCAGTGCGCTGCGGATGCGGGCGTGACTGTGGATATGAATTGGGCAGAACACGTACGGAAGCCTTTTTGAAGCGCGAATAAATGCCCTCGGCTTCGCGCTTTGATGAAGCGAACAGTCGATTGAACCGCCCCAGATATTGCGACTCGAGCTTCGCATAACCTTGCGCCTCTTGCTCCATCTCCAGCGCAAGATCTCTTTTTCCGCATAACGAATAGACTCGAGCCAGACGCGCTCGCGAACTTGATTCAAGCTCGTCCAAATCAAGCCAGCAAGGCAGCGCGCCGATACTTGGAAGAACATACGGTGCCAAATAAAAGCGAAACACGAAAACAAGATCGGGATTCACAGCATGAATTGCTTTTTTGATTTTCTTGCGCCAGTCTGCGCTGCACCAACGCCACTCTCGCGGAATATTTTGTTCATTTCCAACAAATTTAATGACATCTTGCGATGGCGGATCGAAGCTTGTCCAGTCGGGATTCGGGACCGATTGCCAGGACTGACAGAGCTGGGCGATATCAGGATCGGGCGCATCGACCCTGGCGTTGTAAATCGGTATCACCAGTAAATCCACGCTCGCCCAACCAGACAAAAGCTTTAAAAGTGCGGCGGCGCGCATGGCTAGCCCATTGCCGGTAAAAGAAGGAAAAACAGGTGTTACAAAAACTACGCGACGACTCATAAACTCTCGCTTGCCCGCAACGACTTTACGACAGATCTTAGCAGCCCCTAATACTTCAACGACACTTAGGGCTGTACGCTCCTAATCCCACAGGCAAAAGCTTCACCATTGCATCAGGAACTGAAAAGAAACCAACAGATGTCAATGTGATACATTTTGGATGTTCAAAAGAAGGGGCCGGAAACCATGAGACTCGCATCAACTTTTACCGCAGACTACAGAGCATATCTCGCGTCGCAAAAGCAGTCGCAGTCAGATAAAAGCTCAGTAAAGCGTTTAGAAAATTACGAAATGGTTTCTGAAAAAGTTTCCCCAAACGTCACAGGGGCAGGTCCTTGCGTCAAATCTATTTTTGACTTCACAGACGCCGGTCCTTGCAACACCTTCGTACCAGACTTCGCTGGCGCCGGCCCTTGCAATAGCGCTCCTAGACGCTAGCTAACTAAGGTCCTGAACGGACAACCCATTCTAATTGTCTTTGTCTGAGCCAATCTCGAAGAGGATTGCTGAGCGGTTTTTCCAGCATATTGCGGCGGCTATTGAATTTTACACAACGCTTAAACGCGCGAAACCAGTCCTGATTTTCGAAGCCACTAGTTTCGTATCGCTCCAACATGATCTCAAAAACACTCAAAAAGGCAGGGTTAAGGCGCGTGCACTTCAAGAGCTCCGCAGGGGTAATCTCAATGTCGAAAGACGCTGGCAACGGCAACCCTTGCGCTTTCAGAGATACAAACAGCATCAAACACTTTGCGCAACGGCAGCAATTTTTATCTCGATCTTCCGACTCGTAGCAGACTCTCAAGTTGTCGAATCCTGCTTTCCATTTTGAGATCTGAGTCTGTTTCTCGTTACGACGCACACCCGCGCCGTCGTGCACGATAGCGAAGGCTCCGCAAGACAACAGAGGATCGGTAATTGGATTGCTACCCCAGGGCAGATTCAAGGAGTGATAGGAGTAGGTACTGGCAATTAGCCCCTCTGAAAAATGGGACTTGAGAAGACTCATACATGCTGCTATAGCAGCGCCATGCGTCATCTCCCAATCCGGATCGTAGAGATTGGTCTTCATCGTAATCAAATCGATACCCGCATTGCTCAACGTTTCTCTAGCAACGTTCGATGCGCGTTCAAACTGTTGCACCTGCTCGAGCGGAATGTCAAATCCGTGCACGAGAAGCCCAGCTTCGACTTTCCTGGTCAGCCTACCGGCTCCGCCCATGGTGTGACACCAGATTGTATAAGTGCTGTCAACTCCTCCGGAAAATGCAGCTATTGCTCTTGATTCACGCTCAGCCGTATCAGCAGTCTCCCGGCTGGCAGCAATCGCCACCGGAAAATACTTGGTCGGGAACCAGCACTGCCAGACCGCTTGAAACTCCGCCAGGTTGCGCAGCAAAGTCGAAGATACCTGTCCTCTCACATGCAGCTCAGTCGGTTCTTTCATGGCTTGAAAAATCACCGCAATAACAAATGGATCCATGCTTGCCGTGGTCATATAAAAAAAACGTTCCGGCAGCTCAAACCAGATTCGCTGCGGCTCATCGCGATCAGACTCCAGTCGAGCCGAGATGATCGCCTTGCCGTCTTCAAATAAAGTTTCATCTTTAATCAGATCAAGCCGGCGGCAACTCTTCCCCTCGACCGCCGTCGCTACTCGCTGTTCCGCATTGCCGCCGCCGGTCATCGCTCTACCTGTTCTGCTGTGCGGGTCGCGGCTTCAACCGACTGGCGATTTCTCGCAGCAGCGTCTTAGCGGTAGCCCTTATGCTAACGGAGCGATTGCATTCAGCATTCTCTGCATGTTTCAAAAGCTTATGAAACTCGCTGTGCAGATGTCGATACTCGGACTCTAGCATTTGAAATTCCTGCAAAAGGTTCCTATGCACATCGATATCTTTTATCCAATGCTCAGCGAGTAAATCGACAATCTCAACAGCATTTTCAGAGTAGAGTTCGGGAAACTTTCTCGCCAATTTAGTCAGTATCAGCGGGTAGTCACGACCACGAGTCATAGTGCCGCTTTGGCAATGACTTCGATAGCGATAGAGCGGTTCATGCAAGTGCTCGAATTTCATACCGAGCTTATGCGCGGCTATCCAAAAGCATGCGTCCTCGCCCAAATCAAAATTTGTATCGTACCCACCAACAGCCTCGAACACACTGCGTTTTATCAAAACAGGATTAGGTGGAAACCAACCAGAGAGAATTCGCACAGGTCGAGTTTCCGTGCAGGAAATGTAATTCTTTTCACCAAAAAACTCGAAATCAGCGTAGATTCCGTCAGCATCAGAACACAGAAGCGCTTTGACCATTTTCTCTAGGTATGCACGATCAAGCACATCGTCAGAGTCTACAGGAACTACCAGTTCACCTTTGGAGCCCGCAAAGCCAGTGTTTTTCGCTGCAGAAACTCCAAGATTTTTCTCATGCTTGAGAAGCACAATATTCGAAGCACTTGCGCAGACACCCGCAAGTAACTCTTGAGCCGACAGTCCATCGGAGCCATCGTCGACAACAATCAGCTCCCACGACGGATAGGTCTGTGCCTTTACACTCTCAACTGCTTCAAGCAAAAATTCATCCTGCCTGAAAAAAGGCATGATGACTGAAACCAACGGCTGGTTCTCCAGAGGTGCTCCCACTAACCCCTCCCGGCAAAGCCTGTCTAGTTTAGCAGCCTGCAACCGTCTTCTTCAACAGACTTTCTCCAGGCCTCTTCTAGCGCTTTCTCTCCTTCCAGCGTGGCATGCGGCTGGCATTGATAGCTGCGCAAGTCGCGCCATCGCCTTTGACGTGAAATTCGCCGTTCGACTTCGTCTTTGTTTCCCTTTCTCTTAGCCAGACCCTCGACCGACCCTTGCACATAACTGCAAAACTCATTTGCCATTCGACTCCACGAAAATCTCCTTGCTTGCGCAAAGCCGGCGTTTATCAGCTTTTCGCGAATATCGGGCGTTTGGACAGCCACTAAGGCGCGCACCATTTCCTGCACATCGGTATCATCAACGTACATAGCAGCATCGCCACCGACTTCAGGAATAGACGCATTTCGACAAGTAATTACAGGGCAACCAGCCGCCATCGCCTCAAGTAGAGGCAACCCAAAACCTTCATACTTGGAGGGGTACACCAGACTGACTGCGCCACAATAAGCGGCATTAAGCTCTTGATCCGTCAGGGAAATTAGCTTAACCTCGGATCCACGGGCTAGCTCAATGAATTCCGGCTCCAAAGCGTCATCATTTCCCTGACAACAAACAATTGAAAAGCGCTCCTTATCTGGTAATTTGTCAAATGCTTCAAAGAACAGTCGGGCATTTTTATGTCCACCCCTTCTGCCCACCAGTAAAAAATAGGGGCTGTTCAACTTCCACTTTTCCTTGAAAGTCCTGACGGCATCAGCATTCACAGGCTCGAACGTACTTGCAACTCCATTTGCAATAACTTTGGTAGGAAGGCGATTGGAAAATGGATAGACATTATTCAGATCGCGCAGAGTATTGTTGGAAGCCGTTAAATACGCGTCTGCATGATATGTGCAATAACGCTTCTCGCGCAACCACGTTTGATCAAAGCACTCAGCAAGCTCAGGCACAAGGTCGTGCACCAGAAGCAGGCTAGGAGTCTCCAGAGGAGTCGTGTGAAACGTCGAAATGAAGAGATCGGCTTTAATGCCGGCACAAAACTCTTCAATCAAGAATGTCTCAGCGGCCGCACTCCTTGAATAATATGTCTTGAAAGGTTCGTACCTAATTCCCGGAAATTTCGGCGATGCACCGTCTCGATCCATAACCACCAGGGACTTCGCAAACTCTGTCTTGGACCACTCCTCCAAAACCGATGCCCACACTCGCGCGATGCCACCGGCGTCGCGAAATTGAAAAAACACGCCGTCGATGACAATCGTCAGTAGTTGTTTCGAGCTGGTTTTGCGCTTAAAAAGGAAGTTCACGTCGAGAGATTCAAATCATATTATGCGGCTCCGCCCAATAGTGGAGCGCGAATCGCTTATCATACATTCAACTTGCAATCCTTGGAATAAGAACGGCTGATGAAGTGGGCTAACCTCACCTCACGATTGATTAACTCTATAACACGAACCGACTTTGAACCGGTGGCGATTTTGGAACATCCACAGTCGGTCACGCCCGAAACAGTCAAGTCAATTGTCCGCGCTCTTGGATTCAAGCGCTTTGAGAGAAAGGCATTAGCTTCCCTTGCTGCTGTGCTTCTCGTCCGACCCGAACATGGAAAACATGTTCCCGCTTCTGTTCTCGAGCGCCAATTGAAAAGCGATCGATTCCCTGGTTTGTGGCAAAAACTAGCACTTTTGCTGCTGCACACTGACCAGCGATCCGCCGTAGCTCAATGGTTGAATGCACAGTGGATTGAACAAAGCGAGAAGGATGGAACACTTTCGCTGCTAGAGCATGTATCAGCCTGGTTTCCGGAAACTTTGAATCGTAATCAGTTGCTGGCAATCGCCGAGAGTAAAAATTCTGCACCATATGCGGCACTATATCAGAGACAATCTTTCTTTGAACAAGTGAATCCGGCTGCAAAGGCCGACGGCGAATTCGAAAGGTTATTGCGGCCAGGCTTCAAACTGCTGATCATCCACAACATAGTCGACGGACTGGGTGATGAAATCATTCGAACCGGAGCGATCGCGCAAGCCTTCCTGGATGCCCACCCGGATAATGAAGTTGTTCTTTTTACCGACCGGCTCTTCCTCTACGAGCACCCGCGTGTGCATGTCCACTCCATCCGCGATAACCAGCAGTTCAACGAAGAACTTGAGAAACAGTGGAACGGTATCATCAATTTCTTCGAACCGTATCTTCCGGAAAATAGTTACAATTTAGAAATTCAAGCCCGGCTCAGAGAACGCCTCGTTTCGCTCACCCCGTCAATTTATGTGCAGGCGAGAAAAGACGTCAATCACTACGTTTTCGAATCGATCAAAATCGAAAACACCGAATACGCACAGCAGTGGAATCTGCAAAAAAGACTTTTGCCACTCAACTATGACACCACAATGCGCTTCATTTCCCATCTCGGATTGCCCTTACGCACAGGCGAAGAGATCGCAAAAGCAGGCAATATTTATGCTTGCAACCCGAACTCACAAGTGCAACAAACCTGGCAAGATATCAAGGACACATTTGAATCTCGCCACAAGCAAAAAGGACGACCGATAGCGATTATCAATGCCTTCGGTGGGCAAACTGCGCTCAAAGGATTTCAGAGATCTCAATACGGTCAACTGGCCAAAATCCTCAGTCAGCTCATTGAGCAAGGCTATGACCTTGTCCTAGTAGCAATCCGCGAGAGCTGGGGCTCAAGAGAAGAGATCGATGCGATTCTTACCGCCTTGCCGGAAAAACACAGAGTACATGCGATTTCTGCTCCCGCTTCCGAAGCTGACAATGCACAACAGAAAATGCGCCGGATCATCTCTTTTGTCGCATTAGCAGATCACATTGTCACCGTTGAGGGCTGGATGATGCATCTGGCCTACTCAATGGGTAAGAAATACGATCTTCTCATGGCCCCCCGCTCGCAGAAGGCTGAGTGGCAGCCACATGGCAGAAGCGCCAATCAAGGGAATGCACTCAAAATCACACAAGAGCAGCAGTGCTCTAATTTCGCACTTCCACTCAAAGATGGCAGTACGCCTCCTTTACTGCATTATCCAGCCAAAGACCTATTCAATGCTGCCATTGGAATCTGGAGGATGACCGCCGATCGCTATTTGGCTCAACGTTTGCTTTATTGGATGGGTAGCGCCGATCCTGATATTCGTAAAGGAGTAATTGCAGCTGTTGGAAGTATCGATACTGCGTTTTTTCAAACCGAACTATTGAAGGCATTGCAAGACTGCAATCGTGAAGTAAGGGCCTCGGCCGCTTCCAGCTTGCTTTCTGCCGATCGAGACTTGAGAAATGAGCTTGGAGAAGACTGGAAAAATGTACTTGAAGCATATCGACTTTTGGGTGAATTTCGCTTTCAAGAACTTCGTCCACTCGCCCATGCTGCCTATCGACCGCTCAGGGCCTGCTTGAATAATGACGAGTTTGAAGTTAATCGTGACGCAAAAATCATGCTTGAGGCAATGAATATGAGCAAATTGGAAGCACACAAAAAACCACCGCCA
>PNLN01000225.1 GCA_013823055.1 Cyanobacteria bacterium DS2.3.42
AGATGCGGTCTGAAATACATTGACCAGATGTTTTACATAACTCTTTCTCTCTTCGCTTTCTGGCGGCGTCTTCAGAAGAGCCTGCGTGCGCGATTGAATTTCCGGAGCCGAGCGCTCGATAAAGTCCAGCAATTCCTTGCTTCTGACCGGGTGAAGTTCGTGATGCTGCGGCGTCTCCACGACCAGTTTTGCTGGTTGTGCCCCGCGACCACCGCCGCCGCCAACCCATTTTGTTTTTTCAGCAATGAGAACATCGCGTTGCGAAATCACATCAGGAAGCTTGCCGTCGGCTCCTCGTTGAAGCGCAATCAGTGAGCGCGCCGCCGCAAGCTTTTCTGCGTAGGTGGTAGGTTTGTCAAAACGGTCCGTCAGGTCTTTGACGAGTTGTTGGCGAGACGGATGCCCGGGCGGCCAGGTGAGCGCTTCGGCGACGTCGGCTGTTATTTTGTCACTGAGCCCATCTCGGTATTGCTGCGGGATTATGTGACTGGTCAAAGTTTCGGAAACCGGCTGGAAAACGTGTTCTTTCTTTGCCGGTGCCGGTTCAATCGGCTCTTCTGTTTCGGAAGTTTCTGATCTTTCCTCGTCCTCCCCTTCTTTTGCGCCGTCCTGGTGCCCGTCATTCTTCGACTCTTCGATGGTATCGTCGAACATCAAGTCTTCGGCATCATCTTCTTCGTCTTCATCGGTGGCATCGTCTGCAGTTTCCGCCGGCGGTGCTTTCTTAAGCGCCTGCTCTTCGTCGTCTTCTGGTCGTCTCTTTAGTGTTGGGTCCGCCGTCATCTTATTTTCCTCTTGGATTAGCGAGCTTTAGTTGGGGCGTAACCAGTTTCTATGCGTTTGTTCTGTCGGTGTTGATCGACGAGCAGCGAGGCGACGAACGAGGCGATCATCAAATAAGCGCCGGCTCTTCCTGCTGCATCGGCAGCCCTTGCTCTGATGCCATGACCCGGGGTGGGGCCTGCGGTGCGTCGGGCTTCGTATTCTTTGGCGATATTTTCTACAAGTGCGACTTTCATTTTTTCGACTTCGACGGTTTTTCCAGCCGCGATGTCCTTGTGAAGTGCTTCCAGTTCTTTGATTTCACTTTCCAGTTTTTGTTTTTCCTGTTCTTTTGCTTTGTTGACTTGCGCGCGTCTGTCCTTGAGGGCAGCGTCGACCAATTCGAGATTGCTCAATTCGCGACTGCCGATACGCACGCCCTGAGGCGTGAGGAATACATCGACGTTCTTTCCTGCTACTTCAAAAGCTCCTACTTTCACAACTGCTTCGCGATTGAATGCTTCCACAGCCGCTGTTTTTTCTTTTGTCACTTCATCGAACTGAAGCCTGGCTGAATCTCTGACTTCCTTGCGGAGGGCCTCAGCATCAACTCCACTCGTGAGCGCCAGTTCTTGCTTCAGTTGCTCGAAGCCGACCAGCGCTTCGCGAGCTGCTTGCTGCGCCTCAGTGCCTTTACCGATGCGAATTTCCATGCGACAGTTTTTCATTTCGAGTGTGCGCCCGTCGCTCGTTTCGAAAGTTTCCTTTCCTGCATCGAATGTCTTCGGTACAAACTCTTTACCGCTTTCGGTAAAGACCAGCTTTGATTCGCCCGCTTTGAGCGCCGCGTCTTCGATTACTTTGGTGCGGCGGACGGCATTTTCCAGAGTTGATGCCGCTTCGTGGATGTAAAACTCACGTGCTCTGGATGCTACCGATTCGAGACTTTCTCCTGCATCCGGTGCGATTCTCTCCAGAAAGCGGCGGGCCCGGTCGGCGGTTACAAGTGAAGATGCCGGAGCGGTGGCATTGCCTGATTGCGCCGATTGATCCAATTGCTTGATCAGTCGTCCACTCTCAATGGTGTCCTGCATTTTTTCCAGCGTGCTTTTCAGATGCGTCTGGCGGGCGAAGTGGGATGCTCTGGCGTTAATATCCGGGCGCTCGAAGGCTTCATGCTCCCAGGTGAGCGGATGGCGTTTGCCCAGCTCGTACACCTTGTTTTGTTTGGTATCAATGAAGAGTTGCTTTTCAGGCTGAGCGGGGTCGGTAAACATTTTGTACTGGTCGCGTGATTTGAGCCTGTCTTCAGCGATGTGCATGGAGGGAACCCGCACTGTTTGCGCAGCCGGCGCCGCGTTCAATTCTTTGACAAAAACACTATTTCCTGATTCAGCCAGGATCATGTGTTTTACCATCTTCCAGTCCTTGTCCGGAATCTCTATTACCGTGCCGACTCCAGGCGGGCTCACTTTCGAGAGGCGTCTGCGCATGTTTTCGCCTGTCTGTTCTCCCAATTCTCTGAATGCATCAACTGCCTCGGACTTGCTTATGGGAACACCTTTGCGCGTAGCTTCCATCGTGCTGTCGGTGCGCATTACTATTTCCAGGTCGCCGTTTTTCATCCGAATTTCGCCCACTCCCTTGTCGCTTATCGAATGAGTGATATCGCCCAAACCCGCCAGTTTGCACTCTTTTGCGAAGTCAATCATGACGCGATCGAAGTCGGTGGAAGGTTTTTCACCAGGAGCGCTGGCTGAGCTGTAGTAAGAATCGAGATTGCTGACCACGTCTCGAAAAGTTTCGAACTGCCTGTCTATAAGCGCTTCTTTCAGGGATGCGATAGCAGACCATTCCACCCTGCCGGTTCCTTTTGTGTAATAGCGCTTCTCAAGAAATGCGTCTCTGGTTGCGGATTTATTCCTGTCGAAGCGCTCCAGTGTCTCCTCAACGGCGCCGTCCGGAGCGTCGTCAATGACTCGAGAAAGTACGTTGGCGGCAAGGCGTGCGTCATTGACCACGAGCCCTTGCGCGATCGGCTTGGTGCGCAGCGATGTTTCCATATTGCTCAAGTAAGCCCTGGTTAAGTTGGGCTCCGCCTGTGTGAGCCCGAACTGATCGGTTGTGACGACACCGGCTTTTCCGTCTCGGGCTTCCACGCCGACGATCGTGTGTTCGACGCCCTCTACCTTAATCTTTCTGGGTTCTTTGAGTTTGAAGAAGAGCGAGCCATCCTCGGCTATCGTGCCTGTGTCGCCGGTAGTGCGCGTGTCCATCAGTGCGCGGGCAAACTCGTTGGATGGACGGAAGTCACCCGGATTGAGACGAGGTGGGTTTTCATACATTTTTTCATAGTTGGCGACAAACTCAGACAGTGGGGTGGTGAGCGCCTCCAAGCCAGGATTGACACCTTTTTTGAAACGCCCAGTCTCGACGCCTGCCGCATCAAAAAGGGCACGAGATCTCATTTGAGCTAGTTCGGAAGAACCCTGCCAGTAATCGGCGCTCTGCACGGAAAGCCATTCCAATTCCGCCACTCGTCTGGTGATTTGTTTTAGCCTGGCTGGGTCGCCTTCTTGCTTCGCCAGGGCTTGAATCTCGGAGAATAGTGCTTCCTTGCGTTTTTCGACGCGAGCCTTGTCGGCAATGTCCTGAGGTCCTTTGTAAGCAAGGGTTGTGTCGCCGCTTTGATTAGGCTGGCGCGACAGTGTTGCGAAGCTGACTTCCTTGCCTTCAATGACTGCCTTGTTGGTGTGAGAATTCTTGTCTTGCAGAACTTGCTCAATTCTCTGACGATAAGTCGGATCATTCTGTGCAACAATATTTGCAACACCGTAGAAATTGCCGTCATGCGGATTAATAGCCCTTCTTCCGCCGCGCAGCAGATCTGCAACGGTGCTCAATTTGCCGGCTTCGAGCTGTGAGTTGAGGTAGTCGTTGGCGACGAGAGCCTCCAATTCATGATGGCTCTTGATCAATCCGCGCTGCACTTGATCGCGTGCATGCGAGATGGCGGACTCTGCTCTTTGCGCAGACGCAAGATTGATATCTTGTCCGGCTGTCGTGAGAACAGTGCGCTCAATATCCGTGAATGGCAGAGGTAAATATTTTTCGCCAGGTGTGGTAGCACTGGTGGTGCCAGGTTCGGAGGCGATACGTAGAACACTTCCCAGATCGTTGACATTGAATTTGCGAGCCGGGTCGATGCGGGCATCTGTGAAACCGCGCTCCTTAAGGCTTTGTGTCACATGCTGGCGTTGAAGCTCCAGTGCCTCTGTGTTTGCCTTGGGCAAAAGCTCTTGCCAGATTTCCTTGTTTTCCGGGTAGCGTGCTTGACCGTTTTTAATTGCGGTTTCTCGCTGCTTGCCGCTCAGTTTGAGAGCCTCGAAGATGGCCTTGGACTCTTCATAGTTTGCCGGTTTACCAAATTGCTGAACGCGTCTTTCAAAACGTGCTTGAGCCTGAGCCAGATGTTCTGCGACCGTCACATTGAGCGGAATATTGCCGCCTGCCAATTCACGCACGAGCAATGCACTTTCTCGACCGACCCTCTCGCTCAACTTCGCTTTGTAATCACTGACTGCGTCATTCAAAGTGCCATTGTAGAGAGCTTCCAGGCTTTTGATTTCTCTGGAAATCAGATCTTCCGGATTGACAACGCCTTCAGGCAGGCGCTCGTGCATGTATTTCTCTACATCTTTCCAGGTCAGATTCGGCAAGCGCAATTCGTAAGGGATTGAGATTTTTCTTTCTCCCAATTGCGAAGCTTGATGGTAAGTTGCGATGCTTGCAGTCTTCATGTCTTGCATGTATCTAGCCAGAAGCTCAGCCTTCAACTGCGGGTCTGCATTTATTGTTTTGAGTCCTTCACTTGTGCCGGCTCGCGAATTGACAGCCCGCAGCATCAGGTCCGCCATCGGCTTATTGCCGCTAACTTTTCCACTCGCGTCTTCGCACAATACCGAGACGACGCCGTTTTTCAGCTCAACACCTTTGACCTTTACATTGCCGTTTGGCGAAGCAAATTCTGCAGGCTCGCTAAATCTGAAAGTAGTAGAGTCGTTGTCGGCGTGCTTCTTGATGTTCTCCGGCAGCCAATTTCTTTTCTGTCCATGCAGAAGTTCTTCCACAACTCTAAACTCAGCGGGTTTTGCCTTGTGCTCCTGGGCTTGGCGCTCAAAGAAGAGACCGCCCACTTGCGCATCGTATTCGTGTTTCTTATCGGGACCGCCGTACGATGCCCATTCTGCTTCGCGCCATTCGTTGATGGCGTGGCGCCGCGCCACGATGGCGTCGAACATTTTCTGGCGCGCGGCGTTGTGATCCCAGTTTTTTGTTTCCCCGTTAAGGTACGCAACCCGGTCGCGAACCAGTTCTCTGAGTATTGTTTCTGATTTGACTTTTCCTTCTGTGGTTTGAAATTCGGCTCCGGGCAGAATGTCTGCAATGTCTTTGACCGAATTACCTTTCACATAGGCATCTAGAATTTTTTCTGTTGAACTCGTTCCATAGAAGCCGCCGACGTCCTCACCGGTGCGGTAGAGTTTGTTGAAGGCATCCATGCTCTTGTCGTAATTGGTGCCGACTGCTCCCATCTTGTGCCAGGCGTCCACAAGCTTTGCTGCCACTTGTGCTTCATCGGCGCT
Source organism: Cyanobacteria bacterium DS2.3.42 (assembly GCA_013823055.1). GTDB lineage: Bacteria > Cyanobacteriota > Vampirovibrionia > Obscuribacterales > Obscuribacteraceae > QKMZ01. Next base: position 5,409 of record PNLN01000225.1, read on the forward strand.
GAGAGGTTTATCGGCTCGTGCTTTGAGAACAGATTCGATATACTTTTCGGACATTCTGCCGCCCACTCGGCTGCTCCATGCGTCACGAATATCGAAGATGTCCGGCTGCTGTCCGTGCTGTTTTACAAACTCGTCAGCCAGGTATCGGCACATTCGATATTGCTGCTCAGCGTGAATCAATTCGTGATAAACGGTTCCTGAAACCGATGTTTCACTGCTGTTGAGCAGGTGCTCGCGATTGATTCGAACGCGCCCGTCAAGGTAATCGCCGTGTGCATTTTTGTCCCAGGTGACAATCTCGAGTTTCACCGGCGGTAGACCCATATCTCGCGCCATTTCATTGGCCAGTTTTTCAAACTGTTGTCTTCTCGATTCGAACAGCTCGTTTACCCGTCCTCTGGCTGTTTCATAAGCGGACTGCGTGGCAATCACTTGTTCGGCGGCGGCAATCTTACGCTCCAGATCTTTTATGCCGAGCGCTCCTCCTTGCGTTTGCAGAAAATCGCGCACTGTTTGCGCGCTCGTCCTCAATCCTGTTGAATCCATTCCTGAGGGAATTTTGTCCGCACCAAGTCTGGTCAGGACCTCGTCTCGAATTTCTTCGTAGCGCTTGCGCGCAGGCTCGAATCGTTCTGTCATCGCCTTTGTTGCGTTGTCCTGGGCCTTCTGATATGCCTCGACAACTGCCAATTTCTGCTGCACGTCTTTGACACCGGATGTGGCGGCATCTGGATGTGACAAGTACTCTTTGAGGAGTTTTGCATCGCGGGCAATTTCCTGTCCCGTCAAGCCATCCGGGAATGTGTGCTGGACTGTTTCTGCAAGGAAGTCCCTGCCAATCACATTTAAATCTTGCCAGGCGTTTTTTAGGGCTTCCTGGGCACTGTTTTGATTGTGTCGGGCAACTTGATAGTCCTCTACTGCTTTTGCTTTCGCTCTTGTATCAGCGATATCGGCAGATTTAGCTTCTTTTGAGTTGAGAAAAGCAATCAACCCGGTGCTGCTCGATTGCAATTGGTCGAGGCTCATTTTTGCCGGAAGCTTGTCCAGACCAATCGACTTCAGGACTTCATCGCGAATTTTTAGAAATTCTTGTTTGGATTGCTCCATCGCGCTTTGCGTTCTTTCTTCGTCAGCCTGCCTGGTTAGAAGCGCTTGCTGTGTCCGCTCCCAGCTGCCTACTGTCTGTCCGGCCCGGATGGCGAAGTCCCGCATCTGTTCGTGCCCGCCCAGCGCATACTCGCTGTTGATGCGTTTTTCCAGGTCGGCTAAAACATCTCTGGGCAAAGCATCGATGTAATTAGGCGACCACAAACCGTCGGAATTGGTCATTCCGGTCATTGGTTGGCGCACGTCCGCAACGACCTCTAGCTTCATGGCTGCCGTGTCTTGGACGAGTCTGGTGGAAAGATCGCCGCCTATTTTTAAGGTGGATCGCCGCAAACCCGGATCTCCATCAGAAACAGTATAAGCAGGAGTGCCTTGCTCGGTGGATATGCCAATCTTGTTTTTTGCATCGCCGAAAACAAAGTATCCGTATTCTCGAGCAATGTTTTTGACTGATGTAAATGAGCCGTCGAAGTCTTTGGAAAAACGCTTCATGTCCGCCACAAACGCTTTCAGTATCGGCTCGATTTCATGCGGTTTTTTATCGTAGCTCTGGATCAGTTGATTGAATCCTTCCATGTCGCCGGACACAAAGCGCCGCTCGAGATCTTTCAGCACTTCTCTTTGCGGAGGGGCGAGATCGTAGTGTTTTTCAGCTGTTGCCGTAATTGTTTTTCGGGCCCATTCTCCCTTTTGATACTCGGCTAATTTACCTTCTGATTCAGCCTGGGCGCGCTCTGACATCAGTGCGCGAGCCGCTCTTTCGCCGCGTACCAGATCCAGAAATGCTTCATGACTGGGGATTTTCTTTCCGTCTTCGGCACGCTGCGCGTAGCTGGCTTCATCTGCAATTCCGCTTATGGCGAGTAAATTGCCTTTTGCGTCGTCAAATACTAGACGAGTGCCACGGTCGCTTTGCTGAACTGCAAGCTGTCCTCTCAGCCCGGCATTGTCGATGAAATGATTGAGCATTTGTGCCATGCGCGGCTCTGATTTAGTCGACAGGCACATATCTTTGAGGGCTTTTTCCATGGACGGAAGAGAACCTTTCATAAGTCCCTGATAAAGCTCGCGCAGTTGGGCACGTTCGCGGAATGTGAAATTCAAAGCTGCGTCTTTGCTCAGTGTCATGCCGTCGAGCGCAGTTGTGACCAGCGATTCGGAGGCGGCGTTTTGGATTTTTTGCTCGGCAGATGGAGCCAGTGGATTGTCTCTTTCGCCGAAAACAGGCTGCCAGGAAAGGCTGCTTTTGCCGGGTTTGAGGGCTAATTCACCTTCCCATTTCTCGATGCTTCCGTTGGCCGAGGTGGCCATCCAGGCCCCGTCGGAGCTTTTCAGGCTTTTTCCGCCTTCGGCAATCTCGATTTTTTCTCTGGAAGCAATTCGACCTTCAAAGCCCGAAGGACCCTCGAAATGTATCGTCATCCCGCCGTCTGCCCGCCAGTCGAAAATCAATGTCTTCTCGCCTTTATCAGGCGTTTTCATGCTTGCCCAGACCGGCCGCCCGCTGCCGTCCACCGCCACTTTCATGCCGTTTTCCTCAGGCAGAAGTTTGACGTCTTTGACGGTATTTCCGGTGTAGAAAGTGACCTTGTCCTTGATTTTTTTGCCGACTGCGCTCAGTGTATCGGCGCCGCTCGAGTCTTTCGAGCCGACCGCTCTGGCGGCACGATAGAGGGCGTAGAGCAGCAAGGCTCCAGTGATTGTGTCGTCCTTAAGACCTTGCTCTGTCGGCGTCTTAGCCGGAGCTGCATCATTTGGGCGTGGCGGGGCATCAGCGCCGACAACTACAGGCTTGACCGGCACAGGCTGTTCAACCGGCTGAGGTTTGGGTTCCTGATCGCCATCGCCGGCTGGATCATCCGCCTCCTCAGCTTCCTTTATCCCATCGGCCGCCTGCAATTCCATTTCCATTTTGGTCAGACTGCCGTCTTCATCGTCTTGCGGCTCGTCGTTTTCCCAGTCTTCGTTTTCTGAGCCGGCACGCGCTCTTTCCTCAGGCGTAGGGCCCTTGGTTGCGTCAGGTCTTCTGGTTTTGTCGTCGTCCGCCATGTGGTCGTCGCCGCCCCGAATTTGCCAGCTATAGATATATGCCACGTGCAGTGGCTTAAATCGGTTGTGGAAGCCTTATCCTCTAAGGATTTTGCCTCTTAAACCGGAATTTGGTCATGTACCGGGTTGGGGGTAGCGCCGGTTGATGCCAAGGCTGAAACTGTCGGGGTTTTTTATCTAACTGGTGAGAATCGGAAAAGGTCGGTATGAAACACTGCCGAGATCGTAACTGCGTAAGATTGCAGTTTTGTTGCAAGCGCGCTTAGATACAGCTACTCATTTGAACCCCCCTCTGCACGTAGATGACGGAAATTTGTGCAGCTAGAGAGGCAAGGAATGAGTGAAGATCGAGCTGAAATGCTCATTTTCGGCTACCCCAAATTAGGGATTGAGGATAAGGGATGTTGAACCATCGAGGACGATGGCGCGATCGCTAGCCCTGAAACAAGCCACTGAGCACTGTTTGCAGGCTTGGCACCGCCTGCGGTGAGTGAAGTATATTTGTGACCTTGTTGGCAGCCCGTCACGCTGAGTTTTGAGGCGTGGACGGGAGCCAACTGCAAAGGCGACTATCTGTGCGCGACAGCCAGATCCAGCTTGGTTTCGCGCCCGTCCTTTTGAACACTTTGCGCTTTGGCGTAGCTTTCCATCAGCGCCTTGAATGGTGGGATGATGTCAACCATAACCTGCGCAAACTCCATGGCGTCAGGGCGGTTCCAAGTGCTCATAAGTTCGCCAAGAACTGCAAAGGTATCGGTAGGCATCGCACCGGCTTGAACGATGCGAGCAATGGTGATATCTGTTGCCATCTTCGACCAATTGCCTGACGCATCGATCACACAAAATACCTTGTATCCACTAGCTACGGCGCTGAGCGCAGGGAAGGCCATACAAACACTCGTCAATGTGCCAGCAATAATAAGTGTCTTGCGTTTGGTTTTTTCTATGGCTTCTACCCACTTGGGATTATCCCAGGCATTGATTTGTCCGGTTCTCGGAATGTAGATGGTGTCTGGATTGTATTCATGCACCTCAGGAATAAGTGGGCCATTAGGACCATCCGGAACTGAAGCCGTGCTGAATGTGGGAATCTTGGCTAGATGCGCTGCTTTAGCCAGTGCGCCAACCCGGGCACGAAGTTCTGGCTGCTCCATATCGCGCACTAGCTGTAAGAGACCGCTTTGCGGATCAATCAATAGCATCACTGCATCGTTCGGGTCTATCATCCACTTGTTGAAATCTGCCATAACATTCACCTCTAGCGTGGGGGGATGAATTATCCCATGAGGGAACCCTTTTAATCGAGACAACGTAATATGCGTGTAGGGCATAATTAGCTGAGCCGAGCCCAGAGGTTGCTGAGGCCCCTGGACGTGACCGACACAACACCGCAAAACTTCAAAGCTACCTCGCACACGCCCGGTTATCGGACTAGTTTCTTGAACTGCGACTACCTGGGCTTCAATGGTGCATATGCGTCGCTCGACGCCGCACTGGCCTTTTGGGACACCGCTAAGGATGCGACAAAGGCGGCAATCATCAAATACGCGCCTGCTTTGCCCACTCCTTCAACGACTCTTGACCGAACGCTGGCGGCAGGGTGACGACCAGCTTCCAACTCTCCCGGCACATGTTTGGCCAGTGCTTCACGCATCCCTTTGGTTTCACCTTTCTCGATGTCCGCAGCCAGTGCCTTGAGGTTTTCAATTTCCTTAGCCAGCTTGTTTCGCTCTTCGACTTCTTTCGCCTGTTCGAAGAGTTTTTGCTTTTTCTCAATTGCCATTTTCACAAGGTCTTTGTTCGAAATTACATCATTGCCGATTCTCACACCTTCATTGGTAAGGGCTACTTCAACCACTCTTCCGCCCAAATCTACTGCCTGTCCGATTTTTATCTCTTGTGCTCCCGGGGCGGGTAAAACAGCGGCCTCGCCGCCGTTTCTAACTACGTTTAGGCGTTCTTTCAAACTGCGCAGCGCCGCTTCACCTTCGGCGAGTTTGGCTACTGAGGCGCCATTACCTGTGTTTTGAATTTCGAGAGCGAGACGATTGTATTCTGCCGCTACTGCTGCTGCCGCTTCTTGCGCCGTCGCTTTGGAGCTTACGGCAACTTCGATCTTGCAATCCGGCAGGTCAAGAGTTTTTCCATCGGTGGTTTGGAAGCGTCCGGGAGGCGGTTCGGCAGCAAATGACTTTGGTGTGAAAGCCTGACCTTCATGCATGAAAGTCAGTTTGGATTCACCTTGTTTGAGTTCTGGATCGATCTTGATGAGCGTTCGCCTGACTGCTCTTTGATAAGCGTCCGAGCCTTCTTGTGAGAAAAACATTTTTGCACGCTCTTGCAACGCTTCTCTGAAATTCTCAGACGGCAAGTCGTTTTCAACCCTGTCTATGAAGAGGCGCAATTTTTCGTCGCTCATGGGAGAGCGAACAGCCGTAGCTGCCGGCGTTTGGATGGAACCTACCGGCAATGCCGTTTCAGCTGGTCCGGAAACTTCTGCCGGTGCTCGTCCTGCTCTCTCTTGCAGTGTTTTAGTGAGCTTCGATTTGTCTGCCGGGCTGAAGCTAAAGCGTTCGGCCAGTTCGGCAATCGCCGCGTCGGTGCTCAGACCCTGAGCGATTCTGTAGGCTGCCACCATTGCCGGTGCGCGATCGGTGGCGGTGCGATCCTGGAGGAAGACCTTTCCTCCTTCAGCCTTAACTCTTGCTATTTCATTGAGAACGAGGTCTGCCTGCTCATTTGTGAGAGTATTCGGTTTTTCGATCGGCATGTGTTTGTATTCAATTCCATTCTCCAGGCACCACTGTTTTTGCCCCGGATTTTCTTTGGGGCTTAAGTCAATGACCGTCTTTACGCCCTTCTCTTTGAGTATTTGCATGGAGTCACCCATCGTCTCATTTTTGTTCGACTTTGGAGTGGAGCCGACCAATAGGTCGGTACTCACCTCTGTAAATCTGCGGATGCCCGGCGCGTCGTCGATTGTTCTGAGCGGGTTTTCGACCTGGAAGAGTTTTTCTTTCAAGACTTGATCGACCGACTCTCGGAAGCGAGCCGGGTCCATCTCGGGATAAACGGCAGCCAGTGCCTGGGCTCTCCGGTTCAAGAGTTGGCGCATGATCTCGGTCTTTGCACTGGCGAATTGCGATCGATCTGCGAGTTTTGGATCTAGCACCAACGTGAGCGTTTTTCCGTCTTCAGAAGTTCGGCTTCCTGGTGGGCTGCCGAATTCAACGGCTACTTTTAGATTTTCCAGTCCCAATGCGGCCTCTGTCTTCTGATGTTCTTCCAGGAAGTTTCTAAGTCCGTCTTTGAGGACTGTTCTCATTTCTTCCTGATTTGTAACTTGCTCCGGTCTGAACGCACTGTCCATAGTGGCGGAGTATTCTTCAGCGGCTCGCGAATGGAATTGGTCGAGAAGGTCTGAAACAGCGGCTCTTTGTGATTTTTGATCGTTGAGATTCGTAAAGTGTGCCTTGACGTCGTCAACGATCAATTCGCCTCTGGTTTCGATGTGCGCACTGGGGATATCCAGATATGAAGCCAGGTCTCCCAGCAAGCGAGCGGTTGTGTTGGAGCGCATGTAGGGAAGGTAAAGTGAGGAGACAACTTTGGCTCCACTTACGTTTTCACCCGGTTTATAACTTTCAGCACTCCACTCTGGGGCGCCGAGAATGATTTTGGCTTCGCGCTCTCCGAAGCCCTGGGCGGATTCTCCGAGCACATCGGCAAGCCTCTGGTTTTGTTCCAGCACTCGGCTGATTCTTCCTTTCTCGATCGACTTGGCACCTTTCTTATAAGCATCTTCGTATTCGGTTTGCACCAGCACTTCTATGCCTGCTTTTTCGCCTGCTTTTCTGGCTTCATCGACTCCGTCTTTGTAGCCTATGAAGCTGGCGGAAACCACCTGCGATTTTCCGCCGTGTGCCTCTTTCAGCTCTTGCAGTTTGAGTATTTTTTTCTGCACTTCGGTGCCGCTGTAAATGCCGTCGTTGAGGTAGACAAAGGTTAGTCCTTCACCCTTCATCTTTTGGGCTTGTTCGAGCGTAATAAATCTGCGGTCGAATTCGCGCCCTTCCTGCTCTGTAGCCGTCCGGTAAAGCTCAGTGGAAAGGTGATTGCTGTTGGGTTTTTCATCGACGATGAAAAAAGTCTTCTCGGGAATGGACTTTAGTTCTGTAGCCAACTTGTCTTGCAAGAAGAAGGCTTGTTCGATCATGTCGTTGTAGGACAGAACATCGAGTGTCGAATTCATGACCATGGCGTGGAGCTGGACTGGTCCGCCTTGTGATTTTTGTTTGTGGGCGAAATAGAGAAGTGTCTTCGCTTCGGTGCGAGCCTGAAAATCATTGTTGGCGCTTTGCACTTTGTTTTTCAATAGATTGAATTCCGCATCGCTGGTGGCGCCACTGGTGCCGGTTGTGTGTTTGGGCATTCTGCCTTCTTGCTTTGCGTCCGCAAGCATTTGCTGCAATTGTCTTTTCGGCAAATCAGGATTGGCGTCGGCGGCTGCCAAATGCAGAAAGTTCAAGCCTTTCTGAAAGCTTGTCAATTCCGTAGCCGGGCGGAAATTAGCCGCTGCTTCAATACCTTTGCGCATACTTTCAGGCGCGGCCGAAAGCGGCTCAATCAAGACCCCTTTATCTGTCGGCAGTGGGTCTCCAGGTTTCAGAACCTGCACTTCCACCTGCAGTCCGGTATGTTTTTTTATTTGATATGAAAGTGCTTTGTTGCTGGTCGAGTCATTGAAACAGTAGAGCTTTACCACTTCGACAAGACGGCCGCGCGACTCCTGGGTTGCTTTCGTCTGAAGCACTCCTTCGCTTCTCAATGTATCTGCAAAGTCTTTCAACTGTTTTATAAAGCCTGCTTGTGACAGATGCGGTGCCCGCTCAGCAAGTAATTCCAGCGCTAGAGCCCGCTCTTCGGCGGGCAGATTGGCGATGAGCGCGTCAATTTTCTTTTTCTCGATTTCCTGTCCGGCAATCTTATTGGCGATGTCAGTGACGATCTCCCCTGTCGGCTTTGAATCAGCCAAGCCGGGCTCGGACTTGAGATTTTTCTTCAATTCTTCAGACAGCCACCGCACTTCATTGAGAGGCGCCTTTTCGATAATCTCTGGTGTTATATGTGAAACGATGTCCTTGTACAAGGAATCTTTAACGTCTGCTCTTGCGTCCTTGCCGCTTTCGCGCAAGAGATCGATGAGAAGCCGTGCTTGTTTTTCGGGCGGCAATTCTTCCATGCGGGTAATTGAAATCGAACCGGTCAGTTGTTTGAGATGCTCAGCCGACAAACGTGCCATGTCTCTGCTAGTTAAATTTTGCAATATGTTGAATGTAGCCGGTTTTCTTTCGCCGATTACAGAAGGCAGCTCTGCCGCGGCATTCAGCCATGAGCTTATGAAATTTCGCCGGCTTGTGCTTTCCACTCGACCGATCCGTTCTTCAAATTGGGCGACCAGAGCGCGGGTTAATTCTTCTCTGCGAGACTGAGGCAAGGTGGAAAGGTGTTCTTTAGCTGAATTGGCCAACTCGACGAATCGGTCGTTAGATAGTCTTGCCAATTGTTCGTTGGGGGTGTTTTGCAAAACCTGCCAGGCCAGCTCAGGTTGAGCGGTAATCAGCTCGACCAGCGCATTTTTTCCGTCGTTGGCCAGCACTGCCTGTTCTATGGCGCCCCAGGAATCGTGCATGCGTTTGAGCGTGCCGCGATCCAGGGCGGTGGGTATTTTTCCGGCTATCTGTTCGGCAACTTCAGCTCTTCGTTTGGCCGCGAATTCAGAAAGCTCAAGGGCTGCACTTTCCGGCTCGTTGGGTCTGGTCAATTTTAGTTTGTCGAGCGGATGCGCGCTGGCTTCGTTGACCAACTCGAGGAAGGTATCTCTCCTCACCAGGTCGCTGTACAGGTCGCCAATATTTGCATCTGCATGCCGTCTTGCCAGCTTCAGCACTTCCTCTTTGGCATTCAGGCAAGTGCGCGCATCTATTTCTCCGGCTGCTTGCTGCATTATGGCTGCGGCGCCCAGCGCGTCTCTCATTTCCACGCGCAGAATCCGATCGGCTGCAAGTATTCTTGCTTTTTCGATAGTCTTTTGATCGACTTGAAGGGATGGATTCTCGCGTTTAAATCGATCTACTTCCACCGACTCGCTCATGGTCAGTTTGAGCTCGCGTCTGATTGCTTCGGTGTTGCGGTGGAGGTTTTGGATTTTGTTGACGTCGGCATCTGAAGCAGGCTCCAATCCTTGAGAAAGGAGCAAGAACGCGATCTCCATTTTGCCTGCCGGACCGGCATCAGGTGGCGTTTTTACTGACTTCTGGGCGCGGTGCAGCTGTATGTACTCACTGGCTTCGTTGAGTTTCGCCAGGTCGATCCCTTTGCCTCTGGCCTCTTCTAAGACCTGGGTGTAGCGCCTCACTTCGTCGACCGAATAATTAGTAGCTTTCAAGTCAACTATGGCGCGGCGATCGAGGCGCCCTTTCATGAAAGCTTCTTCCATGGCTTTTCGACTTTCGCCAGGCATTTTCAAGATTTCGACGAATTCTTCCTGCGAGACGATTGCACCCCTGTCGAGCGCATTGAAATAGCCCTGGAGTACCTTCTCTCCAGGTGCGGCTTTGAATATTTCCGTTAGAGCTTCAGATGAAAGGGGGGTTTTGTCGTAAGAGTCGCTCGTCATGCGTTCGCGCACGGCCTTGTACACATTAGGTTCTGCCACCATCAAATCATTGATGTTCTGCGAGGTTATTCGGCCTGCTTTTTTCTCTTGCAACAGTTTCAAGAGAAGGTCGCTGTGGATTCCCTGTCCAGCCAGTTGTTTGACACTAGCGGCATTGAGGTCCGCCTCACGCATCAAGGCTGCTAAAGGCGCGCGATAACCGTCGCCCTTGCTGATTAGTTTGTCGAGCAATTCTTGCGAAAGCGCACCGGAAATGATGTTCTTGCGGATGGCTTCTAGCCCGCCCTCTGGGTAACTTTGTTTTGCAAGTTCGGTAAAGCTGCTGCCCAAGATTTGTTGGTCTCTGGGAATTTTGCCGCTGGCCTGATCTTGGAGAATACCAATCAGTGCCGCTCTGTCACCTTTCTCTTTGGCTTCGATGCCGAGTATGGTGTCCGAATCGATGCGCAATCGAAGGGCGCCATCTCTGTAAGCATCAGCATCGGCAGCGCTCAGAGTGCCAGCGGCAGCCAGTTTTACGTAGGTCTCTGAAACTTTAGGGTCGTGCGCAGTATGCGCGCAAAGTCCCAAAACATTGTCTCGCAATGGTTTGGACTCCATTGACATAAGTGACTTGGCT
>PNLN01000255.1 GCA_013823055.1 Cyanobacteria bacterium DS2.3.42
TGGTTTATCGCCATACCTTCGCAGTTCCAGGACCCTCACGATGCTCTGGGTCTTGCTGTGGAAAAGGGCGCTAGAGGACTAATCGTCAATCGTCGCAGCCGTCACGCATCAGCGACAACAGGCTCGACGATCATCACTGTGCCGGATACAAAAACGGCACTATTAGATATGGTGCGGTTTTGGCGTTATTGTGTTAAGCCGACGGTTGTCGGCGTCACAGGCAGTAGTGGACGGCGAGCAACGATGGTGTTGCTAAGTCAACTGCTCAAGGACAACTTCAAGACGCATGTTGCCTTTATGGATCATTTGAGCTGGTTTGGATGCATTGAGGCAGTGCTCGCCATGCCCGAGGACACCCAGGTACTTGTATTCGAAGCTGGGGCAATGGAACGAGGCGACATAACGCGTATAGGCGGTGCCCTGGATCCTGATCTGGCCGTTTTGACGCAGATCCGTCATCCGTTCCCTTCGCCCGAGAGGGACACTCTTACAGCGTCGCTATACTGCGAGCTGCTAGAGACATTGTCTGAGTATCCCAAAGATCGTTTGGCGGCGGTTATTTACGATGATAATCCGGCCGTAAGGAGACGATCTGATCAAGTTCTCGGCGGTTTGCTGGGACAGAAACATTCGCAAAGCGGCAAAGGCATCGCCCATCGCGTACCGGAAAAGTCTTTAAAGGTATTGAGTAAAGCAATGGAATCAGCACTAGGCCTTTCCGTATCCCGTTCTGATCTGTGGTGCGCAGTGGAAGCAGCTAAGGCACTTGGTCTGTCTAAAGCGGCACTAGAGGAAATACTTGAACTTGATGCTACGAGCACAAGTAACGGCTCAGTCAGTTCCCTAAATCAAATGGCTTAATTCGATTGTTTCAACTTTTAAGAGGAGATAATGAATACAGAATTCTTCATTGCAAATGAGTTGGCGGCTCTGCTTGCGCCGCTGATAGCACTCGCAGTTACGCTTCTCGCAGGAGAGAAGAGAAAAGCGACGCTCTTGCTGTTTGGTCATTTGGTAGCTTTGATCTTTGCCTTGTCTGGCGCGGCATTGGCTATGAGCCAATCTCTGATTAGTCCGGTGCTACTTGAGCAAGGGTTCCTTACACTGCGCCTCGACCTCATCACTAGTTGTTTGCTTGCAGGCATCACGTTGATCGCCGCTGTGGTATTGGCTTTCAGTGAGCGATATCTTGGCGGCGAAAGACATCGGTACAAGTTTTTGTGCTGTTTGTCTTTTCTGTCATCCTGCGCTGCATGTTTGGTAGTCACCGACAATCTCATTGTGGCTTTTGTCTGCTGGCACCTGCTGTCCTTAGGATTGTGGCGCACCATGCAGCTCCAGGACCATTGTCGCGGCTCAGCAGCTGTTGTTCTGAGGCACCACCTCCTCAGTGATCTCGCATTGTTTTTGGCTATGATGCTAGTGTTCCAGTCGACAGACACCCTGGCATTCAGTCAATTGCCTAAGGTGGTGTCATCTCTGAACAGTAACTTCGACCTTTTTGGTTTGTCGCTGCTACCGGTGAGCCAAGGCACTGTAGCGAGTTTGCTCCTGATCTTGTCTTTCACCATCAAGTCAGCACTTTTCCCATTCCATAGATGGTTGCTCGCCACCTTAGATGCTCCGACTCCACTATCAGGACTGCTACATGCCGGTGTGGTTAATATCTCTGCGATCATGGCTTGGCGAATGATGCCGGTTCTTCAAGACAATGTACTAGCGCTTGCGGCCTGGGGATGTATTTCAGGATTATCTGCAGTTGTCGGCACTCTAGGTATGTCCGCACAGCCTGATGTCAAACGAAAGTTGGTTTACTCTACTGTCGGACAGATGGGATTCATGTCCTTACAGTGTGCCTCCGGCGCAATCGGCGCGGCACTCTTCCATCTTCTTGCCCATGGGGTTTTCAAATGCCACATGTTTCTGCAGTCAGGAAGTGCCGTGGCAGAGGGACTGAACAAAAGAAAGTACGGCTATTCCATTGACCAGCAATCAGGCAAAAGACTGAGTTCCAAAACTTTCGTTGTCACAACAGCGCTCGGCGTTTGCGCCGCAGCCTACATTCTATGCCTGAATTCCAGCTGGACTGGTTTGTCTGCGATCATAACCGGGTCCGCTATTTTTTGTGCGGTGCCGGCACTGAGTCGAATTGACTTCAAATCGCTGTCTCTTTTCTGGTCAGCAGCATTGGCGATAGCTTTGTTATCAGGATTTGCAAGCAGCAAGTTTGAATCTCTGATCCACTTCGTACCGGCAATTAGTGTGCCGATTCTGCCATTGTGCTTAAGCCTGTTTGGCATCGTTGCTATCGGATTGCGGCTGGTTCAAAGAAGTGGCTTAGCGAAAGCACTTTACGTGCACAGCTTGAACGGTTTCTACACAGACGAAATAGCATTTGCCGCTCAAAGCCGTTTTAGCACAAAGAAAAACTCATTGTGATTTTTGTACAGGGGGAGTAATGAAGGACACCAAAAGCGCTCAGACTCTGAATCTTAGTGATGCCATCCTAAAAGCGAGTAATTGCATAAACTCGCTCTATCCGCTCACTAACTTTATTGCATGCAATGCACTAAAGGGTTATGAAGACATTTCATTTGCCTCAGCGATGCGCAGATCAAATGAACTCTTCGGGGCAAAAGGATTTCTTGCGTTGTCAGATTACAGAACAATGTATGAATCCGGAAGAATTGCGCCATCAGACCTGGAGGAAGCCTTCCACAGAAATCAAAGTGGAGGCAATCAGGGGCAAGAGTATGAGATACGACAACTCAGTGTTGCCGAGATGTTCGATCGAATTAGCGGGTCTCAGGTGGTTACAGCCATCAACAAGCAGATGATGAAGTGGTGTGGTGCGTATCTGGATCGTACTCAAGCTCAGTGGAAGCCCGATGCCCCACAGAGTTTTTACAGTTTCTGGAAAGAACTGGCGCGTCACGATCTGTCGATGTGGTGGCACGGTGTAAAGAACTGGTCTCAATCTGTAGACTCTCTGCCCGAGAGGTCACAAGAGACTCTAGCAATGCTTCTTCATGAGCTGGAGATTCAAGGTGAGCATATCGTGCCTTACCTGAGGCGGCACATTATTCAATTACCAGGCTTCGCCAGCCACCTCAAGTGGCGCGAGACAGAAAACGGGGAAATCGGGATTCTAACTGATTATTTGGCAATTAGATTGCATTACGAGAAGATGCTTACTAAGGTGTCTGCAGCGCGGCAGTTCAAATGCGCTGACCTGGGTCTAGTACGACCGCTCCTGGAGTCGGAAATCAATCAGCAAAAATCAGAGAACCAGGAAGAACAAGAAGACTACGGGTCTGTCTGGCAAGACGCCTTCGAGTTGAACTACCGCAACAGGCTGCTATCCGCTTTGCGTGTTGAGTCAGTGCCGGCAACCGACAACGCTTGCTGTCAGATGGTTTTTTGTATTGATGTGAGGTCCGAACCAATCCGCAGACGGCTGGAAGAGCTTGGTCCCTACTCTACTTATGGCTTTGCCGGCTTCTTTGGCATGCCGATGCGCCTGACCGAACTGGGAAGCGTCCTGCCTTTCGACCTCTGCCCGGTGCTCCTCAAGCCCGAGAAAGATGTGATTGAGACAAGCAATACCGCAGACGCGGCCCGATGGACAAGCTGGCAAGCACTGAAAGTCTCGGCATTACAGCTAAAGAAAAAGCTCAAGTGCAATCTTGCTGGTGCTTTTGGTCTTGTAGAGTTGCTTGGTCTTTGTTCGGTGTTACCTCTTCTGGCTAAGACATTTCTACCTGCAAAAATTAACAGAATCTGGCAGCGGACCGAGCTAAAGATAGCTGGGCAAGCCAGCTCGAAGCTGGACTTGTCCTCATTCTCGCTGGACGAGAAGGTCGCACTGGCCGAAGGAGCGGTCAAGGGAATTGGATTGACGCACTTCGGCAAAGTTATTGTGCTTTGTGGGCACAAAAGCTCCTCGGCGAACAATCCCTTTGCCTCGTCGCTGGATTGCGGAGCTTGCGGTGGAAATGGTGGTGGCTTTAGCGCGCGACTGGCAGCAGAAATTCTCAATGAGGAAAACGTACGGGAGTGTCTTTTGTCAAAAGGTATTCAGATACCCGGAGATACTGTCTTCATTGCAGCTGAGCACGATACAACCACAGATCAATTTCTACTCTTCGACACCGAATCGCTAGGTGATGAGCATGCATTGATTGTAGAGAAGCTCAGACAAGATCTCATTTGTGCCGGCAAAGAGCTGCGAAAAGTAAGGGTCCAGACGCTTCCGGAAAGTTGCCTGACGCTCCTCAATGATCCACTGGAGCGCGCCTGCGACTGGGCGCAAATTGCACCGGAATGGGGATTGGCTGGCAATGCCGCATTCATCGCCGCACCGCGAAGTATGTCCAAAGATACTGATCTCGAAGGCAGAGTCTTTCTCCACTCATACGAGTACAGCTGCGACAGTGACGGCAAGGTGCTGGAGCTGATTATGACTGCACCGCTTGTAGTGGCGCAGTGGATCAACATGCAATACTATCTATCTACCGTCGACAATGCTAACTTTGGCAGCGGCAGCAAAGTTCTCCACAACGTAATTGGCGACTTTGGAGTCATGCAGGGAGCATTGAGCGATCTCAGAGTCGGCCTGCCTTTACAGTCGATAATGACGGCCGATATGCTCAGGCATGAGCCGATGCGCTTGCTGGCTGTAATTAGAGCTCCTCTCTCGGCTATCGACGATGTGCTAAGCAAGCATCCTGAAGTTAGGCAACTGGTCTCCAATCAATGGATAAGACTAGTTGCGCTCGATCCTACAAAGGCCGCATTCTACGAAGCGGAAGACTGCGGCAAATGGCGCCAGGTAAATCCAGCACCGTATGTCGAGAAGAAAAACGAGGTGACAGATGGTTCAGCCAACGTCTGTTTTGCAAAGGAGTAAAGGAAAAAGCCGATACTCAGGCAGGCGAGTTGTTCTTACAACGAAACACGGCAAGGCTGCTGCTCTTTCATTGCCACTGAAGGCTGGTTTAGGTCTTCTTCTGGAATCCGTGGAATTAGACACAGATCTTCTGGGAACTTTTACAGGCGAAATTGAAAGGGTCGGCACACCGGTTGAGACAGCCATCAAAAAGGCGCGGCTCGGTATGAACAATGCCGGGCTGAATCTGGGATTAGCTAATGAAGGGAGTTTTGGACCTCACCCGTACATCCCTTTCATTCCCGGATGCCATGAAGTCATTGTCTTCATCGATGATAATCTGGGGATAGAAGTTACCGAAAGTATTGTTTCGGCGAGCACAAACTTTGGTCACATTGACGCTAGATCAATTGAAGAGGTTGGAGAGTTTCTTGTCAGAGTGAAGTTCCCGTCTCACGGATTGATAGTACGCCCGAACAAAAGCAGCGAAAATTTGCTCAACAAGATGAGCCGGATATTTACTGGCAAATCTCCTGACGCGACGATAAAAAAAGGAATCCGAGATCGCGATGTTCTGGCGGCAGCTATATTGGACTGCGCAAAGCTTTCGGGCGACGGGTTAGCGCACATAGAAACGGACATGCGTGCGCATATGAATCCCACGCGATTGCGCGTTCTGCGAGCTTTAGGGATTAGGTTGGCCAGACGGCTGCTCTCCAACTGCCCGGAGTGTGATTGCCCTGGCTTTGGAATTACGGGAGCAGAAGGAGCCTTGCCGTGTGAGGAGTGCGACTCTCCTAGCGAGGCACCCTCCCTTGAAATTCATACATGCCAACAGTGCCACTTAAGACAGACGCATGGCCGTAAGGACGGAATTACAAGCGTCGAAGCCACCTATTGCCGTCGCTGTAATCCATGAAGATGAAAATGAGTGGTCCCTTTGAAAGAATTTTCAAATTGAAAAATGTTTGTGACTCACGAGGTGGATGTAATTCATGGACAAAAAACTTAAGGACCTTGAGAACGAGAGTATCTTCGTCATTCGCGAGGCCTACGCCAAAACCAAAGATCTAGCGCTCTTGTGGTCAATGGGCAAGGACTCAACAGTTTTGTTACACCTGGTGAAAAAGGCATTTATGGGTCATTGCCCTGTGCCCCTCGTGCACGTCGATGAGAGCTATGAACCGGAAGAGATGATCGCCTGGCGCGATGACTATGTCAAGCGTCACGGACTGCGCCTGATTGTCGGGCAGAACAAGAAGGCATTAGCTGAGGGCATGGGTCCGCATATGGGTAGATTGATTTGTTGCAATGCATTAAAGACGGTGGCATTACACGAGACTGTCAAAGAACACAATATCCAGGCTCTAATGGTCGGCATAAGGCGTGACGAGGAAGGCTCGCGCGGAAAAGAAAGAGTTGTTTCGCCCAGGTCGTCAGGAGGCGACTGGAACTACAAAGACCAACCTGCAGAAATCTGGCACCACTTCAACTTGCACGTACCGAAAAGTGTTCATCTCAGGATTCACCCAATTTTGCACTGGAATGAGCTTGCAATCTGGGAGTACATCGCCAGCGAGTCAATTGAGGTGATTCCCCTTTACTTTGCACGAGAGGGCATGCGCTATCGCAGTCTCGGCTGTGCACCGTGCACGGGCGCCTTCCCTTCGACAGCATCTAGCGTTGAGGAAATCATCGAAGAGCTTAAACAATCCAAAGACTCAGAGCGTGCCGGCAGAGCACACGATAAGGAAGAAACATATGCGCTGCAGAAGCTCAGAAGCACTGGCTTCATGTAATCTATATTGCTTTCATCACTTCGATAATCAAGATTATGACTGAGTTTGACTCGTATTCGGGCAAGACGATAATCCTTACAAGCCAACACCACAAGGAAAAGGCGATCGCACTGCCAATGAGGGCGATCGGCGCCAGGCTGGAAACATATAGCGATTTTGACACAGATTTACTGGGAACGTTTTCGGGCGAAATCGAACGAGATGGCACTGCCCATGAGGTGGCAGAAAGAAAGGCGCGGATTGGCATGAAGGCACTCTCCTGCTCCCTTGGAATCGCTAATGAGGGCTCGTTTGGACCTCATCCATATTTGCCTTTTGGCGGTGGCGGACTGGAAATCATCGCTTTTGTAGATGATGAAAATGGTTGCGTATACTTCGAAGAATTCTTTACCGCAGACATCAATTACAGTCAGACTGTAGTTTCGAGTTTTTCACGTCTTCGCGAAGTAGCGCAGCTGATGGGTTTTCCCACTCACGGATTGATCTTGGCACCAGCAGCCGCAGAGCATGTTGTCGACAGAGATACCATGATGCAAGATTTGGGTTTGGTGAAGGGTATTATTACTGAAGAGAAGCTTGAAGAGACATTCTCTGAGTTTTGCACTAAATCGCCGGTTGGGTGTGTATGGGTGGAAACGGACATGCGCGCGCACTTTAATCCGACGCGGATGAGGAGCATCCGCAAAGTAGCAACTATGTTGGCAAAGCGCTTACGAAGTCAGTGTCCGCAATGCAAGTTTCCTGGATTTGGACTGACGAGCAAGGAAGCCGGCGTCAAATGCGCCAACTGCGGCACTGCAACTGAAGTGGTTGGTTGGTATGTCAGCGAGTGCCACAAATGCAAGTGCGTTAAAAAGATTCCCAAATATGATGAGCATTATCGGGCAGATCCGCAATATTGCCCGAGTTGCAACCCCTAACCAGCGATTTTATAATGTATGGATTGCTGAGGAAATTGGCACATGAAAAATGACAGCAGCAACGAAAACATCGCCAAGGACAACTATGCCACCAGCGATATACTGCGTGATGGGCGGACACTCCACATCCGGTCCATTCGCGCGGACGACAAACAACTTCTACAAGAGTCGTGGCAGGCTCTCTCTAAGCAGTCTCAGTACTTCCGTTTCTTCACTCCGAAAGATGAGCTCACTGAAGGAGACCTTGTATATTTCACTGAGATTGATTTGGTGAATCATGTTGGATTAGGGGCGAGCATATTCAGCGATGATGCTGAAGTCCCGGTCGGCGTCGGTCGTTATATTTCGTCTGATGTTGGGAGTAATGCGAGCGCGGAAATCGCATTTGTTGTTGGTGAGCGATATCAAGGACTGGGGATAGCAACGATCCTACTGCGACACTTGGTTCTGATTGCCCGAGCGCAAGCAATAACTGAGTTTACAGCCCTCGTCCTACCCGAAAACACTCGGATGCAATCAGTATTGCGCAAGTCCGGATTGCCAATGAAGCAAGACATAAACAGCGCTGGTGTAATGGAGATAACTCTGAGCCTGACATGAGCGACACAGCAAGCCATGCTTGCCAGAATAAAGGTCCCTCCCACATGCCGACTTTACAGCAGCCCCTGCGAGAAATTTTATAACGGTTTGAATATCATCACGTTTCTAACCGGCGCCACCGCTACATGCTTATACTGATGGATGTGATGATGCCCGTAATGGACGGAATTGATGCTACCTCCAAAATCCGGCTATTCAAACAAAACGAGAGACCGCCTTATACACCAATTATTGGCATGATGGCCTTTAGAGAAAGGCGCGCTGTGTTCAGGCCGGTATGGATGACTAATTGTTCAAGCCGGTGCTTTTAGACGATGTACCTCAAGAAGCCCGATGCGCTCGAAATACCTGAAGGTACGCAAACCTCTAAATCACTATCCTTGCCAGTTTGATCGCGCAGAGAAAAAAATCGAAATTGCGGCAACCATCTGCAGTCATTTAGTTCTAGTTTTCATAGACTCCACATATGCAACTTTCTGAATGTTTAAATATCCAAATTTCAGATAGTGATAGAAGCACGCCATATTGCCCAGACAGTGGGGTTTTCGAGAATCTCATTATGAAGAATTCATGAACATTCTTGACTGTTGCAAAAATGGATATATACTTTCAAATACAGAGATATTTATTTATTCAAAAGTTTGCACACATCTGGAGCCGGAGGGCCTGTTATGAAAAGTCAATTGAATAGAACTGCTTCCAGAAACATGCCAGGTATGCTCAAGGTGCTCCAAGACAAGTGGTACTTGGATGACTACAGAGCCAAGTGCGCCGGCATTGAAAAACGACCGCAAGGGGTCCACTCGTATATTCAATTCAACAGAGAGGTTCAATTGAGTACTTTCGAGCGCCGCCATTCGATAAACGAATTGCGTATTTCGCAGCGCAGCAACTTCCTTGTAAGGAGCTGGCGTAGATTATGGCGCCAGCTAGACAGAGCTTTTGCTGTTCGTATACAACGCCCGAGTCAAATCGCGAGCGCTCCTATCGCTTGAGGCTCCACGATGAGATTTTGGTTCGCACTAGCAGTGCTTCTTAATGGTATGTATCTGCTTTTGCAGTCTTGCCTAATAGGTCACCAGACTGACGTACACTTCGCTCTCACGTGGCTCAGTAGTTGTGCTCTTGCTCTGGGAGGATTGTTGCTTTTCTGTCTGGGCGTAATCGCAACTTGTCAGAGCCTCGATCAGCCAGTTCGCGCTTCACAAGGAGAAAATCATGACTGTCTTATATGACGAGCATTGCTTAGTAAAAGATGTTTTTATGCCGTTCTTGAAAGAGCATTGGGACAATATTGACCGTCCTGAACCGACTAGCGATTATCGAGATGGTCGTCTCACTAGAGATGAATTGATGCTCTCTCACGAAGAAGCAACTAGAGAAGGTCGAGTGCTGGATGCATTCATACTAAATGAATTGATCGTGAGATACGAGCCAATCTGCAGATCTCATAATGATGGATATTGGTCGGGCGATGAGATGGTGCTTGGAATTTCCGAGGAGGACGTCTCAGTATATGAGCAAATGGTCTCTGCCGATTATCGAAAGAGAACCGGTATTCCAACACCGAAGTCGTGGCTTTAGCTTGCTTGGTTGTTCCCACAGATGCGCTAGCGGAGGATGAAGAAATGGCATTAAATCAGTTGGAAAAAGAGACTCGAAAAATGCTTACTTGCGGCAATCAAATTGACGGCAAAGAAGCTGGTAGATTGACAGAGATGATTCTTGCAGACGATTACTTAAGCCGTACAGAAAGGCGTTTCGTAAAACGACTGTTGACCAAAAATGTCTGTGATGACATCGCTTTGCACAAATTTGTGGAGCTACTTCGGGCTGGGCACGCTTAGCGTCGGTGTACGGAGACACGCCATGACTGCAAAATTCACGGCAGAAGAATTGCTGAAAATCACGGGCGGCAGAATTGCCGCAGGTTCAATTTCCGACGAAAGCGGTTCAGCCTGTGCTGAGATTGATCAACTGCAGGCTGGGCAGTGGTTCATTGCCTTGCCGAGCAAAAGAGCTGACGGTCACGACAGCCTTGCTGAAGCCGCGGCGCGCGGCGCTCTGGGTTGCGTGGTTGTCGACAGAGAGCGCTATGCGTTCGCCAGTCCTGAGGCGACTCTTGTAGCTGTGCCCAGTACACTGCAAGCTCTGTATCAACTGGCAAGTTTCTCTCGCCAGCAAGTAGACCCAATAGTCATTGCTGTGACGGGATCTTCGGGCAAGAGCACAACCAGAGATATGTGCAAGGACATTGCTTCAAAGAAATTCAAGGTGCACTGGTCACAGGCAGACAGGCCAGACGCCAAAAATCTCGCTCTAACTATTTTATCGATGCCGGATGATTGCGAAGTTTTAGTGGTTGAGCTTTCGCAAAAAGGACGTGGACAAATATCTTGGCTGAGTTCTCTGCTCAAACCTGATATAGGTGTAGTTACCAACATCGGGCTCGCCCACCTAGAAACGCTCGGCTCAATTGAAAATATTGCAGCCGCTAAGTGTGAGTTATTAGAAGGTCTGTCGATACGAGAAGGGTTGGCCGTTCTCGGCAGTACTGACCAACACCTTATCTCGAGAGCCTCCGTTGCCTTTGCTGGAGGACGCTGTATGACTTACCACGACAGCCAGATAGATGAAGTGGCCGTGACGCCGGAAAATACATTGTTTTCAGTTTCCGGATCCGACACTTTGTTCGAAATCAATTCTCATGGTTCGGCATATCTGCGTGATGCTTGGTGTGCCATAGTTTGCGCCCGGCATCTGGGCATGTCGGATCATGACATAGCTGAGGGGCTGAGGCGCTATGTCCCGCCTCGTGGACGAGGTAACAGGCTTGTTACCACTAACGGTGCACTTCTTATTGATGAGTCACACTCGGCTACGCCTGATTCAGTAAGAGCGGCTGTCACAGCTTTTCTTGATCGTCGGGCTGTGCCGGCAAAGAAAAAATACATCGTTTTAGGCAAGATTACAGAACTTGGAGAAACATCCGAAAACATTCACTCGAAGCTAGGCCGATGGCTGAGTGAAGAGTCTTTTGACTGCTTAATAACTATTGGGGATTGCGCAGCTCACATCAATGCAAGTGCGCATTCCGGCAAATTTGAGCGAGTGAGTTGTGTTGGATCTGAGGAGGTGGTGCACTATCTCTCAGACAAATTAGACGAGGAAACTGCTGTTCTCGTAGACGGATCTGATTGTGCCGAATTGCGGTGTCTAGTTAACGCGCTATCTCGAGATAAGAATGCCTGACGGAACCTTATCAGCTCATGAGTTCGAAATCGGAATTTTATAGAAACACGGCATATAAACCAAAAAGCCTGAGTTCTGGGGAGTAGTGTAATGGCAATTACCATCGGATGTTTTATTTTCGAAGGGCCGTTTGAAAAGGCTTCTGAAATAGAGAACGCATCAGGTGTTTATGTAGTTCTTTGCCGAACTGTAGAAGAGAACTATTTGATTTTGGAAATTGATGAGGCTGCTGACCTGCGGTCTCACATTGAAAATCATCCACACCATGATGGTTGGACGAAAACGTGCTCAGGACGGTTGTCAATTTGTGTAATGTACGGACCACTGTCTGTTTCATTCACTGAGATCAGATCTGGGCTTGTGGCTGAGTACGGAGCCATCAAGGAGCGATAGCTGTGTTAAGCCAGATTAAAATTCTAGTCTTTCTTGTTTCAGTTATCCTGTTGAGCCCACAGTTCAGCTCGCCAACGCATGCACGAGAGCAGGCGGAAGATGCTGCATCTGGTGAAATAGTTTCCTTTCAAGAGCAGGGTGTGCCGGGTCGCGGGTGGATAGACCCCTCAGTCAAAACGCGTGGGGTGATACTGGCAATACACGGATTATCACTCAACTCCGGCTCTTACGAAAGCTTCGCCAACGAAACGGCCCGGCGCGGATTACCAACTTTCGCAATTGATGTAAGAGGTTTTGGACAATGGAATCAAAACGGTACGCATACAAATCTTGATCTGACCAACACAGTGCTGGATGTTCATGATGCCATATTCTCGATAAGACAACACTTTGCCGGTTTACCAATTTTTTTGGTTGGTGAGTCTATGGGCGGAGCAGTGGCTATCACTGCCGCAGCTCAAAGACCGGACTACATTTCAGGTGTTATTGCCTCAGTCCCTTCAGGAGAGCGTTTTGAAGAAAAGAAGGTGAAATTAAAGGTAGGGGCAAAGTACATCTTAAATCCGAAGCAGCAATTTGATGTCACTGGCAAGGTTGTGAACAGGGCGGTGTCAAACGACGAGATAAGGCAGCTTTGGTTAGACGATCCATTAAACAGATTGCATCTGTCAGCTAAAGAGCTTCTTCATTTTCAGACGTTTATGGATAGGTGCATTGAGCATGCGCGCAGACTCGACAAGGTGCCGGTATTGATAGTGCAAGGATGCCGCGACAACCTTGTCAAGCCGCAAGGCACGATCGCTTTATACAACCAGGTCGCCAGCCAAGACAAACACTTGATCTTGATTGGATCTGCAGAACATCTGGTTTTCCAGAAAAGTCAATTCACCAAGCAAACAATCGACATGGTCGTAGGCTGGATGAATAGCCTTTTGACTGTTGGCGGCGAGAGCTAAGATTCGTGTAACCGTTCAAAAACAAAAGGTGGCTGAAATGACTAAATTGACAATAGAACAGGCTATTCGCGAAGCCTTACATGATGATGGGATGATCACGAAGTATGAAGCGCGAGTTTTGCGAGAGTTGATTTTGGCAGACAACTACATCTCAAAGGAGGAAAAAACGCATTTACAGAAGGCAATGGAAGAGAATTCAGCAGACGAAGCCGCATTCGAGATACTGTCCGTGTTATTGTTTCGAGATACTTGTGCATCTTCGAAATACAGATTTTAGTCAAGAATACAGCAGCGAATCAGCATGGAATGATGCAGTAAGACAACTCTTCAAGCGATAAATCAATTATTCGCATTCACTCAATTTTTCAATTGATACTCTGCAAAATTCTCAACCGGCGCATCTTGTGAAAATGGGCAGGGGATCTGATGAATCTGCTCAAACTGATGCTGCTTGCAAAATATGCTGAGCTTGATGCGCTTATGCTTGCATAACTCGGCTTTGCAGAGCTCGGGACCATACTCATCACTAAGCGAGTTCCAATAATCCTGATACTTCTTTCTCAGCTGATTGTTGTTTAAATAAACAGTGGCTGTTCCATATTGCTTATCGTGATCGATCCAAAACACTGATGACCCGTCATGAGAAAGAATCTTGTCGATGAACTCAGTAAAGCTGAGGGCGACGACCAGATGGTCAAACTCAAGATTATTCAAATCAATGATCGGATAAGTATCATCCGGGTTGCTCAGATCAATTGCGATCAAATTTCCATCAGGCGTTTCACAAAAGGGCATCCAGCTCCTGGGCAACTTCGCTCTGTCAGTATCCAACGCTTTCTGTAAAGAGAGAAAAGTGTATCTGTCGGAGACCTTTACGTCGGAGCATCGTTCGTAGAAGATTCTCATATCGTCCGGCAGACTGTAACCGAAACGCGATGAGATAAGTGCAACTCCCTGCGTTAGCAAAGAGCCCATTGCCTTGAAGGCTTTGTGATCGTTGAATATGTGAGGAATCAAAACTCTAATATCGCTAATTGGTGCACGTGTCGGCATAGGCGGTTTGGTTGCGGCTTCCTGTAGTAATCGCATCGCGTCTTTCGCGCGCTCAGTTGGGACAAACAAATGATCGTGGTGGTAAGCAGAAACAGCATTCACAGGAATACCAGCTTCAGCAGCAAGCTTGGACATAGCGGCAAGAAAACCGACAGCATTTAGATCCGAATTCACTTCGCAGGTGATCAACGACCAGGTGCCTTCGTATTTGAGAGAAGCGGCATCAGCAGCCGATTTCTCGATAGTGATGGAAACACCCTCAGTCTCACGAAAAACAGAAATCGGTTCAACTTTTAGCGAATTGAATACACTTTCGCTCACGCTGCAGAAAACAAAAGTATCTTTGTGGAGTTGCGGCTTTATCGAAGCCATCAAAACTTGCAAATTTTTCTCTGCCATAAGTTTCCTGTCCTGGATCTGATCTGCTTTATCAGCCTTCGACAAACGAGGGGACGATGGCTTTTATTCCCCTTTTTTGTGGGTTTTCTTCCAACTGCCCATTTATATCAGCTTATGAGACACTAGAGTTAGGAGAACAGCAAGCGTATTAAGCAGATAACCACAGGCATGGGTCATGAGGTCATTGACCAGAGCCTTAGGAACCAGAGAAAGTCCATGAAAAACACAACCGCCAGCTGGATCAAAATCGGACCAATCTGTGTATCCTTCTGCGTGCTGGCAGGTTTCGGATACGGATTCCTTACTGCACACCCCGTGTCACTTCCAATGATCACTCTTTCAGCAATGACGCTGGTCAGCATCCCGTGTTTATTTCATTTACTCTGTGCATTCGTTCTAGTGCGCCCGGTGAAGATGGAATTTGTCGCCTTTACGATGCTTCTATTGATAGGAGTTATGTGCTTATCACTGCATGTAATCAAATTCGCCTGTGCGGACTACTCCGACTTCGATAAAGGAATAATCCGATTAGGGTTTCAGCCTTACTGAACACCGATCCAAGGAAGAAACTTTCGCCGCTCATTTCCACTTCTTGCACGAAGTTCATGCAGCGCCACGCTTCTCTTTACAAGCAGTCAACATTGCAGTGTTATGTTTGGAATATAGCAACGCGCAGAGTGATTTCGAGTGAAATCGCCGGACGCGGAGCGTGCAGTGTCCGCATCTGGAAGAGCTTCAATAGCGAATTCTGAGGCTAGGGTTTGGTGCATCTATGCAAACGAATAAATTGAAACGACCGAAGAATCTGATCTTTTACTACTGTTTCATTTGCGTTTTGATCGGCTGCGTCGAAGCTGAAATGAACAGAAAATTGTTTGAGCAAGAACAACCAAAGGATGTGGAAGTTGAGGCGATCGTGCCTAGTCCTGCTTCAGCTCCGGTACAAACCGTAACCTCTCCGCAAGAAGCTGAGACTTGGGACGCATGTCCTACAAAACCGAGAGTACTTGCTGCTATTGCGTCGTTCCAAAAACTAATTTCTGAGACGCAAAAACTCGTTCTGGCTTTTAACAATGAGGGAGATGCGGAAGAACGGAAGTTTCGATTCAGGCTCGAACAGTGGAAGAACGAAGCAAGCGATCTCAGAATCAAGAATGACACTTTACTAAAAAATTGCACTTGGCTCTTGGGCGCAACGGGTGTGCAAGCGATACCAGAAATTCCTCTGGCGCTGGAAAACTTACAACGCGCGGAAGTGTGGCTTGGTCGATCGATTCATTCCATACAGGCAGGCAAGTTCAAAGAAGCGACGGATTACATTTTGTTTGCGCGCAAAGCGACCAAACAAGCAAGCAACCTAATTAATGGTCGAGTAAAGCCCAGCATCAAAACTGCGCTAGTAGAACTGCCTAAGCACCTCATGAAAAGGAAGAAACTAGCAATGCTATCGAAACAAATAGACATGGACAATTTGCCTTAGCAAAACAAATCGGCAGTCATGCCAGAATTCACGATACAGATGGTGTAAGCAATGATTGCCAGCCCGCCTGCTACACCGGCGGCGCCTAAGACTACCTTCCT
>PNLN01000070.1 GCA_013823055.1 Cyanobacteria bacterium DS2.3.42
ACCAACCCGGTACCATTTGTGGTGGCTGATTTTTCAAAACAAAACGGAACGTCCAATAAACAATGGCATCTGGAAGATGGAACTCTTGCTGATGTCGCACCAACCGTCTTGCAACTGATGGGCATCGATAAACCGCCGGAAATGAATGGAAGGACGCTACTGGCTAAGTAGCTAAAACCCGTTGTAATGACGCATTGCATGCATCTTAAAAAATGGGCTCATATAATGCGCCACTGCGGTTAGATAGAGCAAAGAATACAGTGATGTCGAATCTTGAAGTCAAGCGACACAATTCCTGACAAATAATGACATCGAACCAGTTTGCGCAAATGTAAGTACAGCATATGATTTGCCGTTTTCAAGCGAATTTACAACACACGAACGTAGTTTGATCAGCTAGTATTTACCTGTTAGAATTCGGCCGTTTCAGGTTGGCATATGTATTACTATTGCCCCTTTGAAGAGTCCTCGAGTTAACGTAGTCAGCTAAAAGGAGACGATTCAGTTTTATGACTTACAGAAATATCGCTTTGGCAGCAGCCAGTTTAGTTCTAGTGGCTTCTCTGTCGGCTTGCAGCGGTGCAACAGACAGTTCGTCGACGACGAGCACCACTACCTCGACCACCACTCCTGATGCAACCAGCACTGCGACCACCACTCCGGATGCTGCTAGCACTGCCACCACCACTACCACCACAACAACCAACACAACGACTGATTCCACCACTACAGGCACTACAACCCCGTAATTGGTTTATTCGTCTAAATAGTTGACGGTTGTTTCCGGTAAGAATCGTATCTGCCACCACCAGACTTAGTTCTCGTGGTGGCTTTTACTTAGAACGGATCAAAAGTTTTAAACAATTGTCTCTTCATACAATGGAACGTGTTCCGTTGAAGACGCTGCCATACAATTAGATATTCAAATAGATACTTCTATATTTGCGCTGAGATTTATAAGGTAGGCGCGAGGAGATGAGAATCATGCATTGTGACACCGGCATGCAGAGATCAGGCGTTACTACATTCAGAAAGCCTATGGCCGCATCGCTGGCTCTCGCTGCCCTTGCGACATTTTCGTTTGCTTTTGATCCGGCCTACGGACAGAATCCTACCGGCGACTCAGCGCCTGCCGGCAATCAGGCACAGGGCCAACCGCCTGCACAGCCTCAGCAAGGTCTCGATCCGGCGCAAGTAATCAAAGACACCCTCGGACGGGCAGTCGGCAATCAGGCGCTCGGTCAGCCCGCTCTCAACAATCAAGGTCCAATCCTGGCACCACCGATTTCGTTTGTAGACATCAACTCAGGCCGTTTCGGAAAGCTCGACATTGATATGGAAGACGGCCAGTTTCTAGACGGCGCAGCAAAACAGCTGCATTTAACGGCACGAAATCTAGATCTCAATGAAGGAATTCTCAAATCGCTCGACATAAGTGTGAATGGCGGCACATTTCAAGACTTCACTATCGACCAATTGAGTTTGACCACAGCAGGTGATTTGAATTTCGACACCGGCATTTTCCTAAATCACAAGGTTCTACGCTTTACTACCCCGGCCCATGCGCAGGTAACAGCGACGATAACTCAAGACAGTCTCAATCGCTTTATCAATTCCCCGCGAACGCTCGAGCGCCTGTCCTACACAGCCACCAAATCAGGCGGCATGCTGGCGAATTTGTTGGGCAGCATGGGGGGCAATGTCGGATTCAGTCTGACGCAAGGTGACATCAAATTGACCAAATCCAACTCGGTAAGCATGAGTCTAGTCACACGAGTCGGCATCGGTCAGGTCGGAGTTCCGATACCAGTAGACATTAAGGCCAAATTGGGTCTCAAGGACGGCTGGCTGGAGATGCAGGACACTCAAGTTTCTACGAACGGACAGACCTTGAGCCCCGAAATTGCCAAGTTACTTGTGAATAAGGTGAACGGACTATCGAACTGGGGTAAAAGATCTGATGACATACAGTTCAGTTTTACCGAGCTGAAAGTCGTTCCCGGCAAACAATTCATTCTTAAGGGCACGGCGGAAGTTAAACAACTCAGATTTAGCCGCCTTCGCACTTAATCTTGCCAATAACCGATAATGACTCGCGTGCCAGGGAATTAGGAACGCACTTAGTGCGCTCCGAAAACAGGAAAACACTAATAAGAAAGCGAGCGATGAATGTTCCGGCGGCGCGACAACAGACAATGGGATCAACTCAGACAAATTAAGTTCACCCGCAATTTCACCAAGAATGCCGATGGTTCGGTGTTGGTGGAGTTCGGTGACACCAAGGTTTTTACAACGGCAAAAATAGAGGAGCGCGTTCCGGCGTTTCTCATCGGCAAGGCAGAAGGCTGGATTACAGCCGAATATTCGCTCTTGCCTGGCTCTACCCTGGTTAGATCGGCTCGCGAAGTGACTCGCGGACAGCCTTCAGGTCGAACAAACGAAATTCAACGCTTGATCGGGCGCTGTTTGCGAACGGTTGTAGACCGGCGAGCACTGGGCGAACGCACGATAACTATCGACTGCGACGTCTTCCAGGCCGACGGTGGAACCCGCGTAGCCAGTATATGTGGCGGCTTTCTTGCTTTGCACGATGCACTGACAAAACTGCGCAAAGAGGGACTCTGGGACGAACTTCCCCTGACAGAACATTTGGCTGCCGTAAGCATCTGCCAGGTAAAAGGTCAGCTCTTGCTCGATCCCAACTATACAGAAGACTCCCAAGCTGAGATGGACAGCAATATCATCCTCACGGAATCAGGCAAGATTCTGGAGCTGCAAATGACTGCAGAAACTAAGCCATTCGACACTGCGAAGCTGCAAGACCTGATGTCGCTTGCTGATAAGGGCATCAAAGAAATCATCTCCAAGCAGTACGAAGTGCTCAATCGTCGCTAAAACCTTACAGGCACGGCGTTTCATCCAATCATTCCGGGCCGCCGCGGCATCCGCACCTCTTGGCTTTGAAGCTAAAGCGTTAACGCTTTAACCTCCGGGCATTTCAGGTAACGGTATGCAACAAGTAAAGAATTGCTCAAAATCCTGCCCCCTCCAGCCGTTCCAGTTCCACTTGTCGACCGAGACCGGGTACCCTTGCATGGGAGCCTGATGGTGAGTGGGTTTTAACTATGTCACTAGAACTTTAATTTATGTCTGAGAGCTGCTGACAACGGAC
Organism: Cyanobacteria bacterium DS2.3.42; assembly: GCA_013823055.1. Taxonomy (GTDB): domain Bacteria; phylum Cyanobacteriota; class Vampirovibrionia; order Obscuribacterales; family Obscuribacteraceae; genus QKMZ01. Next base: position 3,173 of record PNLN01000070.1, read on the forward strand.
AAAGAGCCATTAAACTAGAGGTCAAGGGTATCAAGTGAAGTCGTCGCCTAAGTGAAAGCTCAAGTTACAGAAAAGCCTCCAGAAGTCGCCAGCGCCAAGCTAGATGCTGCGGCATCCGCTGCGGCATCCGCTTCTGCATCCGCGCCTACGTCCGCATCTACATCTGCATCCGCAAGCCCACCTATAGGTACTGCGGCGGATCGCAATTTCAATCCTGTTAGAGAGAGTTTCCGCGACGTCACCAAAGTGGCACTGGTCAAATCGACAGTGCGTGTCTTCCTGCGTATCTATAAGCTTCAAGGTCTCAAGGAAGCACTGAGAACATTTCCGATTGTTTGGGTGATCATCAAAGCGGTGCACGGCTTTGCCCGCTATCACATGGAAGAATTCGAACGCACTTCAAAGGCAGGCGCCGACATCGAAGCTGCCGTTTTGACCAGCGAAAAGTATGAAGAGTACCGCCTTTTAGGTGCATGGCTTTTGAAACGCCTGCATGCTCTGGGGCCCACCTTTATAAAAATCGGTCAGACTCTTTCAACCAGAGCAGACCTTTTGCCTCTTCCGGCGATGTTGGAATTAGCCAAATTGCAAGAAGAAGTTGGCGCCTTCCCCACTTCTGTCGCCCGCGAAATTATCATTCGCGAATTAGGCGCACCACCCGAGCAACTCTACGCTCACTTCGATGATGAGCCGATTGCAGCCGCCTCGCTTTCACAAGCCTACAGAGCCACTCTCAAAGACGGACGCTCGGTTGTCGTCAAAGTGCAGCGCCCAGATCTCGCTCAGAGACTGGCATATGACGTGCAAGTCCTCGGTGCAGTTGCCGATGAAGTAATGAAGTATCCGAGCCTTTGCCGCCACACGGATTGGCCTGCTGTAAATGAAGAGTTCGCGCGCACAACATTCGAAGAAATCGACTATATCCGTGAAGGAAGAAACGCCGACCGCTTCAGGCACAATTTCCGCAATTTCCCCAACATTTATATCCCGCGCATCGTCTGGCGTCTGACCGGAAGGCGCGTGCTCACAATTGAGTTTGTTCCAGGCACACGGGTCACCGATGTCGAAGCTCTGGAAAGACAAGGTTTCAACCGGGCTGAGCTGACCAAAGTCGGCGCCAACTTCTATCTCAAACAATTGCTGGAAGATGGTTTCTTCCATGCTGATCCGCACCCGGGCAACATGCGCGTCATGCCGGACGGACGCATAGGCATCTTTGACTTCGGCATGGTCGGGCGCTTGAGCAATGAATTGAAGCAGCATCTGGTCAATTCGTTCATCCATGTCATTCAGAAAGACTACCTGGCTCTTGTTGATGATTTCGTGGGCATGGGCTTCTTGGACGAGGATGTCGACCGCGAATCTCTGGCGCGGGAGCTTACGCCGATCATCAATTCACGCTTTTCGGAAGGTCTCAATCGTGTTCAATTCCGCAAAGTGCTTTTCGATTTCTCCGATGTTTGCTACCGCTATCCTTTCCGGTTGCCGACTGAGTTTACCTACGTCATGCGGGCGCTTCTCACGCTTGAAGGCGTGGCGCTAGTAATAAATCCGGAATTCAATTTCGTTGATGCGGCAATGCCATTTGCGCAGCGCATCGCTATGCGCGACAGCAGCATGATCTCTCAGGTGGTTATGAAAGAAGTATTCACTGAGGGCAAGTTCAATCCCGGTGCAGCCATCAAACTTTTAAGGACGGCGGCCAGGCTGCGCACATTGGTCTAGGTTTCGTTTCTAGATCCGTTTTTTTCACAAGTCATTTGCCTACGTAAGATCCCCACTGATTGCTCAACGCGAGCATTAAATTGCGTGCACTTTTCTCGCTTCAGGCATATTATGAAGTCTATAAACAGTTCCTTCCGAGTTGGAAAACAGGTCACAAAGCCGTGACTAGCGCTTCTTTCATTAATCGACCAGATGCCATTCAACGCACCATCAGGTGTGGTCAGTGCAATGAGCCGCTTGAATCTCAAGCAAAGTTTTGCGGACAATGCGGAAAAGTCATGACTGTTCCTCAGAACATGCATGGTCCGCAGCACGTGGAAAGAACTGCGCGCTGCACCAATCAGGTACCGAGTTTTGCCCGCGCTCAGTTTGCAGACATCACGCCCAAAGTGAGAGCAGAAATCAACCAAATTATGAGTGCTCTGTTCAGAGAGCGTTTCATTTTGATTTTGAATACAGCCGTGCTCTTAGGCGTAAACCTTTTCGGATTCTTCCTTTCGATGAAAGCGTACACGGAATTCATCGGTGACGATGTAGCAAAATTGGTAATTGCTTTCACTCCATTTCTGTTCGTCAACTGCATTGGATTTGTCGCCATAATTCCAATTAGAGGTACGAAGCGAGAGATTTATAAGCTTCAGCAACGCCTGGTGTTTCTCAAAGCGCAAATGGACTACAGTCAGTTGACGCGCTAAATTGTTTTGAAAATTCGCTTAGTCTTCCGCTGCAAACTTGTAGCCGGTGCCGCGCACGGTGCGAATCATTGATGGTTTGCCGGTTGTTGAAATCTTTTTTCCATGCGACCGGAGCAATGAACTAGTCAATCGGGACAAAAATATCAATTTCGCCGGATAGTGTTTTCACATCGAATCGCTCATCATAGAGCTCGAAGTCAGGACTGTTGGAGTGCTTGTACTCGCTCTTAGGAAGCCATGTTCCCCAGATGTAATTGACGGTATGCGGCAAATTTGTAAGCGGACCTTTATGGGTGAATTTCGCATACTTGCGTTTGGGAATTTTGACTGCGACCATTCCTTCCGGCACTTCATCGAGTGTTGAAACCGGACGTCCGGCTATATAAACAAAGGTGTCCCCTTCTTTTACAGGAAGATCTTTGTGCTTGGGCATGCAGACGCCGAGCGCATACTTGCCGCTTAAATTCGGAATCTCATTTTCACGCTGATTGAATTTGTCCCAGAGCTTGTTGATTTCCCAAAATGGATTCTCCGAAAAACTAGAGCCCATCCCAATTACCAATTCTTCGCCGTGTTCTTCAATCACAGGTTGCATAGTCACTCCTTCTTCTAAATGAATCATCATGTCTATCGATGCCGGTTTTTTCTCCAGCGGCATCATACCGAGCTTACGCAACCGACCAGGAGTCATGCCAAACATTGTTTTGAAAGCTCTTGTGAATGCTTCCTGACTGTCATATCCACAGGCAAGAGCGATCTCGATCAGCTTTTCGTCCTTGGCCAGCATCTTGCGTGCAGCCTCTGACAATCGGCGTTTCCTCACATACTCAGCGACCGATTCGCCAAGCACGCTCAAGAACATGCGGTGAAAATAGTATTCCGAAAAACCAATGTGCCCAGCTACTTGCTTAACGTCCAGCGGCTGGTCAAGCCGCTCTTCGATGAAGCTGATTGCCTTTGCCACAGGCAAAATATTGTCTGGCACTTTGACCGTTTCTTTCAAACTAGCTTTCCGCCGATTTGCCCGATTGGTTGTTAGGACGATTCTAGAAGGAGCAGTTTGCGCTTTCTTGATTTTTCCTGCTCAAAGCATTCACCGAACTTGCCGTTTTGTCCCGCGTGAAAGGTGCTTCCTTACGCAAGTTTCATCCATACAAGGGAAACGCTTGGCGACATCAGTTTGTACAATTCCTTTAGATTTGGCATTGCCAACCCGACCCCGAGTTGTGCCGAATCTGGAATCCGCTGCCTTTCCCTTGAGCAGAGAGATTTGCATGGCTGTTAACACCCAAGCTGGAAATCGAACCGGCACAAGATGCGCGACTTGCTCCGCAGCCCTTGAGCCCGGTGCGCGATTCTGTGGTGAGTGCGGCGCCTCCATGCATCGTCCCCAGGCGGAGGCAAGCCAGACTTCTCAATCCTCTTGCAACAACGGTCCAGGTAACGGTCAAACACCTTCATTTGCCAGACCCAAGGGTCGCAACACCGTTGATCCAGCCGTCACCAAAGAGCTAGGCTCGCTGCTGATTCTGCTTGCCCGCGAACGCATTTTCCTGATCATGCACTGGGTGATCTTCGCCACATTGAGCTTGATTGGATTCGCGCTGGCTATGAAGTGCTACACCGAATTCCACGGCGACCACATGAGCAAGCTTATGATGTCAATCACACCGATGCTCTTCATCAATCTGACCGCGCTAGTCTGCCTGACACCTATCAAAGGCACAAAGCGAGAAATCGAGCGCATCGAAGAAAAGATCGCGTACCTCAAATTCTCGATGCGCTTCAAGCATTTGCTTTAGAAAGGTATTGCCCAAAACATATTTTTATACCTACTGCGAAAAACTCGAGTTTTTCAGAGTACTGGTTGAGGCGGAATTTTGGGTGTGGTACCGATCTAATTCGCGTCGGGCGTCCAGCTGAGATTAGGCTTGCGAGCTGCCAGGGCTTCGTCCAGGCGTCCCACAGGAGTGGTATGCGGAGCGTTGCGCACCATTTCCGGATCTGACTTCGATTCTTCATCAATCTTGGCGAGAATTTCGATGAACTCGTCGAGAGTTTCTTTTGTCTCGGTTTCAGTCGGCTCGATCATCATGGCCTCCGGCACTACAAGCGGGAAGTAGACAGTCGGAGCATGGACACCGTAATCGAGCAGACGCTTGGCGATGTTGGTGGTCGAGACGCCGCGTTCTTTCTGTTGATTGCCTGAGAGCACGAATTCGTGCATGCAAGCCTGAGGGTATGCCACGGTAAAGCGGCTCTTGAGCTTGTGCTTCAGGTAATTGGCATTCAAAATCGCGTCTTTGGAAACCTGCATCAAGCCTTCTTTTCCATGGGCGAGAATGTAGGAATAAGCACGAACCAGAATTCCGAAGTTACCGTAGAACCCTTTGACCTTGCCGATTGATTGCGGGCGGTTCCATTCCAATCTGAAATGATCGCCCTCTTTGAGAATGACCGGTTTTGGCAAGAACGGTTCTAATTCCTTGCGGCAAGCAACTGCGCAACCGCCAGGTCCGCCGCCGCCGTGCGGGGTGGAGAAAGTCTTGTGCAGGTTCAAATGGCAGACGTCAAAGCCCATATCACCAGGACGCACTAGCCCCATGATGGCATTCAAGTTGGCGCCATCGTAATAGAGAAGACCGCCAGCGTCGTGGACGAGTTTTTGGCAAACATCAATTTCTTCTTCAAACAATCCGAGTGTGTTGGGATTGGTCAACATGATGGCTGCGACATCCGGTCCCAATGCAGCTTTCAGTGCTTCGGTATCAACCAGACCACGTGAGTTGGATTTGATTTCCACAACGTCAAAACCGCAAAGTGCAGCGGTCGCAGGGTTAGTACCGTGCGCGGTGTCAGGCACAATTACTTTCTTGCGAGCAGTGTCGCCTTTAGCTTGGAAATAAGCTCTGATGAGAAGCAAACCGGTCATTTCACCATGAGCTCCGGCAGCAGGTTGCAGCGTGACTGCAGGCAAGCCGACAACTTCAGAGATGCTGCGCTCCAGGTTATAGATCAATTCAAGAGCACCCTGAATTTGATCTTCAGGTTGCATGGGATGCAATTCTCTGAAACCTTCCAGAGCAGCCATTGCATCATTGATTTTGGGGTTGTACTTCATCGTGCAAGAGCCGAGAGGGTAGAAACCCTTGTCGATGGCGTGATTCAAATGCGAGAGTCGGACAAAATGGCGAACCGCTTCCAGCTCGCTGACTTCTGCCAGCCGGGCCGAGTTTTTGCGAACGAACTGCGCTGGAATCAGGTCACTGACCTTCTTCTCTTTCACACCGGGCTTTTCAATCACCAGTGCTCTTCTGCCCGGTCTCGACTTTTCGTAAATCAGCTTTTCCATGACCAACTCCAATTTGCCTAGTGTTCAAACACGTGCGAAAAACCCCTCAAGTCCAGATCGCAGACGACCTGCACTGCTTCAAAGCATTGTTCTGCAAGCCCTTCACGCTCTTCACGCTTGAGCATGCCGAGAATAATTTCGTAAATGGGCGGCAGCACGCGAACATCATTTGCGGCGTATTCCATTTGCGACTCGGATAAGTCGTGGCGCGCCCAATCGCTCGACTGGTTGGTTTTGTCCAATTCAATCTGCAATAGCTCGCTGACGAGATCCTTCAGGCTATGCCTGTCTGTATAAGTGCGAACCAGCTTGGATGCGATTTTGGTGCAAAAGATAGGTCTGGTTTCTGCGCCGAGATAATACTTCATTACCGAAACGTCAAAGCGCGCGTAGTGAAACAGTTTGATGACATTTTTCGCTTCCATCAGCTTTTTGACATTGCTTTCCTTGGGGAAGCTGTCCTTGTCTTTATAACGAACAAAACTGACAATCCCTTCGTCATCGCAGATTTGCACAAGGCAAAGGCGATCTCTTGGAATGTTAAGCCCTCTGGTCTCGGTATCCACCGCGATGTAGGTCTTTTTCATGTAGTGCGAAAAGCGCTCGTCCGGCAAATCGCCCTCAAACAGCTCAACTTTCCTGTGCGCTACCATCGCTGTCATGAATAAATAACCTCTAGGTCCGGCGCCTCTGAACAAATTGGCGCACACGGTGCGTTCTCAGGCGGCGCTCTGTTTTGGCCGACCTAATTATAATGGGGCAGAATCCCGCATTTCAGCGTGGTTTTCAGCATTTAAACAGCATTATGGGAAGCTAACCTGGCAAATTCGCCTGACAACAACTGAAACGGGCGACGCATGGCATCGCCCCTACAAGATAACTCCGGGGCTGAGCCAGCGGTCGATGACTGCTTCCAATTCGCCTACCATGAACGGTCTCATCAAAATGTCGTCGGCGCCTGCGCTAAGCAACGGGCCGCGTTTTATTCCGGACGACATAGCGACAACCGGTACTTTCCTGCCACTCGCCTTTACTGCTCGTCTCATGGTTTCGATGCGGGCCACTGCCGTTTTTTCAGGCGCTTTGACCTCGACAAGCACTACATCGAATTCTCGATCCTGCATGCGGTTGAGCGCTTCGTCGACATCATTTACTGTTTGAGCAACAAAGCCGAGTTCTTCAACCATGTTCAACGACAGCTGGCGAAGCACAGCACTTTCTTCAACAATAAGGATGCGCGCCGTATTCATATATAGTTCCGATGCCATATGAATATCCACCCCAAACACTGGCGAAATTTCGCTTTGGAAACGGCATGGTGCCGCGTTATTGCCAGAAGTTTACAGTACGCGGCGATTTCAGTCGTTAACTATTCAGCCGGGTAGGCTTGCGAAACGAACTCTGCCAGGTGCATCACTTTTACAGGCAAATTGGTCAAATCGGCGCCGGCATTGAGCTGAAGCAAGCAGCCAGGATTGGTCGTGACGACGACATCGGCATGCGTATTCTCAATATTTTCCATCTTGCGATTCAGAACTTCCAGACTCAGCTCTGTATTGATGACATTGTAAATTCCAGCGCTACCGCAGCAATGCTCAGCTTCTTTCAACTCTACGAGTTTCATATTCTTCCCTGATTGCGCCAATTTCTGTTGCAATGCAAGCAAAATTTCCTTCGGTTCGTTGTGAATGCCTTGAGCGTGCGCCAAGTGACAAGCCGCATGGTAAGCCACGGATGCAGCGGGTGCCTTGATAGAGTTTTGGGAACTTGTTTCTATATGATCAGGCGACAACACTTCAACCACATCGAACACTCGCTTCGAAAAATCATTAGCTCGCGCATGCCAGGGATCTTCGGAAGCAAACAGGTGCGAATACTCCTTCAGCATGGCGCCACAGCCTGCCGAGGTGACTACGATTTTGCCTTCAGTTTTATCGAATTTTTCGATGTTTTCTTTTGCCAATTTCCTGGCTATATCAACTTCACCGGCATGATAAGCCAATGCACCACAACACGTTTGATCATTTCTCTCGACCGGGCATCCCTGCATAGTCAACAATCGTGCAGTTGAGTGATTGACCTGATTGTAGAGAACATCCATCACGCAGCCGCTAAATAGTTGAACGGTTGCCCCTCCAGGTTTCTTAGCCTCACGTCTTTTGGGATGAGGCATATAGCGGGGAACAGTGGGAACGAACGCAGCGTATGCTTTCAAACGATTGATGAATGGTGAGGCGGTCATACCACTCAAAACGCTGTGAGTGCCTTCGTTTCGTGCTCTCTTTGGAATAAGCGATTGAAAGAAACGAAACGCCTTTCCGCCAGTAATGAGAAACCAGTAGCTCGGCAATATTTGACTAAATGAAAAACGCAGTAACGCTCTCAAAAGTTTGGAGCGCGATTTTTTCAACTGCGGGCGTGCCTGATTGAGAATCTCTTCGTAATGCACTCCCGAAGGGCAGGCGGTCTGACAGCCAAGGCAACCAAGGCATGACTCAATATGCTCAGCCGCTTCACCGGCAAGTTCTATTTCACCCTTTTCGACAAGGGACAGAAGATATATACGACCGCGCGGCGACTCGGACTCGCGACCGGTCGCCAGATAGGTAGGACACGCTGGTAAACAAAGTCCGCAGTGAATGCAGGCAGACAGCAAATCCGCGTCAAGCTTGCCTGTCGCGGGTGAAATCAATTGATTATCCTGTACTGCCAAAAACGCCTCTGTGTCGAACTGGTCTAATTGTACTGTAGGGGCTACGCCGTGCGTCGCCCTGTGAAATTTCGGACAGGGCGATGCATGGCATCGCCCCTACCAAGACACTAATGGGTTCAAGATTCGCTTCTGGTCAAAGCGAAGTTTTAGAGAGCGCACAATTGCTTGATTGCTGCTGCCCTCGGTCGTCATTCCTATGCGCTCAATTTTTCTTTCAAAATTTTCGTCTGCGTAAGCGGCAACAAGAGAAATTTGTTCAGACTCCAGAGCCAGGCGCAGGTGTTCGAGGCAGTTGCTACGCTCCTCAGCCGAACTGCAGCAAATTGCCAAACGCCCAGTGCCGGGACGCAATTTTAACTGCGTATGGGCGGGTAACACGTCATCGAGTGCAGCAAGTACTGATCGCATTTGCATCACGGATGCAGATATTTCAATGGCATCTTTGCTGGTCTGGCAATAAGGCAATAGTTTCTCTTCTCGCGGATCGAAATCATATGCAGTGTCGGTGACTAAAATCGACTTTGCGGTCACAGCCTTAAGTGGCTTCACCAGGTCATCTACAACTACCTTATGTCCAGTGAGCTGAACGACCATCTTGGCGCCTTCATTTTTCGACCCAGCTATCGCCAGCGTCGTAATCGGAATTTCCGACTGCATGAAGATGGATGCCTGATCTAGAAGTTCCAAAACAGACCGGGCGGAAAACTCCAGATTATGCGTCCACTCAGGTCTTGCATATAGACGAAAATGGGCAGAAACAGGTACTCCGAAGTACATCCGGCCCCCGACAAAAATCTTGGTAGTATCATATCCGGTGACATTTTTTACTACCTTACCTCCCGTTTTGATGGTTCTGCCATCCGTCAAAAGCGCCTGAATTCCCATCACAAGATCGCGCGGTCCACCAAACGAATGTTCCCACAAACCGCCGTCCCCACTGTTTAACACATCAAACAATGTGCTTTTAAAATTAGCAGAAAGGGGCAAGAACTGCTTGTTCTGCCCGGTTATTTCCATCACTTCTCCGACAGTCAGGCCTAGACAAAGCGATATGACCTGGTCCGATTGGCAATACTCGATAACGTCTTTGTGTTTGGCCATCGTGACGAAATTGATAGCCCTGTCGCCTGCATCAAACTGTGCAGGTAGCTCGCGCTTCGCGCCGGGAAGCAAGTAGACACGGTTGCCCTTATCTTTAAGAACCGAAGTCAACTCAGCCGGTGACTGGATTTCTGCCGCGCCTTGTTGCTTTTTCGACATTGTAATGTTTGCTTCCAAGAGCGCCAACCAAATGAAATTTGCAGAATCCAGATATTCTATCTGCTATCTTCTTCATTGCCATGAAGAATTAGGAAAGCATGTCTAAGAGCCAAAAATCTCTGGTATTGATCTCAGGCTATTACGGCTTCGGAAACCTCGGCGACGAGGCGATTCTCGAATCGATCATTTCAGAGTTGGAAAAAACCGTCTCCAAAGAAAATATTGTCGTCCTATCGAATGATCCGGAGCGGCATCGAAAAACATTCGGCGTGGCGGCGGTCGACCGATGGAAATTGGCTTCTTTAGTGGGACTTTTGCCGAAAGCAAAGCTGTTCATCAGCGGCGGCGGCGGTTTGTTTCAGGACACTAATTCGCCCGGCTCCACAATTTACTATGGTGGTCAAATCGCACTGGCACGCGCGTTTGGTGCGCATCCGTTCATTTTTGCCCAAGGACTTGGTCCCCTCAATTCGCAAACAGGCAAAGTGGCAACGCAACTGGCGGCGAAGCTTTCCAAAGACGTGACCGTGCGCGATAAAGCCTCGATGGCGATGCTTGAAAAATGGAATGTCAAAGCAGAATTGACTGCAGACCCGGTCTGGACCCTGGACGAAACGGCCCTGCCGGATAGCGTGGTCAAACAGATCGATTCGGTCAGGTCCGGAAAAGCTCTTGTCGTTGGGCTTTCATTGCGCAACAGCCACAATTTTTCTGAGCGCAGACGCGAGATATTGCTCGCCACGCTGCTCAAAGCATTGCCCGAGGATGCAGCTCTGGTACTTCTTCCTCTTCAGAAAGAGCAGGACCTGCCTCAGCTTGAACCATTCATGAAAGGCTGGCAGCAGGCAGGAAGAAAAGCACTGCTTCTCGATGTCTCGGCGCTGGAAAGACCCAGTCAGTGGGTCAGCCTGATGCGTCAATTCGACCTGGTCGTTGCCATGAGACTGCATGCGCTCATTTTTGCGCTGAAAGAAGGCGTGCCGGTCATGGGTCTGACATATGACGCCAAAGTGGAGCATGTTCTCAACCAATTTGGGCAGCCAATCTTAATTTTGCCCAAGGAGGAAGGCGATGCCGAGCTGGAGAAAAAGTGGCTCGATACCGCATCGGCCGGTCTTCAAGACCTTGAAAAGTTACGTTCTCTGGCTCGAGAAAATGCAGAAACGGCAAAAAAATTGGCTTGCAGGAACTTCCAGCTACTAGCTAAAATTTTAGACATCAAGAAAAAGGCGTGATCAGTTTGGGCAGCTGTGAAAAAGCACCCTGTGAATTTGCACTAAATCTCGATTTAATGGTCTCAATAAGATGGCACCGTCCGTAATGTCAACATTGTCAGCAACATACAGATCACGTCACCAAGTTCTCGGATATCCGGTCGATGTAGTCGACGAAGAGAATGCAATCAAAGTCGTTCAAGCCGCCTGGCAGAGCGAGAAAGGCATTCACATCGTCACTTTGAACGCCGAGATGGTTGTTCAGGCTCAAGAGAATCAAGAGCTGGACCGGATTATTCGTCACGCTCATTTGATAATTCCGGACGGCGCCGGCGTTGTCTGGGCGTTGAAGCTGCAAGGGCAGGAGTCCACGCGCCTTCCCGGCATCGAGCTGGCGCAGAAAACATTGGAAATTGCCTGCCGCGAAGGCAGGCGCATAGCGCTGATCGGCGGCAAGCCGGAAGTTATGGTCGCGCTCAAAGAACTTTTACCCAAGCTCTATCCCGGTATCAAGATAGTCGGCACTCAAGACGGCTATTTCAGCAAAGACCAGGAAGATGAGATTGTCGACGAGTTGATGACTCATGAGCCGGAGCTGATTCTTGTTGCACTCGGCGTGCCCAAACAAGAATATTTCATTGACAGATGGCACAACTCCTTTCCAAAAGCGGTCATGGTCGGCGTCGGCGGCAGCTTCGACGTATGGACGGGCGTGGTCAAGCGAGCTCCGGCTCTTTTCAGAAAATGTCATTTGGAATGGTTCTACAGGCTGGTTTCAGAGCCATGGCGCTTCAAGAGAATGATGTCGTCACTGCCTCGCTTTGGTTTTCAGGTCCTGGGCTCTGCTTTGAAAGGCAAAGGCTCGAGCGATAAGAGCTGATTGAGTTTCTAAAAGGACCAGTGCGCATGCTATCCGGCACGAAGCTCAGTCATTTGCAGGCTTCCGATATCTCCTTAAGACAACTCGCCCACGTCGGCGATGCCGTTTTTCACTTGTTTGTACGTGAGAAAGAGGTTTTGCGCGCATCCAGCGCCAAAGAAATGCACAAGCGAACGGCTGGAGTTGTGTCCTACAAAGGACAAGCGAAGGCACTGCACTTGCTGACCGACGCGTTGAACGACCAGGAGAAGGACCTGGTCAGGCGGGCGCGCAATATGAAGCCTGCCGCCTACCGCCGCTCTGAGCAGGCGCTTTACCGCAAAGCGACAGCATTTGAGGCACTGCTCGGCTACCTCTATCTCACCGATACCACTCGTCTCAACCATTTGCTCAATCTCATGAATGAGCCGCAGATTGGGAAAAACGGCGAAGACGGTGAGAAACGCGATGATGGCGAAGGCAATGGCGAAGACGCAGGCTAAGGCCGATCAGGTGAAACCGGGCGCCTTGCGGCATTGCCGAGAAGCTTTGACAGGTCTGCCTTTGGGGATTTTTGCCGGGCGGGAGTGTTAATACTCCTAAACCTTAAGGATAGGTTGTAATGGACCTTTGCCCGCGTTTCTGATGTTAACGTAGGATTTAAGCGCTCCGCGCCTTATTTACCTGTAAACCTAAGTCTCACCGAGTCTCAGCTTTGAGCATTAAGACTGAAGACATCTACCGTTGCCTCACAGAACATTCCGCAGATGGTTACCTGATAACCGATCTGACCGGAATAATCTCCTTCTGCAATCCTGCCGCAGCTAAATTCCTCGGGC